>DASTMQ010000147.1:0-2237 GCA_035714005.1 Hyphomicrobiaceae bacterium
CATCGGAATGCCCGTGAGCGCCCGCTCCTCCCCGCGCCCGAGCGCCAGATCGGCCGCTTTGGCGGCCGCACGCGCCCGCTCGAAGTCGCGCACCACCACGGCGTTGAGCCGCCCATCCAAGGCCTCGACGCGGGCAATGACTTGCTCCAGCAGCTCGACGGCGGAAAGCTCGCGCTTTTTGAGCGCGGCGGCCAAGTCCCTGGCGCTGCGGTAGCTCCAGCCGGAGTTGCCCGCAGCCGGCGCCTGTTGCGCCAAGGCGCCGCGCCCACGGCCAACGGCGCCGGCCATCATCATCGCCGCGCCCGCACTCAGAACCTGTCGTCGGCTTGGCCTCATCATGGCTCTCTCCTAACACTGGAGCTGACGCGACGTTCACCGTAGCCGGCGCGACGCCGCCGGGCCCAGAGCCCCGCGGCCCGCGGCCCACGGCCAGCCTGCTCATCCATTGCGCCATCCCTAGGGCCTCCGTCTTGCACGGCAATGACGGGCTGGCGCTGGAGTTGACGTCCATGGCCGTCCATTCGGCAAGCTCAGCCTCGGCAGCCCCGACAAGGGCGGCAGCTAGCACGCGTTGGTCGCCTCGGCGTCCAAAGTCTCGGCGAGGAAGCCTTGCATAGCCCTCCAGGCGCGCGCGCTGGCCCTGGCATCATAGCGCGCGCTCGGCAGAATTGAGCCATCGGCGCTGGGGTTGGTGAAGCCGTGAAGCGCGTTGCCGTAGCTGATCACCTGCCAGTCCGCCACCTTGGCGGTGCGCATTTCCTCGGCAAAGGCCGCCACCTCTTGGGCGGGCGCCAGCGGATCGTCGGCACCCGTCAACACCAAAAGGCTTGCCCGCACGCCGCCGACGGCGGCAGGTCGCGGGGTTGATAGCACGCCATGGACGCTGACGACCGCCCGCAGCGGCGCCCCATCGCGCGCGAGTTCGAGCACGACCGAGCCGCCGAAGCAGAAGCCGATGGCGCCGAGCCGCCCTCGATCCACTTGCGGCAGGGACGCCAGCGCGGCGACCGCCGCCCGGGCGCGTGCTCTGAGCTTTGCCGGGTCGGCACGAAGGGCACCGACGAGCGCGCGCGCTTCTTGCAGTTGCGTGCCCGGCGGGCCGCGCACCTGGCGCCCCTCACCGAACATGTCGGCCGCCAGGGCCACGTAACCGAGCCGCGCCACGCGCTGCGTCTGCTCCACGATGTGGGCGTTGAGCCCCAGCCCCTCGTGGACGACCAGCACGCCCGGCCGCGGCGCCGCCGGCGCCGCCTCGCAGGCCAGAACTCCTCGCAACCGCAAACCCTTGTCCCAGTATTGGAGCTCTTGCGTCGGCATTGGCCGAGCCTCCCTCCCCGCGCCCCAAGGATAGCATGGGGCCACTTGGCCTCCGCGCGCCTTTCCGCCCGCCTTTCCGCCTGCGGCACCCGGCGAGCGCCGGCGCCTCCCAGCAGCCCTCACACCGGCCGCATGGGGGCCACATGGGGGGTGCGTGCCCCCCGCCAGTTTCAGGATTTCCCCGGATATGGTGGCGCCGTTTCCCGGCGATGCTGGGATGGTCGGTTGGACGCCCCCCGCGCACCTGGAGCCGTCGCATGCGTATTTGGCATTTGGCGCTGCCGCTTGTGATCATGGCCTGCCCCTTGGCTGCGCACGCCCAATCGGCCGCCCAGCCAAAGAGCGAGCCGGCGACGGGCACGGCGCCGACGGGCACGGTGCCCAAGGCCGATTGCCGCGGCACGCCCGAGACCATCCGCGCCTGCGGCGAGGCCTGGTTTAAGGATTGCTTGAAGGATTGGGACAGCGCCACCCACATGAGCAAAAGCGACTACGCGAAAACCTGCCGACGCGTGGTCGACAGCCGGGTCAAGGCCCTGACCGAACAGGGCAGAACCGACGACGGTGGCAAGCGCAAATCGGCGGTGGGTCGACCCTAAAAAGGGCCCGCACCGATAATCCGTGTGAAGAACGCGCGCACTCGGCTGTTCTTTTGCTAGAGTTGCTGCGGCCGTCGCTCCAAAGCACGGGAGCGCGCACGTGCGCGGGACATCAGCAACCCCGCGTGTCTTCGGACGCATCGGCCAACAAAAACATCAAGCAGGAAATTAGCGATGCGACGGTCCATTCTCGCAAGTTCGATCCTTATTGCCTTGGGCAGTACCGCCTCCGCGCAATTTTTGCCCGGCCCGGCCGCAGACAAACCCTAGAGCGAAAACTGGACCCCCTCGAAGTAGGGCAAGGACGACCGCGCCGGCTCC
>DASTMQ010000148.1:0-21872 GCA_035714005.1 Hyphomicrobiaceae bacterium
AAGGCGAGAAATTCGCGACGACGCATTCTTGGTCCTCTCTATCGGTCTTGAACGCTCAGAAGGGAAGCATGCCGTCTGCTGTCGGTGGGCGTCAAATCTACTCTTGGAATGCCGCCTCGCGCGCCTTGCGCACGTTGGGCAGGACGACAAAGGTCAGCAGCAGGGCGGCAAGCAGCAGGAAGCATAGCGACAATGGTCGCTGCAGGAATACCCAAGGATCGCCGCGCGACAACAGCATGGTGCGTCGCATGTAGACTTCCATCATCGGCCCAAGCAGAAAGCCGAGCAGCAGGGGCGCCGGCTCAAAATCGAGCTTCATCAGCAAATAGCCGAACAGGCCGAACACGGCGATCATGAGCACTTCGTTGGCGGAGTTGTTGAGACTGTAAACGCCAATGCAGCAGAAGAACAGAATAGCAATGGCCAGTAGACGATAGGGCACCAGCAGCAGCCGCACCCAGATGCCAATCAGGGGCAGATTGAGCACGATCAGCATCAGGTTGCCAAACCACATGCTAACGATCATGCCCCAAAACAGCCCGGGTCTTTGTTCCATCACCTGCGGGCCGGGGATGATGCCATGGATCATCATGCCACCAATCATCATCGCCATCACGGCATTGGACGGAATGCCGAGCGTGAGCATGGGAATAAAGGAGGTCTGGGCGGCGGCGTTGTTGGCGCTCTCGGGGGCGGCCACGCCCTCGATCATGCCGGTGCCAAACTTCTCCGGCGTGCGTGAAAGCTTTTTCTCCAGGGTGTAGGCCGAGAAGGAAGCGAGGATCGCTCCTCCCCCCGGCAGAATCCCGAGCAGTCCGCCCAGCGCGGTTCCCCGCACGATCGGTGCGATCGAGCGCCGCATGTCCTCGCGGCTGGGGAGCAGTCCACTGAGTTTCGAGCTGGCGAGCTCAGCCCGCTCCGGATTGGTCAGATTGGCGATGATCTCGGCGACGCCGAACACGCCCATGGCGAGCGGCACGAAGCCGATGCCGTCGAACAGATCGCTGATGCCGAAGGTGTAGCGCAGATTGCCGGTGTTGACGTCGGTGCCAATCAGGCCGAGCAGCATGCCAAGGAACACCATGCCGAACGCCTTGAGCACCGAGCCGCGCGCCAGCACGATGGCGAATACCAAGCCGAGCGTCATCAGGGAGAAGTAGTCTGGCGGCGTAAATTGTTGCGCCAGCCGCGTCAGCGGCGGCGCCGCCAATGCGATGGCGACGGTTGCCACGCAGCCGGCGAAGAAGGAGCCGAGTGCGGCGATGGCGAGGGCCGCGCCGGCGCGGCCCTGTCGCGCCATCTGGTAGCCGTCGAGCGTGGTCACCACCGAGCTCGATTCGCCCGGTAGGTTGACGAGGATGGCGGTGGTGGAACCACCGTATTGCGCGCCGTAGTAGATGCCGGCCAGCATGATGAGGGCGCCTTCGGCGGGCAGCAGATAGGTGACGGGCAGCAGCAGCGCCATGGTGGCGACCGGGCCCACTCCCGGCAGCACGCCGATGCAGGTGCCGATGACCGCACCGGCCAGGCACCACAGCAGGTTCTGCAGCGAGACCGCCACCGAAAACCCGAGCCCAAGGTTGGCGAGGAGCCCGGCTATTTCCATGCATGCCCCGTGGGAAGGGCGGTGATGGGCATACCAAGGCCGTAAATGAACAGGCCGACGCCGAGCCCGAGCATGAGCAGCGCGAACATCCCATACTCGCGCCAGCGCGTGTCCGGGGTGCCGAGGGCGGTAATGGTCATCGACACGAGCATGGCCACCACCAGGCCCAGCCGGTCGACCAACAGGGCGAACGCCGCCGTCGCCAGCGTGACCATGATGGCGGGTCGCCAGGCCCAGCCGGAAAGCGGCGGGCTGCCGGCGAGGGCGGTCTTGAGCCAGAGCAGCACGCCGGTCGCGATCAGGCACCAGCTCAGGATCTGGGGCAAGACGCCGGTCCCGGGCCTTTGCGCGGTTCCCATGGGATAGTCGGCGCCGATCCACAACCCAGCCAGGCCAAAGGCAAACAACAGCAGGCCGGCCGCGAAATCCTGGGAGCTCCGCATGCGCATTGCCAAACGCCTTCCCCCCTGCGCGGTTTTAGCCAAGCTTACTTGCAATGCGGCAGGAGGGGTAGAGCCAATGCCGGCGGGCAAGCGCCGGCGCGCATCAGGTGTTGTGTTTCACGAGGATATCGGCGCTCACCTGCTTCACATCGCGCAGGCCGCAGAGCGCCATGGTGATATCGAGCTCCGTGCGGATGATTTCGAGGGACTTGGCAACACCGGCCTCGCCCAGCGCGCCGAGGCCGTAGACATAGGCACGGCCGATAAAGACGCCTTTGGCGCCCAGCGCCAGAGCCTTGATGACGTCCTGTCCGGAACGAACGCCGCCATCCATCAGCACCTCGATGCGGCTGCCCACGCTGCGGGCGATCTCGGGCAACGCCGAAATCGACGAAGGGGCGCCGTCGAGCTGCCGGCCGCCATGGTTGGAGACGATGATGGCATCGGCGCCGCTGCGGACCGCAAGCTCGGCATCCTCGGGGTCGAGAATGCCCTTGAGGATGAGCTTGCCGCCCCAGCGCTCCTTGATGCGCTTGACGTCGTCCCAACTGAGGCTTGGGTCGAACTGTTCGGCGGTCCAGGCCGAGAGTGCGCGCGTGTCCTTGACGCCCTTGGCATGACCGACAATGTTGCGGAACGTGCGCCGTTTGGTGCCGAGCATGCCCAGCCACCAGCGCGGTTTGCCGGCAATATCGACGATGTTGGCGAGCGTCATCTTCGGCGGGGCGGTCAGGCCATTTTTCACGTCCTTGTGGCGCTGGCCGAGAATTTGCAAATCGAGCGTCAGCACCAGGGCCGAGCAACCCGCCGCCTTGGCTCGGCCAATCAGGCGGTCGATGAAGTCGCGATCGCGCATGACGTAGAGCTGGAACCAAAACGGCTCCTCGACGCCCTCGGCCACGTCCTCGATCGAGCAGATGCTCATGGTTGACAGCGTAAAGGGAACTCCTGCCGCGGCGGCGGCGCGGGCAGCGTGCACCTCACCGTCGGCGTGTTGCATGCCGCAAAGTCCGACGGGTGCCAGTGCCACGGGCATGGAGACGGGTTGGCCGATCATGCTGCTGGCAAGCGTACGGTTCGACATGTCGACGGCAACGCGTTGGCGCAAATGAATGCGTTGGAAGTCGGTTTCATTGGCCCGGTAGGTGCTCTCGCTCCAGGCGCCCGAGTCGGCGTAGTCATAAAACATTTTCGGCACACGGCGCTGAGCAAGTACGCGCAAGTCTTCGACGCAAGTGATAATAGGTGCGGCCATATGTTTTCCTCCCCGTGTGCGTCGCCAAGCTCGTCGAGACGACAAGCCTCGGTGCGCTTTCCAGCAGAGCTTGCAGCGATGATCAAGTGGGAAGCAATGGGGGCGGTGCCCAGCCAATCAGTGGAAATCGCGGCTTTTAGGCGACTTCCAGGAGCCTTCCCGTACTTGCTTGGCGGTCGCGGGCATGCCGGCGGTGCCATCGCCAAGCGCACGCAACGCATCTGAACGGTCGACAAGCCGCTCGGCCACAACGTGGATGACCAGCCCCTGGCGTTCTATGCGGCCGTGCACTTCTAGAAACTGCGCCGACATCACAACGCGCCGGTTGTTGGCAAATACCTTGGGCCACACCACCACGTTGACGATGCCGGTTTCGTCCTCGAGGGTGAGGAAGATCACGCCTTTGGCGGTGCCGGGGCGCTGGCGGACCAGTACCAAACCGGCGACCGATACACGCCGGCCGGCCAATTGTTCGTCCCAATGCTCGGCGCTGGTGAGGATACCGCGGGCGGCTAGCGGCCGACGAAAGAAGGCGATTGGGTGCGCCTTCAGCGACAAGCTAATAGCGGCGTAGTCTTCCACCACGTGTTCACCCATGGTGATGGTGGGTAACTCCACGGCAGGCTCGGCGAAAAGATCGCCGGTCATGCCGTGCGTCAGCAGCGATGCTGGGCTGGAGGCCATTGGCTTTGGCCGTTTGTTGAGCGCGCCGCCGCCGAGGCCCTTGACGGCCCACAAGGCCGCACGCCGGTCGAGTCCGATCGAGCGAAAGGCATCGGCGTTGGCTAGTCGCTCCAGAACGCTCACAGGGGCGCCGGTACGCAGCCACAGCGATAAGATGTCGGCGTAGCCATCGCCCCGGGTAGCCACAATGGTCTTCTGGGTCGCCGCCTCCGCCAGCCCGCTGATCAGGCATAAGCCGAGACGAACCGCACGGCGTTCATTCGCCGTCTGGCAACCATCACCGACCTCTGGCGCTCTATTTGGTCCCGTTTGCGGCCGCCCAGCGCAAGCCTGGCTCTGCCTATCCGCGCCGACGGCGAAAGACGACAAAGGCTCCAGCGTGCAGGCCCAGTCGCTAAAATTGATGTCGGGGGGATGCACCTTTACGCCGTGCTCGCGCGCATCGCGCACGAGCTGTGCCGGCTGGTAGAAACCCATGGGTTGGCTGTTCAGGATCGCTGCACAAAAAGCATCGGGGTAGTGGTACTTGAGCCAGGACGAGACGTAGACGAGGTGAGCGAAGCTCGCCGCATGGCTCTCCGGGAAACCATATTCGCCAAAGCCTTCGATTTGGCTGAAGCAGCGTTCGGCAAATTCCTGCTCGTAGTCGTTGCGAACCATGCCGGCGATGAATTTCTCGCGAAAGGTGTGAATGGTTCCCACGTGCCGAAAAGTGGCCATGGCGCGGCGTAGCCGATCGGCTTCATCAGGCGTGAAGCCGGCCGCCACAATGGCGATCTGCATCGCCTGTTCCTGGAACAACGGCACGCCCAAAGTTTTTTGCAGCACTGCTTTGAGAGCCTCGGAGGGATAGCTAACCGGTTCGAGCTTATCGCGACGGCGCAGGTAGGGATGCACCATGTCGCCCTGGATGGGTCCAGGGCGCACGATCGCCACTTCAATGACGAGGTCATAAAAGCAGACCGGCTTGAGCCGCGGCAGCATCGACATCTGTGCACGACTCTCGACCTGGAACACACCCACCGAATCGGCTCGCGAAAGCATCTCGTACACTTTCGGATCTTCGCGCGGTATGTTGGCGAGCGAATAGGCCTTGCCGTAGTGCTGCGCGATGAGATCAAAGGCCTTGCGGATGCACGTGAGCATGCCAAGCGCCAGCACATCCACCTTCAGCATGCCGAGTGCGTCGATATCGTCTTTATCCCATTCGAGAAAGGTTCTCTCCGCCATGGCGCCATTGTGGATGGGAGCGGTCTCATCGAGACGTTCGCGCGTTAGCACGAAGCCGCCGACGTGCTGGGAAAGATGGCGTGGAAAGCCGAGCAGCGCGCGGGCGAGAGCGATGGCCTGTTGGATTGCAGGATTGGCAGGATCGAGGCCGGCCTCGGTGATGTGCTGGTCGGGGATCTCGCCGTCGCCCTCGCCCCAGATCAGGCCGGCAAGGCTTGCCGTTACGTCTTCCTTGAGTCCCATCGCCTTGCCGACCTCGCGGATTGCCATGCGCGGACGGTAGTGAATGACGGTGGAGCAGATGGCGGCACGCTCGCGGCCATAGCGCCGATAGATATACTGGATAACTTCCTCGCGCCGTTCGTGCTCGAAATCGACGTCGATGTCGGGCGGCTCACGACGATCGGCAGAGATAAAGCGCTCGAACAAGAGATCGATTTGGGTGGGGTCGACGGCGGTAATACCGAGGCAATAGCACACGGCGCTGTTGGCGGCCGAGCCGCGACCCTGGCAAAGGATTGGCGTATCCAATTCCTCGCGAGCGTAGCGGACAATGTCGTAGACGGTGAGGAAATAGCGTGCATAGTCGAGCCGGGCGATGAGGGCGAGTTCCTTGTCGATGAGCGCTTGCACCTTGGCGGGCACGCCATTGGGATAGCGCAGTCTCGCGTGCCGGACCGTCAGCTCTTCAAGATAGGCTTGTGGCACCCGGCCGGGTGGCACCGGCTCTTGCGGGTATTCATAGCGTAGCTGATCGAGGCTGAAGGTAATACGGCCGGTAAGCTCGCAGGTGCGGGCGATGGCCTCGGGATAGCCTGCGAACAGGCGTGACATTTCGACGGCAGGTTTTAAATGCCGCTCTGCGTTGGCCTCCAGGCGATAGCCCGCTTGCATGATGCTGCATTTTTCGCGGATGCAGGTGAGCACGTCGGCGAGTGAACGTCGGTTGGGGTGATGATAAAGCGCATCGGCGGTGGCGAGCAGCGGGGTGCGTGTTGTCGCAGCCAGCTTGGCCAGCTCGCCAAATCGACGCTGCTCATCGCCGCGGTAGGCGAAGCTGGCGGCAAGATAACCACGGCCCGGCGCGGCCTTTGCAAGTGCACACAAGCGATCGGCTAGCTCCGTGGTTATTCGCTGCGGCGGAACAACGATAAAGAGTTGGCCGTCGCTTGCGGCCAGCATGTCCGGGAACGTGAAGTGACATTCGCCCTTCAGGGCGCAGCGATTGCCGCGGGTGAGCAATTGGCAGAGGCGGCCGTAGGCCGCGCGATCTGTCGGATAGCAGATGGTCTCAAAACCATCCGTGGTCACGAGCCGGGCGCCGACGAGGAGGCGGATGCCATACTCTTTTGCTGCCTGATGCGCTCGGACGACGCCGGCCAGCGTATTGCGATCGGCAATGCCGATGCCAGCAAGCCCCAGCTCGGCTGCCTGCCCGACCATCTCGTGCGGGTGGGAGGCCCCACGCAGGAAAGAAAAATTGCTGGCAGCGATCAACTCGGCGAAGGCGACCATGGTTTTCCCCCTCTTATGCCAACCGCCGCGTTTTATTTTTGTTGCCAGGCGAAGGCAGGGGAGGAGGATTGGCGCTCGACCGGGCGCCCGTGGGCCGATTGAGTTGGAGCGAGCAGGGGGTGTTCATCCAAACACCCCGTGGACAAACCATTGTGGAGCAGCGCTCTCACGGTCGTAGAGGCCCGCACGAAAGAGCCAAAAACGTCGGCCGGCGGTATCCTCCACCACATAATAATCGCGGGTTGGCTCTCCTGTACGGCGCCACCACTCTGCGGCGATGCGTTCTGGACCGCCGGAATAGGCAACTTGATGCCGTACGCCGCGCCAACGGAACTGTCGTGGCGGCCCTTCCGGAACGAGGGCGACGACGTCTGCGGCCTCGGGACGTGGCAACAGCAAAAGAGGACGCTCGCCTGCAGGCAGATCCGGCGCCCACGGCAACGGCTCCTCAGGACGCGGCGGCGACGAACTGCGGGAAATCTTAGGCAGGCTAAAGCCTTTGCTGTGCCGAACCGCCCGTTCGGGGATGTGGCTCTGCTGTGCGATCAGTTGCCCAACCGCGCCGGCCCCAAGACGGTGCTGTAACCGGTCGATCAACCGGGCAAGCTCCTCCGGCGCAGCATTATGGGCGGCAATCGCCAGCTGGTTTTGCTGTTCGGGCATGTCCTCGGCGGTCAGGACATGAAGGGCTGCTGCTTCGAAACCGAAGTCCGTTTCGAACTCGGAGTGGAGGCGATAGAGGCGCAAGCCGATCAGCTGGGCCAAATGCTGGGCGTCACGACTTGGGGCGGCAAGTCCCAGCTCCAGCGATACCGCCGCGCCATCCAGCTTGAACAGCAGCAAACGCAGCAGGCGAACGCCCACCGCATCACGGGCAAGATCCTGCATCAGGCTCTGAAGCAGGCCGCGCGCCGCTTCAAGCACGTGCTCTTGCTGCAAAATCGGTTCGAGGAATTGGGCCTGCGCGCGGTAGAGGGGCGGCGGCACAACGGGAATGAGCGGCTCGGGTGCACGGCCTAGGGCCTGATCCAGTCGAGACAGAAGAGGGGCATCGAAGCGGGCACCGAAGGGGGCGCGCGGTTGATCGATCAGCTCGCCACAACGGCGAAAGCCAAGGCGGCGCAGGACCGTCAATACCTCTTCAGGAAGCCGCAAGGCGGCCAGCGGCAAATCTTTGAGCCCCTCCTGCTCCGCCCCCGGTGCAAGCACGATCCGATTGCGTTTGCCGTAGCGGGCGAGGGCCCAGGCCGCCCCGGCCGTGCCGGCAATGGCAAGGCGCGGGTGAAGGCCAAAGCTTCCTAGCCGGCGCTCTAGATCAGCAAGCAGGCGCTCCTCGCCGCCGAAAAGCTGCGCGGCGCCCGTAATGTCCAAGAACAAGCCATCGGCGCCGCTTGCCTCATCACAAACCGCTACCCCCGGGCAATAGCGCATCGCCCAGAACGCAAGCTTGTACAGGGCGTCCCGATCGGCAGCCGGATCGGCATCGCGTATCTGCAGATTGAGGACTTTGGAGCGGGCGTTGGAGAGGAGCTCACCCAAGCTCAGACCGCCAGCATGCGCCGCCCTGTTGAGGCAAACGATGCGTTGGCCACCTTTGCCAGGAGCGACGAGCACCAGCGCTTGCACCGGATCAAGCAGCGGCCTGAGCCGGCGCTCAACCGGTGACGCGGAGGCCTGCGCCCTGAGTAGACGAGCGATCGGCCAGGCCTGCAACCAAACTGAAACGATGCGCGACATGATGCCACTCGACAAACCACGTTCCGGGACGGCCATGGCGGCAGCGTTCAAGGCTGACGCGCCATCGGGGATTTAAGAGTGCGCCGAAGCGATCGCGCGAAGCCGGTATGGTGCCGATGCGCCAGCGCGTTGCCGCCGCACTCTCCCCCCCCGCCTTTGCCGGAGATGCCAAGGCCAAGGGAATGGCCAAGGCAGCTGCGGCCAGGTTCAAGCGACGGCTGGCCGTCAGATCGGCAGGACGGGCAAGGGCACCGGCGACCATTGCCGGCTGCACGCGTGATCTTAGGATCTCCTCAATGCCCCACAGCGCCTCCTTATCGGTGGCCGCTTCGACCAGCATGAGTCGGCTGGGATCAACCCCGAACCGATCAAGTCCGTGCCCGTAAAGTCGGCCCCAATGGGCGCAGGCCCGCTGGGAGAGGACCACCATGACGAGACCCGGTTTTGCCTGTAGCGCCATCGACGTCAATGCGAACAGGAAGGCCAGGGCCGCCGGTGCATCGCCGTAGCTTGCCGCACTCACTTCGTGCAGCACGCCGCAAGCAAGCCCAGGCCCTGGGAGATGCCGGTGAATTTCAGGCACGCCGAGTGAAAGGGTGGTTGGCGTGACCCGAAAGAAGGAGGTCTCAAGTTTGGCAATGCTGCGGCGTAGCTTTGCGATACGGGGGTCCCCGGGCTGGTCGAGAGCCTGCCCCTGTTTTGGGTTCCGCGCGCTCTGGGCCGCGGTATCGCCATGACCGGTTGGCCTGCCGCAATGGGCGACGGGTCGCCCGACAGGGCCCTCCGTCAGGCCGAGCGGCGCTTTGACCAAGGGGATAGGCTCGTCCGCAGACCGGAGCAGCCCTTGCTCGAAACGACAGAATTGGGTGGATGCGCTTGTGAGATAATGCATTGAAACAGAAGCTGTTTCTGAGGCTTAGAGCGAGCCGGCGGGACTATCGTCCACTATAAGAACAAAAAGAGAACTTGTCAAAACAGAAAACCGCGCTGGCGAGCAAAATTGTTGCCTCGACCCTGTTAGCTCACTCCTGCAACTTCGCCAGCAAGCGGGCAAACTCACGCTGTTCCGCCTTCGACAAGCGCGCCGCCAACCCTTCTTCGAACGCGGCCACCTGGTCTCGGGCCGCCGCAAAATAGGCTGCGGCCCCCGGCTCAAAAAACAAGGCATGACAGCGCCGGTCGCTGGGCAAAACCTCCCGCCGGATCAGGCCGCGTTTTTCGAGCCGCACGATCACCGGGCTCATGGTCGATTTGTCGACCCCGAAGGCCGCCGCCAACGCCACCTGCGTAATACCGGGATTGGCCTTGATCAGGGTGAGCACGCCGAAGGAGCCCGGCGTCAAATCGAAGTCAGCCAGCATCGTTTCGAACTGGCCGAAGATCGCGGCCTGTGCTCGCCTCACCTGATATCCGACGTAGCTTGGCAACTCGGCGAAATCGAGCTGTCGCTCAGCCGCCGCTGCGCGGGTCTTTTGCCGTCGCCCTGGAATGACCTTTTTGATGCCTGGATCTTGGATGGCGGCTCTCCGGCGCCCAACAGGCGCAGGCAATGTCCTAACCGCTCCCGCACCACAATGGAAGATGAGCCGTCGATCGCCTTCACATTTTCCCTGGTAACCACAGCGCCAGGCCCGGCAGGACGATCAACAGGACCAGGCGCAGGATATCGGTAATGATAAAGGGCAGCACGCCATAGAAAATGGTCGCGATTTTGGCATCCTCAACGACGCTTTTGATGACGAAAATATTCATGCCTACGGGCGGATGGATCAGCCCGAGCTCTACCGTCATGACGATAATGACCCCGAACCAGATCGGATCGAAGCCGAGTTCCTTAATGACCGGAAAGATAATCGGCACCGTCAGGATGATCATGGCGAGCGCATCCATTAGGCAGCCGAGCAGCAAATACATGAGCATGATCAACACCAGCACACCGTACTTGCCGAGTCCCAGCCCGGTCAGGAACTCGGTAACTTTCTGCGGTGTCTGCGTGATGGTCAGAAAATAACCGAACAGAATGGCGCCAATCAGCACCGTGAAGACGGCCGCCGTCGTGCGCGTTGCCTCAAGGAGAGAGCGAAGGATGTCCCGGCGCGACAAGCGGCGTCGGGCGATGCCGATCAGGAAGGCGCCGCCCGCGCCCATGCCGGCGGCCTCCGTGGCCGTGAAGAGGCCGCCGTAGATACCGCCGATGACGAACAGAAAAAGCAGGAGCGTCGCCCAGATGTCGCGCATCGCCCGCAACCGTTCGGCCCAGGGAGCGCGCTTTCCCGCCGGCAGAAAACCCGGCCGCGCATAACCGATAATGCTGATGGTGACCATGTACATCAGCACCGCGACCAACCCCGGTACGATGCCGGCGACGAACAGCTTGCCGATGTCCTGCTCGGTGATGAGGCCGTAGACGGCGAGCACGGTGGATGGCGGGATCATGATGCCCAAGGTGCCGCCGGCGGCGATGACGCCGGTGGCAAAACTTTGTGGGTAGCCGAAGCGGCGCATTTCCGGATACGCCACCCGGGAAAAGGTGGCAGCCGTCGCCACCGATGAGCCGCAAATGGCGGCAAAGCCGCCGCAGGCGGCGATGGTGGCGATGCCTAGTCCGCCGCGCAGATGTCCGAGAAAAGCGTTGGCGGCGCGAAACAGCTCGCGGCTCATGCCCGAGGTGGTTGCAAACGACCCCATCAGCAGGAACAGCGGCACCACCGCGAAATTCCAATCGGTCACCGTGCGCATGGAGGTATGGCCGACAATCTTTAGCGCCGGTCCGCTGCCGCTAAGGAAACCGAACCCAGCCACGCCAACGAGGCCCATCGCCATGCCGACGGGAACGCGCAACAGCATCAGCGCAAACAAAACGATGAAGCCGATGAGGGCTACGAGATCGCCGTTCATCCCCAACGTCTCATTCTACCGCCCTCGCCGGTTCGGCAAGTCGGGCCATCGCGTCGGGGTGAAAGATCAGCCGGTAGGTGCGCACGGCGATCAGCAGCACGGCCGAAACGTCGCCCAGCCAAGCCACCGCGAAAAAGGGCCACACGGGCAGGCGCAGCTCGAGCGTTTCCAGGTTGGAGTAGTAGGTGCTGAGCGTCTTGTCGAACAGCGTATAGGTCTGCACGGTGACGACAAACAAGAGCACCAGGGTTGCGAACACGTCGATGGCGCGTTGCCACCTGCGGCCGACGTTGGCCCATACCAGATCGACCGTGATGTGCGTGCCGCGATAGGAGGTGGCGGCGATACCCCAAAAAATCAAAATTCCGAGGAGGAACTGGCCGAAATTGTAGCTGTCGGGAATGGACATGCCGAACGCACGCAATACTACGGTGAGGAAGACGTCGGCGGCGACGATGCCGATGAAAACCGCAGCCAGCAGTTCGATGTTGTCGATGAAGCGATCCATGCCGCTCGTTGGCGTTGCCGCTACCTCAGCCGCGGCGCTGGCATTGGCCTGGCGCTCGGACATGACGACCCATCTTCATCGGCAGGGGCGGCGCCAGCTGCCGCCGCCCCTGTGGGTTGTGGCCCTGGATGGGCCTTTTGTTTAGTAGGCGGCCTGATACCTGCTGAGCGCGGCCTTGAGTTCCTGCATCATTGCCTCCGGATTGCCGCCGATCTTGCGCACGTTGTCGGCCCAGGTATTGGCCAATGGTTCGGCGGCCTTGCGCCACTCGGCAAGCTGTTCGCCGGAGATCGAGTAGACCTCGTGCGCGGGATCGCTCTTGAGCTTTTGCACGCCGGCATGTTCGAAGTCGGCCCACGGGCCCGCGACCTTGCCGGCCCACTCGTTCGTGCAATGGTCATCGATGACCTTCTTTTGCGCAGCGGACATTTGTCCGTAGAGCGCCTTGTTGAACACGAACGCAAACGTTGTGGCGTAAAGAGGCACCTCCATGTGGTACTTTGTTACCTTGTCGATGCCGAACAGCGGGATCGATCCCCACGGGAAGGTTACGGCGTCGGCCACACCCTTTTCGATGATGTCACGCACCTCCGGCGCACTCGACTGCACGGTAGTGCCGCCCAGCAGGGTCACGAACGTTGCCATGGTGGCGTGTGCCGGTCGAATTTTCATGCCCTTCACGTCGCCAGGCACCACGATCTTCTTGCTCCTGGAATGGAAAGTGCCCGGATCGTGCATGAAGGCGAGGCAGAACTTGACGTCCTTCATCTCGCTATCGGCGTATTTGCGATACCAAGCATCGAGCGCCTGCGAACCACCCTTGGCATTGACGACCAGGAACGGCAGTTCGCCGGCACCAATGATCGGGAACCGACCCGGTTGATAACCTGGATTGACGTAGGTGAGATCGGCGATGCCGTCGCGCGCCATGTCGTAATGGTCGAAAGCCTTGCCGAGCTGTTGGGCCGGAAAGACCTTGTACTTGAGGCTACCGCCCGAAGCCTTCTCGACTGAGGTTCCCCAGTCCTCCAACGCCTTCTGCAGGGGATGTGAGGGCGGCACCCAGTGCGAGAGCTTGAGCTCGAATGTTCTGTCTTGGGCGTGTGCCTCAAGGGCTGCGTTAAAGGTCAGCAAGGCGAACGCCACGAAATATGCGGCCAACGCACACTTGCGCATGTTCTCCTCCTTGATTCGTTGCTCCGCGCACCCCGATCCTGCCGGCATTCTTGCTTCCTGTCGGCGCGGCCTCGACGGGTATTCAGCCCCAGGCGCAGGCGGTTGTAAAGGAGAATAGTCGGAGCTAAAACTATCTACTGATCAGCATCGAGCCAGCGGCGCGAGGCACGCGCAGCCGGCGCTTCGTCCGATGCTGGTCAAGCAGGCGTGCGCCGCGCAAACGCCGCTGGGAGAGCGCCGGCAGGAGAACGATGCATGGTCCAGCCTGATGAAACGGCATCCGCTCTTGTCGCATCCAGGTCGCGTCGCGGCAGGAAGAGGGAGCCTGTTACGGGCGTCGACTACGGTCCGCTCGCCGGCTGGCTGGGCTTCCACTTGCGCCTGGCGCAGATCGCCTCGTTTCAGGCCTTTGCCAATGAGGCGCAAGAGATCGACCTCAGCCCGGGACGTTTTGCGCTCTTGATGTTGATCGGGCGCAATCCCGGCATCAGCCAGACGACGCTGAGCCGCGCGCACGGCAGCGACAAGTCCACCCTTACCCCGGCGCTCAGCGACCTGAAGCGGCGCGGCCTGATCACGCGCGGCCGCCTGAAGAGCGACCGCCGCAGCTATCAGCTGGCGCTGACACCCGCGGGTCATCAGCTGCTCGCCCGCCTGACCGTGTGCGCAACCCGGCACGACCGGCATCTCGATCGCATCATCGGGTCGCGCGACCGCGCGCGCTTCCTGCAGCTCCTGCGCAAATTGCACACCGAGCTCGGGTGAGGTTGGCATGGCCGAAGTCTCCTTCCAGCGGGAAATTCAAAGCCTCCGTCTGCGCGACGGAGACACCTTCTACGGCGAAGGCATTCTGGCCGTGACCAAGGCCTTGCTACAGTCTGGGGTAGCTTACGTCGGCGGCTACCAAGGTGCGCCGGTCAGCCATTTGCTCGACGTGCTGGTGCAATCGGAAGATCTGTTGGGCGAACTTGGCATCCATTTGGAAACCTGCACCAATGAGGCCGCGGCGGCGGCCATGCTTGGCGCCTCGATCAACTACCCCTTGCGCGGTGCGGTTACCTGGAAATCGATCGTCGGCACCAATGTCGCGGCGGATGCCCTTTCCAACCTGGCCTCCCCCGGCGTGTTGGGGGGCGCGCTGATAATCGTCGGCGAGGACTACGGCGAGGGTGCCAGCGTGATTCAAGAGCGAACGCACGCCATGGCCCTCAAGTCGTCGCTGTGGCTGGTCGATCCGCGCCCTGACCTGCCGCTGTTGGTGCGCGCCGTCGAGGAGGGCTTTGCGCTGTCGGAAGCCTCCAACACACCGGTGATCTTAGAGCTGCGCATTCGTGCGTGTCATGTTTACGGCAGCTTTGCCGCCAAGACGAACGTGGCGGCCACCTACTCGGCCCGGCACCGGCTGGGACCCGCGGCTTTCAAATACGAACGGCTCAGCCATCCACCGGTTACCTTCCAGCAGGAAGTCGACAAAGTGGCGCGCCGCCTGCCGGCGGCGCATAAGTTCATCGTCGAGCGCCAGCTCAACGAGCGGATGGGACCGTCGGAAGGCGACATCGGCATCATCGTGCAGGGCGGCCTGTTCAACGTGCTCAATGGTCGTCTCGAGCGCGCCGGCCTGAGCGACGTCTACGGCAGCCAGTCGCTACCGCTGTTGGTGCTCAACGTGGTGCATCCGCTGGTGCCCGCGGAGATCGCCGGCTTCTGCGCCGGCAAGAAGGCGGTGCTTGTCGTCGAGGAAGGCGGCCCCGATTTTATCGAGCAAGCGGTCGGCCAGATTTTGCGCAAGGCCGACCTTGCCACCAGGCTGCACGGCAAGGACGTGTTGCCGATGGCGGGCGAATACACCCCGGCCGTGGTCGGCAGAGGGCTCGCCGCTTTTCTGCGCAGCTATGATTTGGCGGCGCCGGCGCTTGAGCATTGGCTTGCGGCGATCGACAGGCGGCGGCTGGAGGTTGACCGCTTGCTTGGCGTTGCCTTGCCGGCGCGCCCGCCCACTTTCTGCACCGGCTGTCCGGAGCGCCCGGTATTTTCGGCCATGAAGCTAGTGCAGCGAGAGCTGGGACCAGTGCACGTTGCCGCCGACATCGGCTGTCATGCGTTCGCCACCTTCGCGCCATTCAGCCAGGGCAACTCGATTCTGGGCTATGGCATGTCGCTCGCGTCGGCCGCGGCGGTTTCGGGCACGCAGCTCCAGCGTCCGATCAGCGTGATGGGCGACGGCGGCTTTTGGCATAACGGTCTTTTGACCGGCGTTGCCGGAGCGGTGTTCAACAACGACGACACCGTCCTGGTGGTGATGAACAACGGCTATTCCAGCGCCACAGGGCAGCAGGACATTCTCTCCAGCAAGGAAGAAAAGGACGGGCGCGGCAAGGGCCTCGATATCGAGGCGACGCTCAGGAGCATGGGGGTGCGCTGGATCAAGCGGGTGCGCACCTACGGCGTCAAATCCGTGGTCGGCACCCTGCGTGAGGCGATGCGGACGCGGCAAAAGGGTCTCAAAGTCATCATTGCGGACGGCGAGTGCCAGCTCGCGCGTCAGCGTCGACTGCGGCCCGAGTGGGCGCGCCTCGCGCGCGCCGGCCAGCGCGTGGTGCGCACGCGCTTTTGGGTCGACCCTGAGCTGTGCACCGGCGACCATTCGTGCATCCGCCTCTCCGGCTGCCCGTCGCTCACGGTCAAACCCAACGAGGATCCGCTGCGTAGCGATCCGGTGGCGCACGTCAATAACGACTGCGTGGGCTGCGGCTTGTGCGGTGAGCTCGCGCATGCGGCGCAGCTGTGTCCGTCGTTTGCCCAGATCGATATCATCCAGAACCCAACCTGGTGGGAGCGGGTGCGCCGGTACACCCTCGCCGCTTTGCTGCGCCGCCTCGGCGGATCGGCAAGCCGGCGGCCCGCCGCCGTCGCGCCAGCCGAGTGAGCGCCATGCGCGAGGCAAGACCGATCAAGCTGCTGCTTGCCGCCCTCGGCGGCGAGGGCGGGCATGTGTTGGCGTCTTGGCTCAACGATGCGGCCATCGCCAGCGGACACTATGCGCAGGGAACGTTTATTCCCGGCGTGGCCCAGCGCACGGGCGCGACCACGTACTATCTTGAAATCGTGCCGGGGGCGGCGGCGCACCATAGCGCGACGCAAGGACGCCCGGTGCTGGCGTTGAACGCGGCGCCCGGCGAAGTCGACGTCTTGGTTGCCAGTGAACTGTTGGAGGCAACCCGCGCCATCCAGGCCGGTTTTGTCACACCCGAGCGGACAACGCTGATTGCCTCCTGTGCACGCGTGTTCACGGTCGACGAGAAGTCAGCCATGACCGACGGTCGGCTTGGCCCG
The DNA here is from genome assembly GCA_035714005.1 of Hyphomicrobiaceae bacterium. GTDB lineage: Bacteria > Pseudomonadota > Alphaproteobacteria > Rhizobiales > Hyphomicrobiaceae > AWTP1-13. The sequence continues at coordinate 16,386 of DASTMQ010000148.1, forward strand.
GCAGGCCTGCGCGAGCTGGCCCGGAGCTTTGCTCAACGCCTCCTCATCGCCGACTTCACGGCGGTGGCGGCAGAAGCCAAGAGCTTGCCCAATGCCGTGCTGCTGGGCGCGCTCGCCGGCGCCGAGGTGTTGCCGATTGCAACGGATGACTACCGCGACGCCATCCGCCGCCAAGGCAAATCCGTCGATGTCAACCTGCGCGGCTTCGAAGCCGGCTTGGCCGCGGTGACGGCGCCGTCGGCAGAGGAGACGCCGCAGGCGCAGCCGGCCGGGCGAGAGTTGCTGGACGGCGGGAGCCTGACTGGGCTCTCCACCGACCTGGCATCGACCGTCTTTCCGGCCGAAGCGCAGGCGGTGCTGGCGAGTGCCGTCGCACGCTTGCGTGATTATCAGGATGCGGCCTACGCCCGGCTCTACCTCGAGCGAGTAGGCGCCTTCGTCAACCGCTGCGGCAGCGATGGGGCGTTCATTCGCGAGCTGGCGCGCCAGCTCGCCTTGCGCATGAGTGTCGAGGACGTGATCCGCGTGGCCCAGCTCAAACTGCGCGCCGTGCGCCTTGAGCGCCTCAACCGCGAGGCGCGTGCCGGCGCCGGCGACATTATCGAGGTCACCGAATACTTGAAACCCGGCGCCGAAGAGGTGCTGGGCTTACTGCCGCCGCGGCTAGGGCGGTGGCTGCTGGCCCGCGCTGGCCGCGATCTGAGCTGGCCGTTGCGGGTGCGCAGCACGCGCCTGTCGGGCTTTTTGCGGCTGTGGGCCCTGGCGTCCCTCAGACGGTGGCGTCCGCGCACGCTCAAGTTTGCCGAGGAGGAGGCCTGGGTACGGCGCTGGCTTGACCTCGTGGCGCGCGCCTATGCCGTCGACCCGCTCGCCGCCCGCGAAGTAGTGGCGACCGCCGCATTGGTCAGAGGCTATGCCGAAACCTACAAGCGCGGCCTGGCGAATTGGACTCGGATTGCAACCGCAGTCATCGAACCGGCGCTGGCGGGCAGGCTCGCGGGCGTTGCCTTCGCCGACGCGGTGCTACAGGCGCGCCTGGCGGCGAGCAAGGATCCCGAAGGCGAAGCGCTGGCGCGCACCGTCGAGGCCATTCATGCCGGGGCGGCCCGCCGGCTGGCTGCGCAGTGAGAGAGGCCTCAAGGAGGCGCATGCCGCCAGAGGCGGACGGCCGCGGCCCTACTTGTGCTTATCTCCGTGAGAAAGTCGACGGGCGCGTTGTCGAGCAGCGCCTCGCGTAGGGAGCCCGCGGCACGGCGGGCAGGATCGCTGGGCCCATTGCACAGGGCGATGTAGTCGACGCCGAGCGCCCGCATGGTGGCCTCTGCATCAGCGCGCCGAGATGCGAAAATGGCGCGATTGGCAAGAATGCCTCGGTTCAGTCGGTGGTAGGGCGCTGCCACGACCCGGTGCGGGGTGAGCGCGACGATATAGGGCCCAAGATCGAGATCGGCGGCGACCAACCCCGGCGGCAGCGCGGCAAGCGCATGCAAGCTCGATGCATAAAAGCAGGCGCGGCGTGGATCGGCGGCCGTCAGCTCAGCGCTGCCGAGCCGCGGTGGGGTGGTGGGCAGGACGGTCCCGGCCAGGCTCAGGGTGGCCTCGAGAGTGGCCTGGCTGACGAGCACGATGGCGGCAATGCGGACCAAGGTTTTGCAAACGCGCGTCGTACCGGAAAGGGAGGCGCAGAGGCGGGCCAATGGCAGGACCGCGAGCCAGCTGGCATAAGCAACGAGCTTCATCTGCCAGCAGCCGAGCGCAACGGCCAGCAGCACGATAGCCGTCCTCAGCGTGGTGGCGGCATCGCGCCGGCGCAGCCACAGTGCGACCTGGGCGCCGGCGCCGGCGAGCAAGAAAGCCAATTGCGCCAGCGCGAACGCTGGTTGGCGGCGCACGAACCACAGCAGGCTCTTGCTCTCCAGCACGTGATCAAGCCAAGCGCTCTTGAGGGCGGGGTCGACCTGGCCGAAGGGTCCGGCGAGACAGGCGGGTTCGAGCGCTGCAAATGTGGCCACGCCGGCGGCAACGGCGGCAGCCAGGATGGCCAGGCGCGTGCCGAACCTCATGGCAAGACGGTGCGCTGCCCACAATCCGAGTGTGCCGCTTGCCGCGAGGGCGAGGATATTGGCTGACAGTGCGTCACAATGGATCTTGAGCCAGCCTGCCGGCGGGATGGTCAGCAGGCAGGCTGCCAGCAGTGTGCCCGTGGTCGCGGCGGCCGCCCGCAGCACGCCGACGCGGCGCGTGGGGTCGAGAAGCGTGATCAGCCCCGCCAGGGCGAGCGCCGGTCCTACCAGGCCGATCGCTTCATAACCGACCGCGAGCCCGAGCCCGAGCAGTCCGCCGGCCTGCCAGCCAAGGCGGCGCTCGTCGACACTGCGCGCCAGCAATAGGAGGCCTGCGACGGCGCAGAGGATCTGGACGTTGTGATGGTCGATGCGACCGGGCCAAAATTGTCCGGTGGCACCGATCGAGGTGGCGACAAGCACGACAGCGCCCGCGGCCACCCAGGTTCCTCCCAAGCGATGGGCCTCGTGCACCATCACGGCAGACAGGGCGGCAAACAGGGCCGTCGGCCAGACGAGGCGCGTCAGCAGTTCGCCGAGCTCTTGACCGAGGAGTGGCCTGAGCAGACCGATCAGCGTGGCGAGGGGCAAATCGATCAACCGCGACCAGTGTGAGAGTAGCGGCTCGGGTGCGCCCACGCGGGCAAGCGTCGGATCGAACCATGGGGCGCCGTCGAGCAGCGCCCGCGCGCTGACGAGGCGCAGCGCGTCGTCGGGATCGCCCAGCCAATCGCGCGGCGAGGAAGAAGCGCTGGCCCAAGCGGCGATGATGAGGAAGGCGACCGCCGCTGAAGTCGCGGCTAGCTCCACAACGCGCCGAGACGACAGCGCCGGTGCGAGCCGCGAGCGCTGCGCCGTCTCAAAGATTGCCACGCCAACCACCGTCGAAGCCCTTGCGGCCGCGATTGTAACGCAAGTGGCGTTAGGGCGGCGTAAACGCACTGCAGGCGCCGCACCGGCGCTGGCTTCGCGCGCTTGTCCCGACGGTGTCCCACCCCCATCGCGCAAGGGATTATTCAGCCTTTCTTCCTATCGTCGACAGCTCATCGGGCGGGTGGCGCCTGGGTGCGCGAGGGGAGACGGCCTGGCGCTGGCTTTGTCAGGGGTTGCGGCAATGTCCCATTCGGATGTTTTCGTCATTGGGGCAGGACCGGCGGGACTGACGGCCGCCTACCTGCTGACCAAAGAGGGCGTGCCCACCGCCGTGATCGAGCGTGATCCGACCTACGTCGGCGGCATCAGCCGTACCGTGAGCTACAAGAACTTCCTGTTTGACATCGGCGGGCATCGGTTCTTCTCGAAGTCGCATGAGGTGATGGCGTTGTGGAAGGAGATCCTGCCGCAGGATTTTATCGAGCGACCGCGCTTGTCGCGCATCTACTACAACGGCTCCTATTATTCTTATCCGCTCAAGGCCTTCGAGGCCCTGAACAATCTAGGCTATATGGAGTCGGCTCTGTGCGTGCTTTCATATCTGCAGGCGCAAGCCTTCCCGCACGAAAAGCCCACGAGCTTCCACGACTGGGTCGCCAACCAGTTCGGCGAGCGACTGTTTTCGATCTTCTTTAAGACCTACACCGAAAAGGTGTGGGGCATGAGCTGCGACGAGATCTCGGCCGATTGGGCAGCTCAACGCATCAAGGGTCTCGACCTCTGGAGCGCCATGGCCAATGCCCTGCGCCGATCGATCGCGCCTGCTAAGCCCGCCGACCAGTCCGGTCCGCAGGTCAAATCCCTGATCGAGTCGTTTCAGTATCCCCGCAAGGGGCCGGGCATGCTGTGGGAAGCCGCGGCCCGCCAGGTGATCGCGCGCGGCGGTCGCATTGAGATGGGAACCCGGCTCGAGAGCCTGCGCTGGAACGAAAAGAGCGGGCTGTGGACCATCACCGCGGTTGCCACCGACGGGCACTGGACCTTTCATACGGCCCGGCACGTCATTTCCTCGGCCCCGATTCCCGAGCTCATCGACGCCATCAAGCCGGTGCCCGTCGCAAAGGCGGCCGCGGCGCGCCTGCGCTATCGCGATTTTCTCACCGTGGCGCTCGTGGTCGAAAAGCCCGATCTGTTTCCGGACAACTGGATCTATGTGCACGAACCGAAAGTGAAGGTTGGTCGCATCCAAAACTTCCGCTCGTGGTCGCCCGAGATGGTACCCGAGGAAAAGCTGGCGTGCCTCGGCCTTGAGTATTTCTGCTTCGAGGGTGACGGGCTGTGGGCGTCCTCGGACGCCGAGCTGATTGACTTGGCCAAACAAGAGTTAGCCAGCATCGGTTTGGTGCACGAGCACGAGGTCAAAGATGGCTGCGTCGTGCGTCAGCAGAAGGCCTATCCGGTCTATGACGATGGCTACAAGGCCAACGTTGCGGCGATTCGTTGCGAGCTTGCACAGAAGTACCCGACGCTGCATCTCGTCGGGCGCCATGGCATGCACAAGTACAATAACCAAGACCACGCCATGATGACCAGCATGCTGACCGTGAAGAACATTCTCGCCAAGGCGCCGCTCTATGACGCCTGGAACGTCAATGAGGACGCCGAATACCACGAGGCGGACGAGACGCAAGCGCAGGCAGCCCTCAAAAGCTTGCGCTTGGTGCCGCGCCGCATCGGCGCGGGTTGAGGCCGTGCTGCCCCCTCGGTGGCGCACACCGCTGGCGCAACTGTCGCGCTACGGGATCGTCAGCGGGCTGGCGATGGCACTCGACTGCACCATTTTCTTGACCCTCGTCTGGGCTGCAGCGCGACCGGCGGCGGCGGGAGTACTCGGATACGTCGTGGGCTTGGGCTTGCACTATGTGCTCTGCCTGCGCTTCGTGTTCGACGCGGCGGCGACGCAAAAGGGTTCCGCCCGCTTGTGCATGGAATTCGCCTTGAGCGGGCTTGCCGGTGTCGCCGTCACCGGCAGCAGCATTGCAATCGCGACCCAGCTGTTGGGGCTCGGCGCTGTGGCCGGCAAGTTGTGTGCCATCAGCGCCAGCTTCGCGGTCGTCTATAGCCTCCGGCGCGGGGTCGTGTTTGCGTCCCGCGCTTGCTCGGTCACGGTGGGCGGCAAAGGTGTGCGAGCAAACTGACGCCGAATGAGCGGCAAGGGCAAAGCGCCCCGGGCGTCGGCGGCGGGCACAAGCTTGCAGTTTTCCTCGAGCTCGGTCGGGTCCTTCGGGCGCGCGCCTTCGCTATGGCGTGCGCCCGCTTGTGAGCGCCTTTTCGGCCGCACGGGCTGGGCGCGCCTCAAGTGCGAACCCGGCATGCCAGTGCCGGGCGGCCTTGAGCGCGACGCGGGGCAGGCATGAGAGGATACGCCCTTTGTCCGTCAACCCTCAATTCTTTCAAGGGCTTCCCAGGCGTTTTGCCGTTCCGTTCATGAACTGTTGGGACTACCACCCCGCCTTGGCCATGTTCGCGCCCAGATGGCGGCGAAATGCTG
>DASTMQ010000149.1:0-3794 GCA_035714005.1 Hyphomicrobiaceae bacterium
GATGCAGATCGCGTGCGCTTCGCCAGATCGCGCCGCCACCGGAACAGCAGGCTGGTATGCAGCCCATGGCGCCGCGCCACCTCAGACACCGACCCGCCAGGCGCGTCGACCTCGGCAAGGATCGCCAGCTTCTGCTCCCGCCGCCACCGCCGCCGCGTGCTGGCAATCATCTCATACCGCGGGGAAGTCCTATCTCCAGACATAGTGCCGTCCTATCTCCAACCGTGATCAGTCGGAGCCACTCGGCGCTATCGACCCCACAGGCACAAGGCGGCCTTCCCCGGATGCGTACTCATGGTTCGGCCGGTCGATGACCAGAACCCGCAGCAGGTACGGATGCAGCTCGCAATCCTCGGCCGGGACGGCCGTGTGCGGCCGCTGATGGACCGCGCACAGCCCCATCTTCTGCATCAGCCGCCGGATGCGCTTGCGCCCGACGACATAGCCCTCATGGCGCAAGTGCCGAGCCATCTGACGCGGCCCGTTGTACGGTGTCTTGAGATGGAGCTGATCGATCGCGAGCGGCACGAGAACGTCATCGCGCTCAGCAACTCCGACACGGGCAAGAACCACATCGCGCTTGGGCCGGGGCTCGCTGCCTGCCAGAAGGAGCGGTCGGTCGCTTCACGGCCGCCGCGCGCTGCCCCGCCGCTGGGGCCGGTGGCCGTTTGCGCTGACACAGCGAGGCCCGGCCCTGGCACTGGAGGTCGTCGATCGCCCAACGCCGGCGCGGACACCGCCGGCTGCGCCCTTCCTGGTATGATGGATGACGAGCACGGCGACGCCGTGGCGGCGTTGCAGTTCGCGCACGAACGCGAGCAACGGTGCGACCTCGCCGCTGGCGTTCTCGTCGATGCGGTGCAGACGCACGAACCGATCGAGGATGAGCAGACGCGGCTTCATCCCCCGTCGCTCCATTCCACGCAACACAGACTACCTACCCCATCTCTCTGTACCCGTTGCAGAACCCGCGCGTCGGCCAGTCAAGGGCGCGCGCCGTTTCCCGCACGCGCAAAGCAAACGCGGGCCGTGGCGCTAGAGCTCACGCATACGTTTGCGCAAATCAGCCACAGCGCGGCCTGCAAGCCGTCCCAGCTTCGTCGCCGCCGTATCCTGCTCGCGATGCTCCGTGTGCTCAGCTCCGAACTCTGCCAACCACTGGCGCAGCTGGCGGCGATCCTCCGGCGAGAGCTTCGCGATAGCCTGTTGGATGTCTTCCAAGGTCATCATGGCACTCGCGCCTGTGTCGCACGCCCCGCACGCCGCGCGACATCCGACCTCCTCGCCCAGCAGCTGAAAGTGTCGCAATGCCCTCGGGAGGCACGCGGGACGTTACCGTGCCGGTGCCACTATTTATGCACCCAGCGAAGGACGCCGCCGGAAGGGTGTCCGGCGCCAACAGTCTGATCACATTGCCGTGAGCTCGTTCGTTAGCTGGAGGACTCCTGGGGTGCTGGGAGCGACGCGCAACCGGTCAATCTGACCCGCTTCCGCCCTCGCCGGTCACGTTACCCCAAGGGGGGCCCCCTTTCCAGCCCGCGCCGGCGCGAACTCGCCAAGTGACCGATCCCCGCGCGCGATAGGAAGGTACATCCCTTCAATCGGGCTCATGCCCTGCCTTTACAACCTCACATGAAAGGCTCATCTGTCACGCCTACATAGAATACCTGATCGACATCCGCGTCCAATGCCAGGTTAATTGCGCATCGACGGCGGGACGGAGGAGCGGTGGGGGCAATCAATATACTGCCTCGCGTGAAGCCTTACCTGGTGACTCCCATCGGGCGGGCCAACGCGTGGCTGACGACCTTGGGCGCTGCTGGCGCCATCGCCATCGTCTACTACTTTGGTGCCCGGCTTGGGCTCGCCATGCGCGCGCTGCCATCTGGTGTGGCTGTGTTCTGGCCCGCATCGGGCATCGCGGCCGGTATCCTGATCCTGGCAGGTCGGCGAGCCAGTCTCGCCATTGTCATTGGCGTGATGGCCGGGACCGTTACCGCCAACATTGCGAGCGACCGCACCCTCCTGACCGCCATCCTCAAGGGCCTGTGCAATGCTGGTGAGCCTTTCATCATGGCCTGGCTTTTGGAGCGATGGTTCGGCCGACCATTCAGCTTTTGCGATCTGCCACGGGTCTTAGGTTTTCTTGCTGCTGCCGGCCTCGCCACGGCCACCTCCGCCGTCGGTGGTGCCGCGACCATGACCGTATTTCACACCCCGGCGCCGTTCTGGGATGCCTGGCGCACGTGGTTCCTGTCTGACGCGGTCGGCATTGTCGCTGTTGCCCCGCTATTGATCGGGGCGGCCCAGCTGAGGCACCCGATACCCCGACGTGAGATGATCGAGGCGGCAGCAGTGTTGTCCCTGCTCATTCTGTTTTCCACCCACATTATGAGCCAGCCTGAGGAATCTTGGCTCTCATATATCCCGGCCACCGGCGTGTTGTCGCTGACGCTGTGGCTGGCGGCCCGTAGCCGGCCGGTGTTCGCCGTTGCCGGCGCCTTCATCGGATGTATGGCGATCATCATCAACGTGATCCTGGGCATCGGCCGCTTCGGCGATGCGACCATGGCGGTCGCCGTGCGCGTGAATGGGGCCCAGGCGGTGATTGTGATGGTGACCATGGGCACGCTGGTTTTGGCTGCTTTGTTCGCAGAGATGCGTAGGCGCGAGCTTACCCTTGAGAAATCGGAGGCCAAACTGTCCGGCATTCTGCGGATTGCCGGCGATGCCATAATCTCCGTCGATGCCCGGCATCGGATCGCTATCTTTAATGAGACGGCAGAAGCCGTTTTTGGCTACGCACGGGGGGAGGTGCTGGGACAGCCCATAGATCTTCTCATCCCTGCCCGCTTTCACGCGGCGCATCGACAGCATATCTCGCGATTCGCATCAGAGGCGGACAAAACTCGCCGCATGGCGGTTCAGCAGGAAGTGGTTGGGCGGCGCAAGAACGGCGAAGAGTTTCCCGCCGAGGCATCGATAGCCAAACTGGCTGTCGACGGGGAGCTCTACTACGCCGTGGTCTTGCGAGACATCACCGAGCGCCGTCAAGCCGAACAACATAAGAGCCTGTTGATGGCCGAACTCGACCATCGGGTAAAGAACACGCTGGCAACCGTCAGCGCGGTTGTTTCGCAGACACTGGAGGGCGGCCGTTCGATGGCCGATTTCGCAGCCGCGCTCGATGCCCGTATTCGCGCGATGGCCACAACACACCAACTATTGAGCGCCAATTGCTGGCAGGGTGTATCGCTGGCCGAGCTCGTCACCCGCGAGCTCGCCCCGTATGTGAAGGGCGAAAATACCGAGATCGACGGCCCCGTGGTTCTGCTGCGCCGAGAGGCAGCTCAGGCGATGGGCATGGTGTTGCATGAGCTGACCACCAACGCCGCCAAGTACGGCGCGCTGTCGAGCAAGGAGGGGCGCGTATCGGTCCGGTGGAAGTGGCGGGCGAATGGTCAGTTGCGCTCGCATCTGATGCTGGCCTGGCGGGAGATCGGCGGTCCTCTTGTCGTCGCGACTGGCAAGATGAGCTACGGCACACGCACCATTCGCGACTTGATCCCTTATGAGTTAAGCGGCGCGGTCGAACTGGAGTTCGCGCGGGAAGGGGTGCGGTGCCGCATGGAACTTCCGGCGGGTTGGCTGAGCGACAGCAGTGGCCCAGTTTCGGAGGCCGTGAACGGCGCCATTGACACAAGCGTTCAACAGCCACCTCATCGACCGACACCGGTTTGAAAAGCCTCCCCAGCAGCGGACCCATGCTGCGCTCCGCAACTCCCGAAATTCCT
>DASTMQ010000150.1:0-3066 GCA_035714005.1 Hyphomicrobiaceae bacterium
GCGCGCGGGCTCACTGCAACCGGCGCGCACTTGCTGCAAGGGCGCGGCCGCGTCACAGGCTCTTTGGGGAAAGACAAGCAACATATAGCGTTGGCGCCTTGGCTTACGTAGAGGGTGCGTCAATGCAAAGCTAGAGCGGCACCGGTGCTTTGAGCAGAGCGCCCGGGCTCCGCCAGGCAGCTGGCGCTGGTCGAGCCCAATGCTCACAATCGAATGGGAGGCGTGAAACGGAGGCGCGGGCCTAAACCCCCGCGAGGCGCGCCGCCGCCCGCCGCGGGCGCAAGCCTGCCGGTGGTCTCAGCCTTGGTCTTCATTGAGGGTGATCCTGCCATCCCGGCGCAAGACGGTGCGGGCGGCGTTGAGCAAAGTCGTCAACTGTCGATCCGCTTCCTCGCTGCCGGCAATGGGCACATAGGCATCACTCCAGCTGGAAAAATCGTGTTCGAACAGGGGCGGTCGCACCGCGTAGGCAAAAAGCGATGCCCGATTTTTGAGCAAGGCGGCGCTGATCTGGTGATCGATATGCGCGCGCAAGGGCAGCAGCTCTTGGTCAAGCAGCTCGATGTGAAGGGCGGGTCGCTCGAGGCCGCCAGCGACAACACCGTGCAGGGGGGCGTCCGGCGCCGCAACGACAATCGCACCGCACACGAACTGAGCCTCGACTACGGCGTGAGCGACGACTGGCGCCTGTCCGGGGTATTCAAGTTTGAAAAACCGCTGGAGGAGGATTTTCGCTTTGCCAGGACCAGCGTCGAAAACATTTGGGTGTTTCGGCCGGTGCCCAAAGCGGGCGGCTTGGGGCTGGGCTGGTTTACCACGGTGGAGGTCGCGACCGATCGGGCCACCACCAACGCCAGTCAGTTCGGCCCGATTATCACGCTTAAGGACGACAAGCTTGCCTTTACCGCCAATCCCTTTTTCGAAAAGACGTTCGGGCGCAACCGCACCGAGGGTATCGCCCTCACCTATGGCTGGAACCTTAAATATACACTCAATGACAGCCTGGCGATCGGGGTCGAAGGCTTTGGCGAGATCGAGAATTTGGGCGATCCTGCCTCCTTGGCCGAGCAGCATCACCGGCTGGGACCGGCGCTGTTCGCCACCATCAAGCTTGGCGAGCATCTGACGATCACCCCGGACGTGGGCCTATTCTTTGGCCTAACGGAGGCCACGCCGAGCCTCACCTTGAAATTGAATGTCGGGGTGCCGCTGCTCGAGCCCGCGTCTGCCAAGTAGGGATCGGCTTTGCCCGGTGCCACGGCCACCATCGCCCGGCCGGCGCCTAGGCCGCGCGCGCCTCGGCGCGAAGCCAGGCGACGAAGGCGCGCAAGGGTGGCCAAGCCGCCGTTTCCGGCAGGGCCAGGGCATAGTGCCGCCAGTGCGTCTTGATCTCACCGGGAAGGACTTGGGCCAAGCGGCCGCTGCGAAGTTCTTCGGCCACCAGGGTCTTGCGCGCGATTGCCACGCCCAGCCCGCCGGCGGCGGCTTCGAGCGCGATCAGCGCGCCGTTAAAGCGCATGCCGCGATCGATATCTCCCATCGGCAACGCGTGGTGTTGAAACCAGGTGCGCCAATTGGTGCCGCTCTCGTCGTTCTCGGCGGTGACATCGAGAATGCGCGTCGCCGCCAAGACGTCGCTCGCACGCGTGATGGGACAGACTTCGGTCAGATAGCGCGGGCTGGCCACGGGAAAGATGGCGTCGTCCATCAGGTGTTCGGCGTGCAGCCCCGGATAGACGCCGCTACCGAAGCGAAGCGCCACGTCAAAGGTTTTCTGGCGCAAGTCGGCGAGCGCCAGGTCGGCCGTGATGTGCAGCTCGATTTCGGGGTGCGACGCCCGGAAGCGGTGCAGGCGGGGGGCAAGCCAGCGGGTGACATGGGAGGGAATGCCAGTAATGCGGATCTGGGTGCCTTCGCGGCGGTCAATGCTGTTCACCGCATGCCGAAACTCGAGCAGCCCGCGGCGAACGCCGGCGGCCAGACGTTCGCCTTCCGGCGTCACTTCGATGCGACGCGTGTGGCGCACGAACAGGGCGGTGCCGAGCTCTTCCTCCAGCGTGGCGACCCGGTGAGACACCGCGCTGGCCGTGACGCCCAGCTCGTCGCCCGCCTCTTTGAAGCTTTTGTGACGCGCGGCGGCTTCGAACACACGCAAGGTTTCCAGAGGCGGCAGGCGACGCATGGGTCTCTCCAAACGGCTTTTGCGCGCTAATAGCCTTTGGCGCGGTAACACCTTGGCAGCAGTGGAGTTTGCACGGCATGCATGAGCCGAATTTGGGCATAGCATGATTATTCTTCGCTTGTCGGCACAGCCCTCGGCGTCGATTAATGCGCGGGCCCCGGCGCCTACGAGTGCGTGCGATCTGAGCCGCCTTCGCGCCTTTGGCAAGACAGCAAAAACCCCTCGGGAAAGACCATGAGCAGGCTCTTGCAACTGGCATCCGATCACTGGGACCCCGTCTGCGGTGCAAGCGGCGGCGGCTTTAACGGCGCCTCCTGTCATCCGCCCCGCGGTGCCGCGAAGCGGCTGTTGCGGGCCTTCGTTCGCTGGCAGATCCGGCGCCTTGAACTGCGCCTGGCGAGGCTGGAGCTCGACGAGCGTTCCCTGCACTAGGGCCAACGGCCGGCATTGATGGCGGCAGGTCGCTCAAAAGTTGTGACACGCACCAAAATTTCGCAATTGACTTGGGCGCGAATGACTAGTGCACGAATGACGTTGGCGCGAAGGATTGGGGAACAAGGCCCGCGCCGAAGCACGATCGCGGCGCCGCGGGCCGCGCGTCGGCAAAGTGGGCGCGAACAGGCGCGGCAAAAAAAAGCCCGGGAGCCCGCCCTCTCACGAGCCCCCGGTCATAGCCCAGCTCTCACCCAGCCACGCGGCTCACAACGCTCAGCCCGTGCTTTTTAGTCCCTCGCCAAGGCTGCTCTCAGCGAGGCCAGTTGCGGGGTGCGGTAAGGCGCGGCGCGCCGAATTTCTAGGCGCTTGGAAAACCCAGGCGCTGCAGTGCGCGCCGCGCCAGATCGCGGGTCGCCGGCTGGTTTTCCAGCGCGTTCAAATTGCGCACG
>DASTMQ010000151.1:0-9942 GCA_035714005.1 Hyphomicrobiaceae bacterium
CTTCGGCGTGGCAGGCTCGGCCAGGTCGAGCACCGTCAAGCCGCCGTCGCGCCAGGCCGCATAGGCGATGCCGCCGGTGACCAGGCCATGATGCAGCGCAAAGCGCTTGCCTTCCCGCCAGGTCGGGGCTTCGCCACCCGCACGCCACATGCCGGGGAGCCACCAGCGACCGGCAATCTCCGGGTTGCATGGGTTCGAAAGGTCGATGACCGTGAAAATGTGATCCGTGAAATCGGCGAAGTGGATGGAGGCATAAGCGTAGCGTCCACCCGCATACCAGATGCGATGCGGGCCGAGGCCTACCACCGGCATAAAACCGATTTCTACCGGCTGCTCCGGCTTGGAGATGTCGTAAACGCGAATGCCCGAGGTGAAGCGGCTTTGGTCCTTCAGCTTGTCGGCGGGCGAGCCAGCAAAATAGGCCCTCTCGTCTTGGAACTCCTGCATGGTCCACACGCTTGGCGCGTTCACGGCCAGCAGCAGGTCGTCGTGGGTCTGCAGGTGAATGGCGCGCGTGCCGGGTGGACAAGCAATAAAGTCGACGACCCTGGGGCTCTTCGCGTCGCGGACATCGACAATGGTAATGCCGTTGCTGAACCCATGGCCAATGTAGGCAAAGCCGCGATGCACCATGACCTGGACGCCGTCGCCGCGGCCGCCGAGGTCGGAATGACCAATGAACTTGATATTGCGCGAGGCGACAGGCTGCATCGCTCTTCTCCCTGACCAACTGGGGCGCAGTGGCCCCAGGCGGCATTCTATGTCCGCCTTTGCCGCGAGCGCCTAGACCTTTTGTCTCCTCCTCGCGCCGGCAAGAGGTCTATTTCGCGCCGGCGGCGGCAAACGCGAGCGGCCTTCCGTCTCCTCGTCGGGACGCCCGGCCCGTTTTTGCGGCGCGGGCAGCCTCGTTTGCCGGTCAGGGCTTGAAGACGAAGCCAGGACCGATCATCACGGCGTCGGGGATCTTGGGCAGATCATCGAACAGCTCGGGGTGCTTCTTCATTACGTTCAGGATGTGCTTGGGCTCAATGTGTTTGTTGACGTCGAAGGTGGTCTTGAGCACGCCGAGGCGAAGCAAGGTGTCCTGCGCGCTCCAAAGGGCGCGATAGTTGTTGGCCGAAAGCCGGCGGTCGTTCTGCTGAACGTTGAACTCCATCGCCGCCTCGGCGATGTCAGCTTTGAGCCCCGGAATCCATCGGGTGGCAATCTGCGCGGCCTGCTTTGGATTGGCGCGCATCCACTTGTCGGCCTCCGAGACGGCGCTGAGGAATTTCTCAATCGTCTCGCCGTTCTTTTCCACCCACGGACGCAGCCCGACGTTGTATCCGAGATAGGCGATGGTATCGCCGCCCCTGACCACCTCGATGGCACCGGGTACGTCCTTCAACGCCACGATGGGCCAGGGATCCCAACACGAAAAGGCATCGATGCCCTTGGCCAGCAGCGCCACCGTCATCTCCGGAGGCGGCGTATTGACCAGGGTGACGTCGCTGGGGGTCAGCCCGGCTTTCTCCAGCACGGCGAGGGCGTAAAGATGATTGATGGTGCCAAAGGAGGCGGCAATCTTTTTCCCCTTCAGGCTCTTGAGGTCGCCCTTCGCCACGCCGGAATCCTTTCCGGCAATGATCGCCATGGTGGCATCCGAGCCAAGCTTGGTGGCATTGCCGCTGTAATTGCCGAGAGCCACGAGATCCATGCCGCGCAGCACGGCACCGATCATCGGCACCCCCACCTGCACGATTTCGCTTTCACCGGCCTGCAGCGCGTTGAGCGCGTCGACGCCAGTGGCGTAGGGCCGCGCGATCGTCACATCGAGGCCTTGCTTTTCGAAAAAGCCACGCTCGAGCGCAATCGGCAGGCCGACCTGGTCGATGCCAGTCACCATTCCGGCTTTCAGCTTCACAGGCGACTGCGCCGCGGCCGCTCCCGGCACCCCGGCCAACACGCACAAAACCAGCAGCAGGCGTTGCAAACGGCTCATCACTTTCTATCCTCCTGGCGGCAACGGCTCGACCCGTCTCACCCAATAGGGCCGGGCCACGCTGTCGAGCTCTGTTCGTTTCACTCCCCTAACTTCAACGGCATTGTCGCGCGTCCCGGACACCCTGCCGTAGCTCTGGAACTTTTGCACATGGAAGCGCTCAGGCGGAAACGGCAAGGTCACCAAGATGTTCACGCGCTCGCCAGCCGGGGGAAAGCCGCCGGCGACCTTGCCCGGAGCGGCCAATGTCAGCCAAACCTCGAAGACAATGTAACACGCGAGTGCGGCAAGGAGCACATGCGTCTTTCGGGAAGCGAGCGCCTCGCGAAGCATTGGCTCAGGCCGCGCGCACGAGCTGCAGGACACGGCCCGTGAGGGCCTTGAAGCGTTCGTCCTCGTTAAGCGCATCCCAGGCGCGAGGACGTGGCAGGTCGACGGCGATTTCCTCGAGCACCTGACCCTTGGAGAGCACGATGACGCGGTTGCCGAGGAACACCGCTTCGGCAACGTCGTGGGTGATGAAGAGCACGGTCGGGCGCTTTTCCTGCCAAATGCGCGTCAACTCCTCCTGCAAGGTCATGCGCGTCTGGGCATCGACGCTCGCGAAGGGCTCGTCCATCAGCAGCACGTCGGGCTCGTTGGCGAGCGCACGCACCACGCCGACGCGTTGCTGCATGCCACCCGAGAGCTCGTTGGGATAGCGTTCCGCCGCATCCGACAGCTTCGCCAAGGCCAAATACTGTCGCGCGATCTTTTCCCGTTCGAGCTTGCCGATGCCCCGCATCTTCGGTCCGAACGCCACGTTGTCGAGCACCGTGCGCCAGGGAAAGAGGGCAAACGACTGAAACACCACGCCGCGATCGGGGCCGGGGCCTTTCACCGGGCGTCCATCCAGCAGGATCTCGCCGCTGGTCGCCGGAATAAAGCCGGCAACCAGGTTGAGGACCGTGGTCTTGCCACATCCCGAGGGACCGACAATGCAGGCAAACTCCCCGGCCGCCACCTCCAGCGACACGTCGCGCACTGCAGTAACCTTGGTTCCGGCGTAGGGATCGAAGTAGGTCTTCGACAGGTTGCGAACCCTCAGTGCCTTCACCGCGTTACCAATCCCCAACGCTCACCGGTGGCGCGCTCAACGGGCGCCAGAATCCAGCTGTCGACGATGTACCACAGCGTGCCCAAAATGACCATGCCGAGGAGGATCTCGACCACGGAGCCGGCGCGACGCGCATCGAACATCAAAAAGCCGATGCCGCTGGTGCCCACAATGATCTCCGCGGCAATCAGCGCGCGCCAGCCGTAGCCCAGTCCGTTGCGCAAACCGGTGACGATGTTGGGAAGCGCACCGGGCAGCACCACCTCCCACAGGATGCGCGGGCGCGACGCGCCGAGACTTAAAGCCGCGCGATGCATGTTGATGGGGATCGAGCGCACGCCCAGCACGGTATTGAGGACGATGGGAAAGATCACGGTGTAGACGATCACAAACGTCATGGTGATGAGGCCGTAACCGAACCAGATCACCAGGATCGGCAGCCAGGCAATGTCGCCGATGGCCTGAAAGAAAAGAAGCAGCGGCCACAGCGCCCGGTGCGCGCTTCTGCTGAGACCGATGAGAACACCGAGCGGAATCCCGAGCGCAATACCCCAGGCCGCGCCGACGGCCAACCGCACCACGCTGTCGGCCAGATATTCGGGCAGGATGCCCTTGTAGACGAGATCGACAAACGCGCGCACCACCTCGGCGGGCCCGGGCAGGAACACGCGCGGAAAAATCTCAAGCGCGGTTGTGGCCCACCACAGCGCCAGCACCGGAATGAACGGGACGATGGAGGCGATCGCCGGCCACCGCGACGATAGACGCACGTAGGCGCCCCAGGCCTTGAGCAGGATGCTCATGCGCGCTGAACCATGCCCCAGCGCTCGATGGTGGCGCGTTCGAGCGGTGCCAGCAACAGCCGGTCGATCAGCAGCCACAGCACACCGATCACGATCATGCCGAGAACGATGACCTCGGTGCGATAGAAATCGCGAGCCACGAACAGCATGTAGCCGAGACCAACGTTGGTGGCGATCATCTCAGCGGCAATCAGGCCGCGCCAGGCAAAACCCAGCCCGGTGCGGATGCCGGTGACAATGTTGGGCAGGGCGCCCGGCAGCAAGACCTCCGTCAACATCGTCCAGCGCCCGGCGCCGAGGGAGGCGGCGGCGTGGCGTAATGGCTTCGGGATGGTGGCCACGCCGAGCAGCGTATTGTAGGCGACAATGAAGAACACGGCGTTGAAAATGACGAAGGTGATCGCGCCGAAACCGTAGCCGAACCACAGCGTCGCGATCGGAATCCAGGCGATGCCGGCGAGCACGGAAAAAAAGCGGAAGAGGGGTGTCAGAAACGTCGACACCGCCGGACTGACCCCCATCGCCATGCCGAGCGGGATGGCAAGCAGCAGGGCCAGCGCCGTGCCGACCATGACGCGCAGCAAACTGGCGCCCACGTGCGCCCAAAGCGTGCCGTCGCGGCCTGCCTCGATGGCGGCCTCAACCACCGCGCCAAGCTGGGGGAAGAGGCGGGGGTTCACCTGAAAATAGGGAACGAGCGCCGCCCATAGCACCAGGAGCACGGCAAATGGTGCCAGAAACATCAGCACCGAGGTGAGCGCGGCGCGCAGACGCATTTCATCCCCGCAGAAAAACGAAAAACCAGCAGACGTCTGGCATAGTAGTTGAGGCGAACGCCGGTGTCTGCGCCGCCGCGACGGGCGCCGGCTTCGCTCCGGCGCTCCCTCGCAGAGGCCGCAGCGCCAATCGGCGCGCCGGCAAGCCGATGACCGGGAGCGCACCCGCAGGACTGGCAGCGCCTGCGAGCGCGCCTCGCATGCCTTTTTTAAGCACCCGCGGCGTCCACGCGGGACGCACGGGGCCAATGCAACGGGCCGGTGTCGGCCGCAGACCTCAGAAGGTCAACGATATGCCCGTTACAACGCGCACCTCGGGCTCCGCCTGGATGCCGTTTTGGTCGTTGATAATGGGCACGCCCACGGACACGAAGCTCGACCAGTTGTCCTTGGAGAAACGCAAGCCCGGCGAAAGGAAGAGCGTGTTGCCCCCCGAGTTTTGGTCCGTGACGCCGCTTTCGACCTGCTTGGCGTGCCACTCGCCATTCAGCTCCAGCACCAAGTCGAGGCTTGGTCCGTTCGGGGCTTCCTGACGCGCGTGGCTATGTTGGTGAGCGCCGGGGCCTCCGTGCCACATCGGGTCCGGCAGCGCACCGAGCTTCATCGGCGCCAGCGCTGCCGATGTTCCACCCCATAGGCGGTAGGAAACGGCCGCATTGTAAAGCAAGCGATCGCCGAGATCGGTGCTCTGGGTGCCTTCCGATACCAGGACGTAAAGGACGTTGGCATCCAAAGACCATGGCCCGATGCGCTTGGTCACCGCTGCACCGAACAACCCATCCCAAGAGCCGCTGCCGGGCTGGAACTCGGCATCGAACACCTCGCCGGTATCGGTATGGCGATCGGTGACGCCCGTCGGCGCCTTGACGCCGAGCAGGAGGGCCAGCTCCGTTCGCGTCGCGCGGTTGTTGTAGAACCGATACTGCCCCAGCAGTGTGAGGTCGCCGATCCCGGCCGAGTCACCGAGGAAGTCGACCGCACCGACCGGAGGAGCGCCGCCGCCGGGGTGCTCGTGGGCGGCCTCTTTGATGTCGGTACGCACCACGACTGGCAAGCGTGCACTGAGCGTGAAATCCGCCGTGATTCCGTAACCAAAGGAAATGGCGGGCGCCATGATGGATGACAGGCTGTGAACGTGCACATCGTGGCCGTGCGTGGCCCCGAAGTTTGCAAGGAACGCATTGTTCAAGGGATCGAATTTGATCCACTCGAAGGCAACCGAAGCCGCCCACTCGCCCTTGTCGAGTGGGGAGGCAGCGATGGTGTTGATCGGGCCGGCTCCGCCGGTCGATCCAACGCCAGATGGGTGATGGGCGAACGCAGGTTGGGCGAGCAGCAACGCTGCGCCAGCCGCCGTGATGACGTACTTGGTCGGCATAAGGGTGTCCCCTGATAAGGCGAAGTGAAAGCGTGGGCCGTGCCCAAACTCTCCGCAACAAGACAGGAAGCAAATAACGTCGAGATACGGTGCGCTAGGCGCTGACCAAACCCGGCGGCGCGCGCGGCGCGTGGGCCGGCCAATCGGCGAAGCCGGACGGCGCTTCGGAGGGAAGCGCAGCAATCAAATACTGGCGCAGCCAAGGCCCTTCGAACTGGCCAATTTGGCTGGCCACGAGCGCCGGCAACTTTCCCGCCGATCCGCCGCCGACGGCGCACCAGGGACACGCTGGGCTTTCTTTGCGGGGCTGCGGATTTCCCGTCGGCTCATCGACGACCACGGCGCCGTGCGAGGTACAAATGACGATCGACTCGACCGTCGCCGGCATGCTTGCAGCGTGGGCCAGCGCCAGGGCGCGCACCAACGGATGCGCGGCCACCGTGAGGGAGATCACGAGCAGCAGGAACGTTCGCAACCCTGCGCAGTGGCGTGGCATAGTGGCATGCATCCTACATTCGGGCCGGGAAAGCTATGGCCCGAACACCACAGTCCGCGCCATTTTTGAAAATCCGAAGTTGCCTTGCCGCATCGGCCGTCGAGCGCGCCTGCGGCGGGCCGCAGCCCCTGGGCACCCACCACTCCCCCGGCAGAGGTTCTGGCCGCGGAGGGCATAGGGCAAGGCCACAGACGACCATGGCCACTGCTGGCCGACCTCGATGGTCACAGACCCCGGGCATGGTGGCGCCGTCGCCCGGCCCGGCGGCCCCCAAGTCTCGGATGCGAGCTTGTTGCCGGCCCGACCCAGGGCTCATTTGCCAGTCCACGTCGCAAAGAATTGACCTAACAAGCACATTTGGCCAAGCTTCCACGCGCTTTGCTGCTTTAAATCCCTCGGGCGCCATCGGCGTCCTTATTGGCTGCTGCCTCCCCGTCGATCTTCGAGTAGGCCATCCCATGTCACCCGAGATGCTCTATCTGGCCTCCACCTGGGTGCTGCCGGTCATTATCGCCATTACGCTCCACGAAGCCGCGCACGGCTTTGCCGCCTACCTGTTGGGCGACAACACGGCTTGGCGCCTGGGGCGGGTCAGCCTCAATCCCGTCAAGCACATCGATCCCTTCGGCACCCTGCTGTTGCCGGCCATGCTGCTGTTTCTGCGCGCCCCCTTTTTGTTCGGCTACGCCAAACCGGTGCCGGTGAATTTTTCGGCCCTCAACCATCCGCGCCGCGACATGGTGCTGGTCGCCGTGGCCGGTCCGGCAACCAACATTGTGCTTGCCACGCTCGCAGCCTTGCTGTTTCACCTCGTCGCCTTTTTTCCCACCGAGGCCGCCCGCTGGCTCGCGCAAAATTTGCGCAATGCGCTTATCATCAATGTCGTGCTGGCGGTGTTCAACATGATCCCGCTGCCCCCGCTCGACGGCGGCCGGGTGGCCGTCGGCCTGTTGCCCAATTTTTTGGCCTTGCCGCTGGCTCGGCTCGAGCCTTACGGCGTCATGATCCTTCTCACCCTCATGTTGTTCGCGCCAATCCTCGGCGCCCAAATGGGCGTCGACCTCAACATCATCTCCCGCCTCATCAGCGGCCCAACCGACGCCATCTTGGGCGTGATTTTGCGCTTGACCGGCAACGCTTGACCCATCCCCGTGGGCTGCGGGCTACCTCGTGCGCATGCCTCTGTGGCATTCTGGGTGGCGGCCTGACAACCGGCGGCGCTCGCGGCGGAGAAAGTGCATGAAGTTTGGCCTGTTTGGGGGAGCCAAGTCGTCCGGCGATGGGCCTGTCGGGGACAGCATCGGCTATCGCAAATACATCGACTACGTGTTGCGGGCGGAGGAGTTGGGCTTCCACAGCGTGTTCGTGGTCGAGCACCACTTCACGGGCGTTGGCCAGCTTTCTGCGTCCTTGAACTTCTTGAGCTATCTCGCCGGCCGCACCGAGCGCCTGCGCCTCGGCACCGCGGTGGTGGTTCTACCCTGGCACAATCCGGTTTTGTTGGCGGAGCAGGTGGCAACGCTTGATCTTCTTTGCAACGGCCGCCTGGATTTTGGCGTCGGCAAAGGCTATCGCGACGCCGAATTCGCCGGCTTCTCAATTCCCATGGAAGAAGCGAGCGCGCGCTTCGATGAAACCATGGCCTTCCTGCGCAAGGCCTGGAGCGCCAAGGATCGCTTCTCCCATTATGGCCACTATTGGCGGTTCGAGAACGTCGTCATCGAACCTCGCCCGGTCCAACATCCCCATCCTCCCCTGTGGATGGGGGCGGGCAGCCTTGCTTCGATCCAGCGTGCGGCACGGGAAGGCTTCAATCTGCTGCTCGACCAGATTGCACCGGTCGACCTCATTATCGAGCGCGTGGCCGCCTATCGCCACGCCTTGCACCTCGAGGGCCGTCCCTACCACCCCGGGCAGATCGCCGTGGCACGCGCCCTGCAGATCGTGCGCAGCGAGCAGGAGCGGCAGCAGGCCTACAATCTGCGCATCAAGGTTCTCAAGGCGATCGGAGGACTGGCGCGTGGGCGCGGCGCCGAGCGCTACCAGAATATCGGCTCGCATGCCGAGGCCGACCTTGCCAGCGAGGAGGCTGCCTTGCTGGGCACGCCCGAGGAGATCATCGCGCGCCTGAAAAAGCTGGCGGCCGGCGGCGTCGATTACGTGTTGCTGGTCGACCCGACGGGCTCGCTGGCGGCACTGGACACCTTTGCCAAAGAAATCATGCCGCAGTTCGCGTGCATGCCCGCGCCCCCAGCGGCTGTCGAGGAGAAGAGGCGATGAAACAGGCCGTCGCATTCTACAGCGAAGGCTGCAAGCTTGCCGGTGATCTCTATCTGCCGCAGGACTTACGCGCGAGCGATCGCCGTGCCGGCATCGTGCTGTGCCACGGCTATACCGGTGTCAAGGATCTCTACCTGCCGGACAATGCCCGCGTCCTCAACGAAGCGGGCTATATCGTGCTCACCTTCGACTACAAGGGCTGGGGCGCAAGCGAAGGTCCACGCAGCCGACTGGCGCCCTACGGGCGGGTGGCCGACGTGCAGGCGGCGCTCACCTTTCTCTGCCTGCAGCCGCAGGTCGATCCCGATCGCCTCGGCATCTACGGCACCAGCTACGGCGGGGCCACCGTGGTCTGGGTCGGTGCCATCGATCTCCGGGTCAAGTGCATCGTCAGCGTGGTCGGTATCGGTCACGGCCAACGTTGGATGCGCAGCGTGCGCCGGCCCGACGAATGGCACGACCTTCTCGATCGCGCCAAGTTAGACCGCGAAAAACGCGTCATCGATGGCACCTCAGCGATGGCCGACCGCACCGAGATCCTGTTGCCCGATCGTCAGTCGGCCGAACTCGCCGCCGCAGCACGGCGCGCCAATCCCGCCGCGGTCAATGAACTGCCGCTGGAGTTCATCGACGATACCTTGGGTTTTCATCCCGAATGGGTCGTCGACAAGATTGCCCCGCGCCCGATTCTGTTCATCACCACGGATGACGACCGCCTGGTCCCGCCCGAAGAATCCGAGGCGCTGTTTGCCAGGGCCGGCGAGCCCAAGAAACTCGTGACCTTGCGCGGCTTTGGCCACTATCAGGTTTACGTCGAGCCCGCCTTCAGTCAGGTGATGGCCGAAACCACCGCCTGGTTCCGCCGCCACCTGCCGCACGCCTGAGGCGTTGGCGGTCAGGATCGGGCTTTCACTTGGGGTTGAGGGCGCGCTGCGCCCGGCAGCAAGCCTCGAGCCCGCGCGCCGCCGCCCATGAGCCGCGCCAGCAATGCAAGCCTGGCGGGCCTCGCCCGCCCTCTGGTGGCTTGACCAGGACCACTCCCTATTTCAAAGTCTTGACCACAAAAAGCAACAAACCGCGCCCCGGCACTGCCGCGGACGCGAGCGACGGAGGAAATCCATGTCCAAAAGGC
>DASTMQ010000152.1:0-4287 GCA_035714005.1 Hyphomicrobiaceae bacterium
CCAACCCCCGCCAGAAAACGGCCAGGCGAAAAAAATCGCCTCAACACGTCAATCTGTGCGCCCGCAAAACTTGGGTGATGTTTAGGTGATGCCCAGAGCGTCCTTAAGAACGGTCCATTTATCGCCGACCCATTTGCCGACGCCGGTAATCGTGACAACGACACCTGCGGTAATGAGGCCGATCAGGATCGAATATTCCAGCAGTGACGCGCCCCGCTCGTCCTGCCAAAGGGCGACAGCGGTACCTTTGATTTTCCGGATCATAGTTGGAACTCCCACACCAGTTACTCAACGCTCGAGCCGATGGCCCGACTTTGCGCCCGCAGCGCACTTTCCCCTATGGAAACCCGTTTCCACAGGTTGTCCACATGCTTAACAGCCGCTAACCGCTTGTCTAGGCACCTTTGTGGAATGCCTGGGGCGCCCCACCTGCGTTGCACCGGAAAGACCGATGTTCAGGTGGCTGATTTCGCGAGTGCGCCGTGGCCGGTGGGCAACCCAGGTACCGACAATCGCACGTCTGGCCGTTATATATTTAGCAATATTATCAACAAGTAGCGCCAGCATCGCCCCGGAGGCGGCGCGGCTGAGAATGTCTCATGGAAGGGGGAGTCGCGCGGATGTGGCGAGGAAAGCACAGGGTGCGGAAGAAAGATTTTTGCCTATTCCCCTGCCCCAACAATGCCATGCTCGGCACCCCGCAGCGCTCGAAAAATGCGGTGATCGCCCAGCCTTTGCCAATATCGCCAGTGACCGTGCCCGCAGGCCACCAACAAACCGAGGCATAAAGCCTGCAACGGGCGCACGGTCGCCGAAATATCTGCCATTTTGAGCGATTGGACACCGACATCCAAAGCGGTGGGATGCCGGAGTATCGCAATCAAACAGCAATACCCGCAGGCAAAGGTGGCAACGTGCAGAACCAATAGTGCCGCAAAAAGGTTCTTGGCATAGGACGCCATCGCCAATCCGGCCAAAACCGCAAATGTGCCGACAAACCCCAAATTGAGCCCGTCGCGCAGCAGCGACAGGACGGGCAGTAAATCATAGCCGATCGTAAAGGATAGGCGCCAAAGCCAACTCTCACCGGGATAGAGCGCAAGCGCCCAGCTGATGGCGTGACGCAACTGAAAGACGATGAAGACAACTGCTGAGAGCAGATGCGCGGGCGCCGCCATGCTGGAAGAACCGATCCCATCCAGCGCAAGCTGGATGGTTCTCGACACGCGCACAGGGAGGTGTGACCGTATAGAACGGTGACCTGGTTAAAGCCGGCTTGAGCGCTTAGTGCGATTCGGCACGGTCGAACAGTGGGCCGGCATTTGGCACGAGGGTGGAGGAGTGTCGCTCGTCAGGGCACCCTTGCCACCTGGTTGGACGCACGCGGCCGCAGATAGGCTTCCGCCGTAAAGGCGAGATCGCCGACGATCATATGCGCCAAGGTCGAGCGGAACGTGTAGTTGACCTCGGCAAAGACGATGCTCGAATTCGGCTCCGTCAGGTCGGGCGGCAGTGAAAGGGAAGCGCCCGCCGTGCGGGCCGCGGCGCCCGAGCCTTGGGCATAGCTCCAGGCCACCCGCGTCGCGTTGTCCTGGTCTGCCACCACACTGCTGATGGTGAGACCCAGCGTCGTGGTCGGATAAGGTTTCAGCATTTCATCGATCATCGCCTTGATGCCGGTCAAATCGGCCGTACTTATAGTCTGCGTGCGGGCAACCAGGTCGGCCGCCGTGTTGGCCGCGGCCTCCAGCCGTCGCTTCACGGTGAAGGCCTCGGAAAACTCGGAAACCCCGAGAAAAACCGAAATCAGCATCGGAAAGACGAGCGCGGCCTCAACCAAGGCCTGGCCAGACCGATCACGCCCGAAATGACCCAAGGACCGGCCAACACGGGCGACCATAGCCCGCGCTCGGCGAAAATGGATTTGCCAGCCCTTGCAAGGCGTTATGTTGTTCATGTCCCGCACCACCAACCCCAGGGACCTCAGAAGGGTTCGTTGCGAACGGGAGCTGCCGCACGCACGATGTAGATCCCTGAAAACAAACTTCGCCAGTCGTAGAACGCCGAGACCAGCACCACATCCTCGGCGCCGCCGGGCGAATAGCTAAAGTCGGCATCGCCCTTCAGATCGCCACTGCCGTTGAGCGGTTCCGGCGGCGTAATCGCCGCAAAGGTCGGGGCGCTGCGCACGTCAAGGCGCACGCGCGATTGACAGGCCACCAGAAGGGCCGTGCGGTTGCAGAGTTGAGTTTTGAGCTGGGCCTGGTTCAGATTACCGGCCTGCACCTGCCCGGTGCGCACCATGCGGGCCGCATCGGCCGTGGCATTCTCGAGTTCCTGGTTGGCCCAATAGATGAACCCAATCTCGAACGACGCCATGATCAACAAGAGAAAAGGGAATGCCAGCAGACTGAACTCGACCAGCGTCGCGCCGGAACGACAGCGCGCGACCTTCCCGAGTTGACGCACGATCCCCATAATCAAGCTCGCGAACGAACGCGGCATCTGATGCCGTCCCGCAACATGTTCGAACCAAGCCCCGCTAAACAACTTCATAGACCGCGGCGCTCGCCTTGGCAAAGGCCCCGTGGGTGCGCGAAGCAGTTGAGCTTGCAGGTTGATCGCCGTATGCTGCATTTGGGCATCGGCGAGTGCGGGGAGTGCTCCCGGTGGTGTGGGACGGGGGAACATTATGCGTCGCGTACTCGGATCGACGCTGCGCCGCTTGCGACGGGACGAGCAAGGCGCGGTACTACTCATTTTCACTATCTTCCTGGTGCCGCTGCTGGCCGTTGCGGCCGTCAGCATCGACTTGAGCCGTGTGCTCGTTGTCAAACAAAAGCTCGCCAATGCCGCCGATGCCGCGGCATTGGCGGTCGGCACGCAACCGGGCTTGACGCTGGACGAAGCGAAGCTGAAGGCCGAAGCCTTCATTCGCGCGCACTATCCCACGAGCTACTTCGGCGGCGCCTTCAAAGGTTTCGACGTCTTTGTCAGCCCGACCCAAATCAATGTCAGCGTGACGGCCAGCATTCCGACCACCTTCCTGCAGGTGCTCAACGTCTCAACCTTGGATGTGACCGCCAACGCCGAGGTCGTCCGGGCACAGCGCAAAATCGAAGTGGCCTTGGTGCTCGACCGCACCGGGTCAATGGGAGGCCAGAAGATCGCCGATCTACGCGCCGCCGCCAGTGACCTCGTCGATATCGTGGTGTGGGACCAGCAGACAGAGACCTACTACTCGAAGGTGGCGCTCGTCCCCTACGCCGCCGGCGTCAATGTCGGCAGCTACGCCGACCAGGTCCGCGGCCCCAGGAACCTGCTGACCTGTCTGCAGAATGTGCCGGGCTGCCTGTTGTTCGTTTTCACAAATGCGCTCGGCGCGCTCAGGACCCACCAACTCAGCGATTGCGTCTCGGAGCGGACCGGCACGGAAGCCTATACGGATGCTGCGCCGAGTACCGCCTACGTCGGGCGCAACTATCCGCCCACCAGCAATCCCTGTCCTTCCGATACCATTTTGCCGTTGACCAGCGACAAGGACGTGCTCAAGGGACGCATCAATGCCCTTGCGGCATCAGGCTCGACCGCGGGTCAGATCGGCACCGCCTGGGGCTGGTACATGCTTTCGCCCAACTTCGGCTATCTCTGGCCGGAAGCGAGCCGACCCGCGCCCTATAGCGAACTTGCCACGCTCGACGCCTGGGGGCGCCCGGTGCTGCAGAAGATCGTGGTGCTGATGACCGACGGCGAGTTCAATACCAGCTACTGCAACGGCGTCATCAGCCGCGATTCCCCAAGCGGCAGCGGCTCCGCCGCCGACCACATCAATTGCGATGCCCCCAACGGCAACCCCATCTCCCAGACGCTGAGCCTGTGCGGCAATATGAAGGGCGCCGGTATCACGGTCTTCACCGTCGGCTTTGCCCTGACCGAGCCCTCGGCCATCAATCTGATGGGGACCTGCGCCACCGACACCACGCACGCCTACATTGCGAGCAATGGCAACGAGCTGAGAGGCGCCTTCCGCGATATTGCCAGTCGCATCGTCTCGCTCAAGCTCACCCACTAGGATCGTCTTGAACTTGGATCCTGGCCATGGTTGTCATGCGCTCGTCCTTGGGGAGGCGCATAGACCGTGAACCCGACCGCGGCGCTTGATATCGCCCTGCAGCTTACCTTTCTGATCTGCGTCTGCTTCGCGATCATCACCGACTTCAAGACGCTGCTGATCCCAAACTGGATCTCGCTCGCTTTGCTCGCAGCCTTCGTGCCCTTTGCCGCCCT
>DASTMQ010000153.1:0-3420 GCA_035714005.1 Hyphomicrobiaceae bacterium
GACCTCGCCCGTCGGGCTGCGCAGGCCGTCGCCATCTTAAGATCGCGCTGCTGGGCGCCCAACAGGCGAGCGACATCACGTCTGGATCGCGCGGCTGCGGCGACAATGAGCGTGGTTGGCGCCCGAGCCGCAGGGGGAAACATGATCTACGACTTTATCATCGTCGGCGGCGGCTCGGCCGGATCGGTGCTCGCCAACCGCTTGTCGGCCAGGAGCACGTGCGAGGTCCTGCTGCTCGAAGCCGGTCAAGACACCCCGCACGGCCGCGTTCCGCCCGAGGTGCTCGACAGCTATCCCGGCACCGCCTACTTCGATCCACGTTACCACTGGACCAATTTAAAGGTCCGCACCGAAGTGGTGTCGCACAACAATCCGACGGAAAGCCCGCCGCCGCTGCGCAAGTACGAGCAGGCGCGCATTCTCGGCGGCGGCTCCTCGATCAATGGCCAGCTCGCCAACCGCGGCTCGCCGGCGGACTTTGAAGAATGGGTTGCGCGCGGTGCGCGTGGTTGGGGCTGGAAGGATGTGTTGCCCTACTACAAGAAGGTCGAGCGTGACATGGATTTCGACGGCGCACTGCACGGCAAGGAGGGTCGCATTCCGGTACGCCGCATCTTTCCCGATTCGTGGACCGGACACGCCAAGGCCGCGGCAGAAGCCTTCAAAGTGGCCGGCTTCGAATACCTTCCCGATCAAAACGGAGAGTGGAGAGACGGCTACTATCCGATTGCCATTTCCAACGCTTACGAGCGGCGCGTGTCGGCAGCGATCGGCTATCTCGATCCGGCAACGCGCCAGCGCAACAACTTGCGCATCAGCACCGACACCCAAGTGAGCGAGCTCACCTTCGAGGGTCAGCGCTGTACGGGAGTGGTGGCGGAGGTCCAAGGACAGCGGCGCGAATTCAAGGCGCGCGAAGTGATCTTGTCTTGTGGTGCCATCCATTCTCCGGCACATCTGCTGCGCGCCGGCATCGGTCCTGCCGGCCACCTCATGGATCTTGGGATTGAAGTCCGGCATGCCGCCGCCGGGGTTGGCCAGGGTCTGATGGATCACCCTTCAATTTCCGTCTCCGCCTACCTCAAACCGCACGGGCGCATGAACGATTTCACCCGCCGCCACATCCACGTCGGCCTGCGCTATTCTTCGAACATGCCGGGCATGCACGAGGGCGATATGTTCGTGGTCGCCATCAGCAAGTCGGCATGGCATGCGGTGGGCGAACGCATCGCCTCCTTCCTGATCGCCGTCTATCACACGGCCTCCGAACGCGGAGAGGTCAAGTTGGCCTCGCGCAACTGGCGCGAGGAACCCTTGGTGGAATTCAACCTGCTGTCGGATCGGCGCGATCTCGAGCGGCTGATGCAGGCGTTCCGTAAGATGGGCCGGCTCTATGACACGGCGGCGATGCGCAAGGTAACCTCCGACCCGTTCCCGGCAACCTATTCCGACCGCGTGCGTAAGGTCGGTGTGGTCAATACCAGGAACAAGGTCTTGACCTCGATCGCCGGCAGCCTGCTGGACGGGCCGCCAGCGCTGCGCAGCTATTTGATACGCAATCTGATCATCGAAGGCTTTGCATTTGACGAAGTGATGCGGGACGATGAGGCCCTCGAAGCCTTTGTCCGCAAGGCGGCAATCGGCGTCTGGCACGCCTCCTGCAGCGCCCGCATGGGCGCGGACGGCGACAGCATGGCGGTCACCGACCCGCAGGGCCGCGTGCGCGGCGTCGAGGGCCTGCGGGTGGTCGATGCCTCGATCTTCCCGCTGGTGCCCTGTGCCAACACCAACTTCCCCACGCTGATGACGGCGGAAAAGATTGCCGAGGCGATTGTGCAGCAGACGAATTGAGGTACCGGCGCCGTCAGGGCCCGTGGCAATGCCGACGCCCGCGGTCCTGAAGGCGGCTGCCCGATCGCCGGCCGCCATCGGCAGGAAATTGCCGTCGCTGCTGGCGGCCACGAAGCGCGGGCGGGGCCGCCAGGTCGGCGCGGGCGTCGCTCTAGCTAGTCCTGGGCGCTGCCGACCTCCACTGCCACGTCTAGCGCATGCATTAGCCGGCGGCTGATCCGATGGGAGGCCGAGCAATCGGCCGACCGCAAGCGCGCGTGAATCGCCGCCAAGTCGCCTTTGAAGCCGGGCGCCATCGCGCGCTTGGCAATGCCGGCAGCGACGGCGCCGTCGGCCCACCGCGACTGACACATGAGACGAATGAGATAGCCGGTCAGGCGAGACTTATACTGATCCGCATCGGTGGCCTCGCGCGGCTTGAGCAGGTCCTGCCAGGCCTGTTGCTCGGCCGACGCGGCCCAGGCGCGCACCTCCGAGGCGCTGCCAGACCGCCCTGGGTCTTCGCTCAGACGCACGGCAAGTCTGGCTTCGTCGCTGCGCGCATTGACGCCGAGCCGGGCCAATTCCTGATCGCGCGGCGGACGCAGGGCGATCCCGCTTGTATCGGCCAAGACCAACCCTTCGTCGGAGGGCGGCACCGTCCGCCAAACCATGGCCGCCGTCAAATCGGCGCCGGCGAGCTTGGCACCGGCCAGATCGGCCCCAGCCAAAAGGCTGCGCGAGAGGTTGGCGCCTTCGAGCTCGGCGTTGCGCAACCGCGCCCCCTCGAAACTGACCATCGACAAGTCGGCGCCCTGCGCCCTGGCCTCGCTCAGATCGGCGAGCTGCAGCTGCGCCCCTGAAAGGTCGGCGCCCTGCAGCGAGGCGCCCGACAGTCTTGCTTGCCGCAGGACGCCGCCGGCGAGGTTGGCGCGCTCAAGGTGGGCGCCGCTAAGATTGGCGCCGGTCAGCACGGCGCCATCGAGTTGCGCGTCCTCGAGGCGTGCCCCCTCGAGGCTTGCCTCGGCAAGATCGATACCCGACAGCCTCGCCGCGGAGAGCTTGGCCCGCGCCAGGTTCGCGTTGCGCGCCCGCGTGCACTGGGCGCCAGGCCGATCGCCGTCTGGCGCCAGGCAGGGCATCAAGACGTTGCTAAGGTCAGCGTCGGTAAGACTTGCCGCCTCGAGATTGGCCCCCGAGAGGTCCGCGCCGCGCAGGTGCGAACGATCGAACTTGGCCCCTCTGAGGTCGCGCCCCCGTAAATTGATCGAGACTCGGCCGGCGACCGCGGCGTTGGCGGCGGCTAAGTCAAGATCGGTGACGACAAGATTGCGTGGAAAGACGGCGTCCTGCGCGCCAAACACGCTACCCAGCGCGGGAAGAGCCTGGCCGAGGAGGGAACCGCCGATGTTCTGCTGCCGCGCCACGACAAACAGGTCCACGCCATCGAGCCGCTCGCCCGGAACGGTGGCGACAAACAGCGAACAGGCAGCGGCACCGACGAAGCTCGCAGCCGCAAACAGCAAGCCGAGAGCATGCTGGCGCCCCGTGCGCAGCAGGGCCCAGAGGAAAGAAGTCTCGGATCGCAGC
>DASTMQ010000154.1:0-3922 GCA_035714005.1 Hyphomicrobiaceae bacterium
AGCCCGCCCCGAAACTCTGAAAAAGACGCGTGTGACCGGGTGGCTTGCCAGGGGAAGGGCCAGGGGGAGGGCCAGAGTGAGGGCCAGAGTGCGGGAATGCCGCCGCTTGCTGCGGGAGCTCAGCGAGCGAGGGAACGCCCATGCCAAGCATCCGTTTCCCTGACGACGCCGCCCCGCTTCCCCCCGCGGCGGCGCCGGCGATGGACTTGAGGCCCCATCAGGGCCCGTCCATTGCGAAGCCCCTGGTTCCTAGGGCCGGGGGTGGGCGGAAGCGAAGGCGGAGCCTCGCGCGATAGCGCCCGCGACCTCCGCCTTTGCTTCCTGTGTTTCTTGGCATGAATCCTTGTTGCCTTTGGTGCCTGCGGTTTACACGGCATTGTTGGCCCGCGTGCGCAGGTCAAGCTGACGTTAGGCCTTGCCGCGGCATCGCCTCGACTAAGAAGTGTTGCGCCGCGCCCCTCGGGCAGCCCGATCCGCCACTGGTGCGATGCCGTCGCGACCGATTGCGATCAACGCACCGCGATCGTGCTGGGCGCTCGGGCCGGCGCTCCACCAGGCACACGGCGCACGCGGGCCGTCGCAAGGCGACGTCTATGCGGCCAAGGATCGCCGGCGCGCCGAGGGCGCACTCCCGGGGCTTCGAATTTTTCAAAGCGCTCCCTAAAGTGGCCGCAGGCGTGCTGTTTGCTGGACAACCGCGGCACTCGAGACTTAGTGTTTTACCAGGCGTTCGGGCCGACACCTGCGCCGCCCTCTCGAGCCGGCGCAGCGGCACATAGGTGAAGCCATGACATCGCCCAAACGGACACCGCAGGAGCTGCTGAGCAGCTGGGTTGTGACGCGCGTACCGGCGGCGGCGGGCGACTGGTTCCGCGGGCAAGTCGAGCGACTGCAGTCGTCCGCAACTGAGAAAGACCTTTACCTCGCCTTGGGCTATGCCACGCGCAAGCTTGGCAAGGGCGACCTCGAGCTCAAAGCCGAGGAGCGCGCCGCCGCGGCCGCCGCCCGGCCCTATTGGGACCCGTCCGATTGGAGCGTTGATCAGGCCGCGCGCATCGTCTTTGTGCTGGCCGTCGAGGCCCGCGGCGGCAAGGCCTTCAAGACGCGGCTGGAAACCCTCTTCAATACGGCGGACGTGTGGGAGCTGATTGCCTTCTATCGCGGGCTGCCGCTCTATCCCAATGCGCTGGAGCATGTGGCGCGGGCGCGTGAGGGCACCCGCAGCGCCATGCAGCCGATTTTCGAGGCGGTTGCCCACCGCAACCCCTTCCCGATGGAGCAGTTCGACGAGAACGCCTGGAATCACATGGTGCTGAAGGCGCTGTTTATCGGCAGCAAGTTGGCGCCGATCCTTGGCCTCGACGAACGCGCCAACCCGCGGCTGATGCGCATGCTGTGTGACTATGCCCACGAGCGCTGGGCGGCGCAGCGACCGGTGTCACCGGAACTATGGCGCTGCGTGGGACCGCATGCCGATGCCGCCGCCCTGGAGGATCTCGGGCGGGTCTTGGCTAGCGGTGAGAGATTAGAGCGCCAAGCCGCGGCGCTGGCGCTTGCCTCGGCGCGCAATCCAGAGGCCGAGCGCCGGTTGCGCGGCGTTCCCGATCTCGAGGACGCCGTGCGCGCCGGGACCATTCGCTGGATCGATATCGCGCGCGGTTAACGCCAACCGGAGCCATGCCATGTTCTTGGATTCCCACACGCATATGGTTTCCCGTACCACCGACGACTATGAGCGGATGGCCTCGGCCGGCGTGGTCGCGTGTATCGAGCCCGCCTTCTGGCTCGGCCAGCCGCGCACCAACGTTGGCAGTTACATCGATTACCTCTCGCTGATCTGCGGCTTTGAGCGCTTCCGGGCCGGTCAGTTTGGCCTGCGTCACTACTGCACCGTCGGCCTCAATCCAAAGGAGGCCAACAACGAGGAGCTCGCCGAGGCCGTGCTGGAGATCCTGCCGCGCTACGCCTTGAAGGAGGGTGTCGTCGCCATCGGTGAATTGGGCTACGACGAACAGACGGCACTCGAGGACAAATACTTCCGGGCGCAGCTTGAGCTCGCCAAGGAGCTTGCCTTGCCGGTGATGATCCACACTCCCCACCGCGACAAGCGCCAGGGCACGCTTCGGTCGATGGCCGTGGCGCTCGAACACCAGCTCGATCCGAGCTTCGTGGTGATCGATCACAACAACGAGGAGACCGTTCGCGAAGTTCTCGACCGCGGCTTTTGGGCGGCCTTCTCGATCTACCCCTTCACCAAAATGGGCAACGAGCGCATGGTTGAGATCGTGCGCAGCTACGGCGCCGAGCGCATCTTCTGCGACAGCGCCTGCGATTGGGGCGTATCCGATCCCCTGGCGGTGCCGAAGACGGCGGAACTCATGCGCCGCGGCGGCATTGCCGAAGACGCGATCGAGAAAGTCACCTACCTCAATCCCCTTGCGGCCTATGGCAAAAGCGGCCAGATCAAGGAAGACGATTGGCTCAACCCAGCCCCGATCGATCAGCGCACCTTGTACATGGGCAATTCCGTCTTGCGTGGCGGCCAAACTCCAAAGGTTGGCGCCGCAGCGAGGTCCGATGGCGCCGCGCTCGGCGATCTCAAGATCGTCTAGGAATCGCCCTTGCCGCCCTCCGCCAGAGAGGTCACCTCGGCCCAGTAGTCCCTGACGTAGATGCCGAACCAGGCCGAATAGCGCTCGGCGTTGCTGCTGAGGTCCGCGCGCAGCGCCGCGGCCGTCACCCAATCGTAGCCGTCGGCTTCCCGCGGGTCGGCGCGAATGGGCCCGTCGTAGCTGCCGGCAAATACGTGCACGACCTCGTGTTCGATCATGGCATTGTCGAGATTGGCACGATAGGTCGTGGTGAAGAGCGGGCGCAGCGGGCAAACGATGCCCATTTCAGCCGCCAATCGCCGCTGTGCCGCTGCAATCGTCGTCTCGCCGGGACGGGGATGACTGCAACAGGTGTTGGTCCACAGGCCGCCCGAGTGATATTTGCCGATGTGACGCTTCTGCAGCAGCAGGCGGCCGCGGCCGTCCGCGATCTGCACGGAGATCGCCCGATGCAGCCGGCCCTCGCGATGGACGGCCAGCTTTGGCGCCGTACCGATTTGGCGGTCGGCGGCATCGACCAGGACAACAAGCTCATCGGCGTCGCGCAGGGTCATGACGGCAGCGTATCAGGCGCCGAAAACGTGGGCCAGCACCAGGGATTTGAATGCTGCTGCCGGCACCGCACCGGGTGGCAGCAGGGCGCCGTCGTTGGACATGACCACCGGGCAGTCCGCCGGGTCCTTGTTGATCAGTCCGTGCGAGCCCTTCACCAGGGAGGTGCCGCGAATGGGGGTGACGTCGAGCAAGTTTCGGAAGCCGAGCTTGCGCGCCAGGATGCGGCGGGCGATTTTGAGCTTGGGGAGCGGCAGGGCGGGGTCCAAGAACAGTTCCATGGGGTCGTAGCCGGGCTTGCGATGGATATCGACCGTTCTGGCGTAATCGGGCGCCTTTTGATCCTCGAGCCACCAATAATAGCTGAACCAGCGGTCGGGGCTCGCCAGCGCCACCAGTTCGCCGGAGCGTTGATGCTCGAGACCGCGGGCGCGCTTGCCGGCGCCATCCAACACCTCGGCGACGCCGTCGAGGCCCTCCAACAAGGGTTTTACCGCCCCGGGGTCGGTGCCATGTTGCAGGTAGACGTGGGCCAATTGGTGGTCGGCAAGCGCGAAGGCGCGCGAGGCGCCAGGATCGAAAACCTCCCGCCCCATCTCCATGCGGAAGCGAAGCAGGCCCGCCTGCCGCAGCGCGCGATTGATGTGGACTGCGCCCGCGACGGGCACGATGCCGTATTCCGAGACGACGATCACCTTGTCGCCGTCGCGATTGGCCGCCTCGATCAGGCTGCCGGCCAGCTCGTCGACCTCGCGCAA
>DASTMQ010000155.1:0-6695 GCA_035714005.1 Hyphomicrobiaceae bacterium
TGCGTCCGCGCCGTGGCCGAGGAACTGATCACCCGGCTGACCGCGGCCAACCGGGCGGCGGCCCAAGCCAAGCCGCAGCCGGCGCCCGCCAAGGCCGCCGAACCGGCAGCGCCGACCGCGCCGAAGGCGCTTGAAGCCGCGCCCGCCGTCCCACCAGCGGCTCCCGCACAGGCGCCGGCCGCGCCGGCCCGGCAAGGCCCGCCGGCGACGCCGGCACGCGTGGTTGTGGCCGCGCCGAGCGCGGCAGCCATCCCGGCGGCCAGCACGCCACGGACGCTGGCGGTTGCGCCGGTGGACCCCGCCCGCCCCGCCGCCCCGCGCGTGGTGCGGGCCGTTGCCCCGCAAGCGAAGGCGGCGACCCCGCCGCCGCCACCACCAAGCAAGCCAACCCTGATCAAATAAGGCGGGAAGGGGCGTCCGCGTTTCCAGCATGGCGCCGCTATAATGGCCGCGCCGGGCGGCTTGGGGCTGCCAAAGGGCGAGGCCCCCTTGTGCCAGGCTCCCTAGTGCGAGGCCTCCATTTCAGGCCGGGAGTGTTGCTCGGCGCGGTGCAGGCAAGCCGCGGCGGCGGCGGCAATAAGGGCGGGAGGTGATGATGGCGGCAACGGTCTTTGATAGCGCAATTTTCCGCGACACTTTCGCGACGCCGGCCATGCGCGACATTTTCTGCGAGGCGGCAACGGTGGCGCGCTATGTCGAGGTCGAGGTGGCGCTCGCCCAGGTCGAGGCCCGCCTCGGGGTCATTCCGCAGGACGCAGCCGACAGCATCAAGCGTCTGGCCAACGCCGGGGCCATCGATCTTCAGCAGTTGCGCCAGGCCACCAACGTCGTCGGCTATCCCATCGTCGGGCTGGTCGCCCAGCTTGCCAAGCAATGCGGTGCGGCCGGGCGCTACCTGCATTGGGGTGCCACCACCCAGGACATCATGGATACCGCACTCGTGCTGCAGATCGGGGCGGCCTTGGCGATCGTCGAGCGCGACCTTGCGGCCATCGAGCGCGCCCTGGCGGGGCTCGCCACCACCTTTCGCGGCACGGTGATGGCCGGCCGCACGCATCTGCAGCACGCGCTGCCGATCACCTTTGGCTACAAGGCAGCGGTGTGGCTGAGCGCCATGCTGCGCCATCGTCGCCGGTTACAAGAGCTCAAGCCGCGCCTGTTGGTGGGCCAGTTCGCCGGCGCGGCGGGTACGCTGGCTTCGCTGGGCGACAAGGGGCTTGCCGTGCACGATGCGCTGATGGCGGAGCTCGGTCTCGGCAGCGCTGCCATGCCCTGGCATGTGGGCAGGGACAACGTGGCGGAGGCGGTCTCGCTGTTGGCCTTGATCGCCGGCAGCCTGGCCAAGATCGCAACCGACATCATGTTGATGATGCAGACCGAGGTCGCCGAGGCATTCGAACCCTTCGAAGAGGGGCGCGGCTCGTCTTCGACCATGCCGCAAAAGCGCAATCCGATCGCCTGCGAACTGATTATTGCGGCGGCCCGGATCGTGCGCCAGCACGCGGGGCTGATGCTCGATGCGATGGCGGCGGACCATGAGCGGGCGACCGGACCCTGGCACCTCGAATGGCTGGCCGTGCCCGAGGCCTTCCTGGCGACCGGGGCGGCGCTGTTTCAGGCGCGCGCCATGCTGGAGGGGTTGATCGTCGCGCCGGAGCGCATGCGGCGCAACCTCGAGCTGACGGGCGGCGCCATCGTCGCGGAGGCGGTGATGATGGCGCTGGCCGAGTACACCGGCCGCCAGGAGGCGCACCACATCATTGCGCACGCCTCGCGCTCGGCGCTCGCCAACGGCACGCCATTGCTGGCCGAGCTCGAACGCGAGGAGAAGGTGACCAAACACCTCGATGCCGCACGCTTGCGCCAGCTCACCGAGCCCGCCAACTACCTGGGCTCGGCGCTGGCCATGGTCGATCGCCTGCTGGCCGAATGCGAGCGCGCGCCATTGGGCTAGCGATGCCGAGCGCTTGGCCGATGCGGCGCTGCCCGCGCCTCGTGGCCTCAGCGCTTGTGCTCTGGCAGGGCCAAGCGGATGTGCAACTCGCGCAATTGCTTGGCGCTCACCTCGCTCGGCGCCCCCATCAACAAGTCCTGCGCCTGCTGGTTCATGGGAAACATGATGACGTCGCGCAGGTTGCTGGCGCCCGCCAGCAGCATGACGATGCGGTCGATACCGGGCGCGATGCCGCCGTGCGGGGGAGCACCGTAGCTCAGCGCCTTCAGCATGCCGCCAAACTTGGCCTCTAGCACCTCGCCGCCGTAGCCGGCGATGGCGAAGGCCTTGTACATGATGTCGGGCAGGTGATTGCGGATGGCGCCCGAGCTGAGCTCGACGCCGTTGCAAACGATGTCATACTGGTAGGCTTTGATCTTCAGTAGCTCCTCGTTCGACTTGGCCTCCTGCAGCGCCGCCAGTCCACCCTGCGGCATCGAGAAGGGGTTGTGGGAGAAGTCGATCTTCTTTTCTTCTTCGTTCCACTCAAACATCGGGAAGTCGACGATCCAACAGAACTCGAAGCGGTCCTCGTCGATCAATTTCAGCTCGCGGCCGATCATGCTGCGGGCCTCGCCGGCGAACCGGTAAAACTTGTCCGGATTGCCGGCGACGAAAAACACCGCATCGCCGACCTTGAGGCCGAGCGCATTTTGCAAGGCCCGCGCGCGTTCCGGGCCGAGATTTTTGGCAATCGGGCCCGAGGCCTCCTCGCCGGCCCCGGCCTCGCCCTCGCGCCAGAAGATGTAGCCGAGCCCGGGCTGGCCTTCGCGCTGGGCCCAGCCGTTCATGCGGTCGCAAAAGGCGCGCGAGCCGCCGCCCGGCGCCGGCATGGCCCAGATGCGCGCCTTGGGGTCGCGTTCGATCATGCCGGCAAAGACCTTAAATCCCGAGCCGCGGAAATGCTGGGTGACGTCGCTCATGGCGATCGGGTTGCGCAAATCCGGCTTGTCGGTGCCGTACTTCGCGATCGCCTCGTCGTAGGCGATGCGCGGGAATTGCGCCGTCACCGGTTTGCCGTTGGCGAATTCCTCAAACACGCCGCGCATCACGGGCTCGACGGCGTCGAACACGTCCTCCTGCTCGACAAAGCTCATTTCCAGGTCGAGCTGATAAAACTCGCCGGGCGAGCGGTCGGCGCGTGCGTCCTCGTCGCGAAAGCACGGTGCGATCTGGAAATAGCGATCGAAGCCGGCGATCATGATCAGCTGTTTGAATTGCTGCGGTGCCTGCGGCAGGGCGTAGAATTTGCCCGGGTGCACGCGCGAGGGCACCAGGTAGTCGCGGGCGCCCTCGGGGCTCGAGGCCGTGAGGATCGGGGTCTGAAACTCGAAAAAGCCGGCCGCGCGCATGCGCCGTCGGATCGAGGCGATGATCTCGTTGCGCAGCATGATGTTGTGGTGCAGCGACTCGCGCCTCAGATCGAGGAAGCGATACTGCAGGCGCAGATCCTCGGGGTAGTCGGGCTCCCCGAACACCGGTACCGGCAGCTCCTTGGCCGCCGACAGCACCCCGATCGCGCTCGCAAACACCTCCACCGCGCCGGTCGGCAGCTCGGGGTTGACCGTGCCTTGCGGCCGATGGCGTACGCTGCCCTCGACGCGGATCACCCACTCCGAGCGCACGCTCTCGGCGACCTTGAAGGCGGGGCTGTCGGGATCCGCCACCACCTGGGTGATGCCATAGTGGTCGCGCAAGTCGATGAAGAGCAGCCCGCCGTGGTCGCGCACGCGGTGCACCCAACCCGACAGGCGCACGGCCTTGCCGACGTCGGCTGCGCGCAAGGCCCCGCAGGTGTGGGAGCGATAGTGGTTGACGCGTCCGGGCTCGGAACCGCCAGTTTTGTTTTCGGACATGGGACGTGCTGCCTTGTGCAACAGAGTTTTTGCAACAGGGGTTCGGGATCGTTGCCGCGGAAAAGCACATGGGGGTGCTGCAAAGTCAAGGCGCGCCCGCGCTGGGCCAGCCCTTGGCAAATGGCCCTTTGCAAAAGGCGGCGCGGATCGGCGCCGATAACGCCGGCGCTGGCGGCTCGGGTGGGATCGCCGCGGGCACGGGGGCGACGCCGGGCCTGCCGCCTCCGGCGGCCGTTGCCTGCGGCCCACGGGCGCGGCTGCCGCCGCCCCCGCGGGATGCTGGGACGCGCCCAATTTCAGGGGTTTGCCGTCGGATCTGCCGATCCCCTATTAATTGGCCGGGCCGGCGGCCGGCCCGGCGGCGCTGCGTCCGGCCCCCGCCGGTCGCGACAATCGGCAAGGCTTGGGCTATAAGCCGGCGCTTATGCGCCCGATCGTCACAACCTCAGAACTTGCCGAGGCCTGCGCGCGCCTTCGCCAGCACGATTTTGTCGCGGTGGATACCGAATTCATCCGCGAGCACACCTTCTGGCCGAAGCTGTGCCTGATCCAGATGGCAAGCCCCGAGGAGGAGCTGATCGTCGACCCCCTGGGCGATGCTCTCGACCTCGCGCCCTTCTATCAGCTGATGGCGGACGAACGGGTCACCAAGGTGTTTCATGCGGCCCGGCAAGATCTCGAGATCGTCTGGACGCAGGCGCGGCTTATTCCCCATCCCATCTTCGACACCCAGGTCGCCGCCATGGTCTGCGGCTTCGGCGAGGCCGTGAGCTACAGCAACCTCGTCAAGCAGGTGACCGGCAGCGATCTCGACAAGACCTCGCGCTTTACCGACTGGGCCCGACGCCCGCTCTCCCCACGCCAGCTGACCTACGCCTTGGGTGACGTCACCTATCTCAGAGACATTTATCGGTACCTGCGCGCCGAGCTGGAGAAGGAGGGCAGGGCGGGCTGGCTCGATGAAGAGATGGCCGAACTGACCGATCCCAGGACCTATCAAACCTCGCCCGAGGAGGCGTGGCGCAGGCTCAAGCTGCGCGTCAAGAACCGCAGAGGCTTGGCGGTGCTGATCGAGCTCGCCGCTTGGCGCGAGCGGGCGGCGCAGGCCCAAGACGTGCCGCGCAACCGCATTTTGCGTGACGAGGCGCTATTCGACATCGCCAATCACGCGCCCGCCAACGC
This sequence comes from Hyphomicrobiaceae bacterium, assembly GCA_035714005.1. Taxonomy (GTDB): domain Bacteria; phylum Pseudomonadota; class Alphaproteobacteria; order Rhizobiales; family Hyphomicrobiaceae; genus AWTP1-13. The sequence goes on from DASTMQ010000155.1 coordinate 5,032, forward strand.
CGGCGAACTGTCGGAACTGAGAACCTTGAGCGAAGGCTTCGCCCGCTCGGCCCGCGCCAAGGAAATTCTGGAAGCCGTCAAGCGGGGGCTGGCACGCGATTTCAACACCTTGCCCCCCTTGCGCTCGGGCCAGCCGTTGGCCGCCGACAAGGTGGCCCTGCTCGAGTTGTTGCGCGTGCTGCTCAAGGGCTGCGCGGCGCGCGAAAAGGTGGCCCCGCGCCTGATCGCCGACGGCGATGATCTGGAACGCATCGCCGTCGAGGAGCACCCGGATGTGGCGGCGATGAAAGGGTGGCGTTACGAAATGTTCGGCAGACAGGCCGAGCTCCTGAAAAGAGGTGGCCTCGCCTTGAAGGTGGAGGCTGGCGAGGTCGTCACCGTTGAGCTGCCGCCGCCGGCGCGCGCGGCCAAAGAGGAGGCCGCGCCCGCCGCCGCAGCCGCGCGCAAGCGCGGCACCGGTTAGGCCTGCTGCGGCCGGGTCGCCTCGAAGGCCGGCACGCCGCGGGCAAAGCCGTCGAGCCAGGCCACCAGCTTGGGATGACCGCTGCGCCATCTGCCCTCGTGGCGAAAATCCAGATAGCCGAGCGCGCAGGCGAGCGTCAGGTGGCCGTAGTCGGGGCTTTGCTCCCAGCCGGGCGGGCTCGCCTCGAGCCCGGCAAGGGCGCGATCGACCTTGCCTTGCTGGCGCTGCTGCCAGGGTTCGTGCCACTTTTCTTGCGGCCGGAAGCGCTTTTCGTAGACGAGCAGCAAGGCGGCATCGAGGATGCCGTCGCCGAGGGCGCCAAGGGTCAGGGTTTTGATGCGCGCGGCTTTATCCTTCGGGAATAGCAGGGGAGCTGGCGCCTCCCCGTCGAGATATTCGCAGATCACGTGGCTGTCGTAGATCGCAAGCTCGCCCACCAGCAGGGCCGGCACCTTGGCGAGGGGATTGGCGCGATTGATCGCGGGGTTGTCGGGAATGTTGGTGTCGATCGGGACCATCTCGATCCGATCGACCAACCCCTTCATGGCGGCGGCAATCCTCACCTTGCGAACGTAAGGTGACAACAGGCTCGACAGCAGCTTCATGGCAGGCGCCCTTTTTGCGAGGAGAAAATTGAGTTTTGCTCGACTGGCTCCGGTGGCGTGCAGAAACAAAGGGCGGATGGTGCCCGGGTCCCAGAACAGCGGCAATCAGAATCAGCTGGCACCTCCGCAGCAGGATTGTGTGCCGGCGGGCCGCGCCCAGCTTGCTCGGAGGGGAAGCTAGCCAGCCACCACCGGGCGCAAGGAATCGACCAGCAGGCGCAGCTGAACGTCGGCGTCCTTGAGGCCAAGCTGGGCGGCAAACCAGTCGTGCACGAGTTGGCAAATCTTGTCCGGCGCCGCGCGCGACAGCTCGCGCTCATCGGAGAACAGCTGCATATCCGCCTGGCTCCAGCCAAGCGAGGTCAAGGCGGTGGCGAGCGTCTCATAGTCGGTCTTGCGCGGCTTCGGGTAGACGCGCGGCAGTTTGCGCCCATCGGCGGCCGCCTCGAACACCGACACCAGCTGGGATTGCAGGTGCTCGGTGTGCGGGGAGCCCTGCAGCAGGGCCACGATCATGGGACTGGCCTCACCCTGCGAGATGAAGGCAAAGCAGGCGTCCGTGCTCTGTTTGCGCAGCTCGGCGATGTTGTCATAAA
>DASTMQ010000156.1:0-6791 GCA_035714005.1 Hyphomicrobiaceae bacterium
TTGCAGCCGGGCGCGGCAATTTCCTGCGGGCGAGGCGCCAGCGGCGCTTGCTCGGCGGTGTCGATTGAGACATTGGTATCTCTTGAGCGCAGACCTTGGGGCGCAGACCTTGTTGCTATTACCCCACCCATGTACAGCACGGGCACGGAGCAACAACAGCAAGCTTTCCTCAACTCGGTGAAGCTCGTTCGTTGCCGCTAACCATTTGGGTTAAAAACTGTGGAAGCCTCCCGCGTGCACGAAAGGTGAACGACGCCGGGGCGCCGCCACGGCGGTCGCTAGGGTTCCAGGGCGCCTTCGAGGCTACGGATAAGGACATCCGCATCAAAGGGCTTGCGCAGAAAAGAGACCGCGCCGGAGGCTGTGGCTTGGGCTTCGAGACCTGGGTCGTGACGCGCGGTGATCATGATGACCGGGACCGAGTATTGCGAGGCCGTCAGGTGCCGCTTCAGTTCGATACCGCTCATGCCCGGCATTTGCACGTCGGTAATGATGCAGGCAAAGGCCTCGATCGTGCCGCAGCCGAGGAACTCCTCGGCGGAGGCGAAGCCGCTGGCGTCATAGCCGGCAGAGCGGACCAGCGCCACGATCGTTCGGCGCATGGACGCATCGTCGTCTATAACGCAAATCAGAGGTTCCGCTGGCACCCGGCGCCCTTTCTGTAGGCTGGCCGCAAGGGATGCGGACAGCGCACGCAAGAGGAGCTTTCGCACGAGGCGCGCACCTTAGGGAATCATACCGAGGTGTTAATTTCATGCACTTAAGGGGATTTCGGCTTCAGCGCGTCGGTCATGCGGACCAGGTCGGCAAGCGTTCGCGCGCCCATTTTACGCATTGCTGCAGCGCGATGAATTTTAACAGTTATTTCACTCAGGCCTAAATCCCCCGCCACCTGTTTGTTCATCTTGCCGGTGGCAACCAGCAGCATCACCTGCTGCTCGCGCGGCGATAGCGTGTGGAAGCGATCGCGAAGCAGGTTGGCGCCGCCATCGAGCGCGCGGCGCTGGCGATCGCGTGCAATCGCCGTTGTCACCGCGTCGAGCAGGTCCTGATCGCGGAATGGCTTGGTCAGAAAGTCGACGGCACCCGCCTTCATGGCCCTGACCGACATGGGAATGTCGCCGTGAGCGGTCATGAGGATGACGGGGAGCTTGACGCCGAGTTCTGCGAGCTTGGACTGAAAATCGAGCCCGCTGATACCGGGCAGGCGCACGTCCAGCACCAGGCAGCTGGGGATGTCCTCCCGCTTGGCATCCATAAACGCCTGGGCGGAGCCGTAGGTGCGCGTATGAAGACCGACGGAACGGCACAGGCTGTCGACCACACGGCGAAGCGATTCGTCGTCATCGACGATATGAACTAGCGCCTTCTCGCTCATATGTTCCGGCATGTGAACGTGCCCGAAGAAGCAAAATCACTCCTGACTCAAACCAGGTTAGCCATACCACGTCGGCAGCCGGCGCGGATTAAACCTGAGTATATGCCGGCCACGCTATGCAAGCCAGCAGGTTGCCGGCATGGGCGGCCCCGCGTCCACCCGCGAGCGGAGCTCGCTCGTGGCCCTAAGAGCGGAGCTCGCTCGTAGCCCTAAGAGCGGAGCTCGCTCGAGGCCCCAAGAGCGGAGCTCGGGCGTGGCCCGAGAGCGGAGCTCGCTCGAGGCCCAAAGAGCGGAGCTCGGGCGTGGCCCTAAGAGCGGAGCTCGCTCGTGGTCCAAGAGCGGAGCTCGCTCTTGGTCCAAGAGCGGAACTCGCGCGTAGCCCAAGTACGGAGCTCGCTACTGGGCCGGCGTCCCTGCCCGTTCACCGCACCACGAACCGGTTAATGCCCGCAACATCGCCACGTTCGAATTGCGCCTTGCCAGGGTGCCAAATAGGGGCGCCAATCGGCCGCCAATCGTTTGTCCGGCTGCTGCCAGCCTCCAGCGCACGAGCCGCCAACCGTCGGCCTCCGTTGGGCCCTCGCATCGGGCCCTCGCATTGGGCCCTCGCATTGGCTTGCGCACCATGACGTGATCGAGCGCCGATCATACCAAAGCACGAGCCGAGCAATCTCAGGTGTAGTTGCCGATTGGCGTTGGGCACAGCATTGCTTGTGGCAGTTCACAGCGGAGCTCGGAGCCGTTGCCATGCCTAGCCTCAAACTGTTCAGGGTAGCTGCGATCGCCATTGCCGCCCTGGCCTTCTTGAGCAATAGCGATCAGGTGCTTCTCAGGGATCAAGGGCAGAACTGCATTTGCCATTATGGTGGCGAGAGGTGCCCGTGCGATCGGGGAGCTTATTTCTGAGCGGGGGAAAGGCGCCCGACCGACACCGGCGGGCGTCAGCTGCCGGCCGCGTAGATCGCCGCGCCAAAGCTCGGGCTGGAAAAAGGGGGGCGCAGCAACGGCCCCTCGCGGTCACGCTCCTAAGCCTTCGACGTTGAGGACAAGCTTGGCGTGCCTGCGCCGTCAGCGTCGCGCACCGGCCGCTGTCCTTTGGGCGTCAAGCCCCGCCGTTGAGGCGGATCATGAGACTGCGTGAGCCTTTGAGATCGAGCCACAACCCCATTGGCGTGCGTGCGATCCGAAGCAGCGCGGCGTCGCAATCGCGACACCGCAGCACGGCGCCCATTGGCGCACCGTAGAGTCGCGCCGCTCCGACCTCAGCGGTCGCACCGCAGCCATCGCAGGTTAAGGTCGCGGATGTCGCATCGAAAACAAAGACCTCTTGCAACAGGCCAGCGGCGGCATTGCCGTCGAGCGGTGCGGCAGGCATGGCGCTCTCATCCGGGTTCATTTTAGGGCTCCTGTTGGTCCAAAGCGCTCCGTTTTGATCAGGTTCGCGTCATGGCCGAGGGCCAGCAGCGACTGTGTCGTCTCTTCCACAAGCGAGGTTGGGCCGCAGACGAAGACGCGCGGTTGTGCGCGCGCGGCAATGCCAGCTTCGGCCAGCATGTCTCGATCAATCCGGCGCGCCGCGCCGGTCCACCCAGGCGGTTGCTGGCGCGTCAGGGTGTGAACGACCCTCGGCCCACCACTGGCAGCGGCCAGTTGATCGAGCTCTTGGCGATAGATGATGTCGGCGAAGGTGCGCGATGAATAGATGAGCAGGGCGGGGACGTGGCTTGCGACCGCTGCGCGATGCCGCAGCATCGCCATCAACGGTGCGATGCCCGAGCCTCCGGCAATCAAAAACAGCGGTCCTCCCAGTGCCGCGGTCCATACGAAATAACCGCCGATCGGCCCGCGCACTTCGAAGCGATCGCCGGCCCTAACCTCCCTCGCAAGATAGGGGGAAAGCTCGCCGTCATCGATCACCTCAACTGTGAGGGCGAGTTGCGGGGCCTCGGGCGCTGATGCGATCGAATAGGAGCGCTGCGCCTGGTAGCCATCCTCAGCCGTCAAGCGGACATCAAGATGCTGACCCGACCGATGCGAAGGCCACCCCGGCACGCTCAGATAAAGGCTGCGCACGCGCGGTGTCTCGTCGATGACGTCGCGCACCTCCGCCGTACGCCACGGCAGGCGCCGCGCTCCGCCAAGCGTCGTGTCAGTCTCCGGCATAGCGTTGCTCGCGCCAGGGGTCGCCGTATAGGTGGTAGCCCAGAGACTCCCAGAATCCCGGCTCGTTGTGCGGCATGAAGCGCAGGCGGCGCACCCACTTCGCACTTTTCCAGAAATAAAGATGGGGTATCAGCAAGCGCGCGGGTCCCCCGTGCTCCGGTGAGAGCGGCTTTCCCTCATAGTGCGTGGCGATCATCGCCTTGCCTTTGAGCAAGTCTTCGACCGGTAGGTTGGTGGTATAGGCGCCATCGCTGTGAACCATCAGATAGGGCTGTGGGGGTTCGGAAAGTCCCGCCGCCTGCAAAAGCGTATCGACGGTCACGCCCTGCCAGTTGGTGTCGAGCTTAGACCAGGTGGTCACGCAATGAATGTCGACCTTGACGCGTGTTTGTGGAAGCCCCTCGAACTCTCGCCAGGTCCATTTACCCAGCAAAGCCCCGCCGTGCTGCAGGGCCAAGCTCCAGCTCTCCAGGCGCGGCGTCGGTGTCGGCCCTGCCGAAAGCACCGGAAAGTCGCTGGTCAGGTGCTGGCCCGGCGGAATGCGATCGTTGGCGGCGGGCGGCCGCCTGCCACGGAAACCTCGGGCGATCGGTGGATCTTGCATGGGCGGTTCCTCACCTAGGCATAGGGATGGAGGGGTCAATATAGTTGATGCGGCCGACGATGGCCAACGCCGGTGCCGGCGGCGCCCCGGTTGCCGTGCACAGACGATTGCGATTTGTGGGGCGGGTACCGGGCGCGTGCCACGGCGCCGAGCGGAGGCCTCACCGTGGGCAGCAACTAACGCTCCCGAAATCGTCCAGGCTGAACGCCATGCCTTGAACGGACAAGCTTGGAGGGACAAGCGCGCGGGGGGATAAGCTTAGCATCGGCGGCCGGGGCAACCTCGCGTCGTTCGCCAGCACGTCGGCCGCGCCCGCGGCGATTTCTATTTCGGCCGCGCCCTTGAGCCGTGCATTGGTGCATGCGGATCTGCAGCCGGCGCAGCGGCGCTCGCGCTCATCTCAGCCCTGGTGTGGTATGTTGTCCGCGCCCTGTCGTCATGGGCCCGGGGGAGGCGAGATGAAAAGGCGCGCAGTCACTATTCGCAGGCGCAAAGCCGAGTCGCGTGAGGGATCGCGGGCGCGGCAGCGCACGCCGGGCAGCGTCATCGCCCGAGCAAAGACAGTTATCCTCCTCACGCTGCTTGCCGTGCTGGGCTGCGCCGCGCCCGCCGCGGCACAAAATCTGGGGCTGCAGCCGGTTGTGGACGGCTTGACGGCGCCGCTGCATCTGGAGGAGCCCGCGGACGGCAGCGGACGCAAATTCATCGTGCAGCAGCATGGCGTCGTTGCGGTGCTCGGCCCCGACGGCCAATTGCTGCCCGAGCCGTTCCTCGATTTGCGGTCACGGCTGTTGCCGCTCGAGCAGAACTTCGAGGAGCGCGGTCTGCTGGGTTTTGCCCTGCATCCGGAGTTCGCCCGCAACGGCCGCCTGTTTGCGACCTACTCGGCGCCCTTGCGCCCGGGCGCACCCGAGCGCTGGAACTACACGCGCAGGGTGTCCGAGTTCAGCGCTGAGCCGGGCAACTTGGCAAAAATCGACGCGGCCTCGGAGCGGGTTTTGCTGGAGATCGATTGGCCAAGTCGCAAGCACAATGGCGGCGGCCTGACCTTCGGCCCCGATGGGTTTCTCTACATCGGCCTTGGTGATGGCGGCATATCGCACGGCATCGGCAAGAAGGTTCTCTGGGAGGCATTCGAAGTTGCGGCGCCGGCGCTGACCTGGGACGGTCTCGCACAAGACACCGAGTCGCTGTTTGGCAAGATCCTTCGCATCGACGTCGATCACGGATTTCCCGGGTACGCAATTCCGCGCGACAACCCCTTTGCGTCCGGTTCGGGGAAAAAAGAGATTTGGGCCTGGGGATTTCGCAATCCGTTTCGGATTGCCTTCGATCGCCAGGACGGCGGCTTGTTCGTGACGGCCGTTGCCGAGACACTTTGGGAGGCAGCCTACCGGGTAAAAGGCCCTGGCAACTTCGGATGGCCGCTGCTGGAGGGGATGCACTGCGTCGACCGGCTGAAGCCGCGTCAACCTCCTCCAACCTGTCCGGCTCGGGACGATCCGGGCAATGGCATGGTGCTGCCGGTGCTCGAATATCCGAACATGCAGGCATCGCATCCGGAGACAAAGCTCGGGGTCGCGGGCGTCGGAACCGCCATTACCGGTGCCCGAATCTACCGGGGCGCTGCGATCCCGGCGCTCGCGGGCAAGCTGGTGGTCTCCGACTGGAGCGCCGCCTTCAAGCAACCGTCCGGACAGATTTTCATTGCCGACCCCAGCTCCGATAGTGGGCAGTTGTGGCCCTACCGTCGCGCCCTACAAATCGACAGTCGCATTATCAGTCTCGCCGAAGACCGTGCCGGCGAAATCTATGTCTTGACCAATGAGACCTTGGGTCCCTACGGCGCGACCGGCAAGGTGTTGCGGCTGGTCGTGCGCCCCTGAACCGGCCAGAGGCTCTGGCCCTAAAAGACTTCGTTGAGGAAGGCCGCCGCGGCCTCGGAAATGCGAACAACTTTGTTGGTTGCCTGACGATAGAATTTAAAATTGAGCTCGGTCCCGGGCTGCCCATCGCTCCAGTTGGTCAGGTGTCTCAGCTCACGCCGCCCGAGCGGCCGTTTCGCGAGCGCGGTGCGCCTGATGATGATGCTCACGCGCGGCGTTTGCCGGGCGATGCCGGCCTTCTTCGCCACTGCTTGCGCCGACGTGACGATGCCGCGGGCGATGAGGCCGGGTCCGCCCGCATTTTCGCTAGCGAACACGAAGACCGTGTCACCTTCGGCGATCTGCTTGCCGCCATACATGGTTTTTTGCGCGGTGAATGCGAACGTCTTCGCCCGCGGATCGCAAACCCCAGCTTTGATCGCGAACACCATGCTTCTCTTCTCGCCTCATAAATGCAGACGGTGGTTCTGACGTCCGCCTTCGATAAGCCGTAGCCTCGCGAGGCGTAAAGGGTCAAATCCCCCGCATCCAGGACAATGACGGCAGCGGTGCTTGGGTATCGGGCCCTTCTCGGCGTGGGTTGCCCTTTCGGCCAAGAAAGCGGCGTTGGCTCGTGGCGCAACGAAGCCGGTAATGCCGGCTGAGAGCGGTTAGCCAAACGAGGAATGGCCAATTGGCGTCGGCGGCTGTCGGTCCGGCGCAGAAACCAGCAACGCTGCCATCGAGAGCGCGAGGCATGTGCCGAACACGAGGCTATAGG
>DASTMQ010000157.1:0-2867 GCA_035714005.1 Hyphomicrobiaceae bacterium
GAGGTGATGAAGAGCATGCGGCCCTTGATGGCGGCGGCGCGCATGCGCCGGCCAAGCTCGCGGGCCAACAGAAATCCCGAACGCACGTTGGTGTTGAGCATCTGATCGAAGGTCTCTTCGGAGACCGCGAGCGCCCCATCGGCTTCCCTGCGAGACGGCGAGGCGGAGTGCACGAACATGGCGCAGGGGTTGGCCTCGCCGGGAAGGGCGGCGCGCCAGCCCTGGGCGCTGCTCAGATCTGCCGTCACGGCCTCGGCACGTCCCCCCGCCTGACGAATCTCGGCGACCAGCGCGCCGTTGCGGTCGGCGTCCACATCGACGCAGCGCACCGCTGCGCCTTCCCGCGCCAGCGCCAGGGCGATGGCGCGACCGATGTTGGAGGCCGACCCGGTCACAAGCGCGTCCTCGCCGCGAAAGAGGCCGATCGGGGATGGTGCTGGCATAACAAAAGCTTACTTTTTACGGAAGGCGTCGATGCTGACGACCTTGTTTTCATTGCTGGCGTCGCCGGATTCGGGCTTGGACGCCACGATCTGCGGCCTGACGAGGGGACGCTCGGGTCGTGGCGGCTCGGCGGCCTTATCCGCGCGCGGCTTGCGCGGGGCACGCGGCTTTTTCTCGAGCTTGCCCGGTTGCGCCTCCAGCGCCGCCGCCTCGGGGGAGCCCAGCGGTTCGCCGGCAAGGTCTGAGTCCTCAAACTGCAGGCCGTAGGGGACGCTGGGATCGAAAAACACCTTGATGGCGGCGAACGGAACCGACAGTCGCTCGGGGATGCCGTCAAACGTGAGCTTGACCTCGAAGCGGTCGTCGCTGACACCCAGATCCCAGAAGCGGTGCTGCAGCACCACCGTCATCTCCTTGGGGTATTTTTCGCGCAGCCGCTTGGAGAGCGACACGCCGGGGGCTTGGGTGTCGAAGGCGATGTAGAAGTGGTGCTCGCCCGGCAGGCCGGTCTTGGCCACGCGCGCCAGGACCATGCGCACCATCGAGCGCATGGCGACCTGCGCCAGGGCTTCGTAGTCGATATGCGGCTCAGCCGTCATGCACCAACAAAAGGCCACGGGCCAGCCGTGGCGAACAGAGTAGTGGAGGGCTTCTGTTGCCCGGTGCCCTCCGATACCGCGCCTGCCGTTGCTAGACGTCAGGGCTTCGATTTAGACGTTTCGCGCCGCGTTACGCAGCGAGAGCCGTCTCAGCATAGTTGTCATTGGCAACTATTCTGATTGACCCGATAACGGCGGTATCATGCCGAGCGAAAGCGCACCCTTTAGACCCTCGTCGATCCTAGTTCGCCCCCACCAGATATCGCCGCCAAGTCCGGCGGCATCTGGTGGAGGCGCCGGGTACTGCCCCCGGGTCCGATAGGCTTATTACGGTGACCATTTATCGCCATAGCCGGACGAATCCGGCACCTCTAATATAGGAAAACTTGGCCCCAAAAAAAAGCTTCCCTATGCAAGGCCTGCCAGCCAAAGGGATGGCGGCATCCCAAGCAAGGCTCGCGGCGAGGAACCGTGTTGGAAAGTCAGCCATCTCGAGCCGCCGGCGGCCTCGTTCTGGGCGAGCCAGCCTATCGCGCGCAAACGCCCTGGGGGCCCGGCTGGGCCGTCCTGGCCGCGGCCCTGATCACGCTTGTGGGCATTCTGGCGACAATATTTTTTGTCGGCGCGGCCAATTTGAACCCGCCGCCGGGGACCGAGAGCCCGGTGATGCACGGGCATGTGGCGCTGAGCACGCTGGGCGTGTGGCAGGCGGCCACCATTGCCCTGACGCTGTTGGCAAGCCTTCTGTTCGGCGGCCGCTTGGGCGAGGTGCTGGCCCTCAAGGCCCCGGTGGCAGGCCCCCTCGTCTATCTCTCGGCCATCGGGGCGATGGTGGTGCTGCAAGTAATTGTGAGCATTGTTCAGTATTTCCTGGTCTCGGGCGACATGTTCGCCGATCTGCGCCCCTTCGTCGACGTCGCCGCCGGCCCGAACTGGGGCTTGGCGCTGCTGGTGGTCGGCATCGGCGCCCCGCTTTCCGAAGAGCTGCTGTTTCGCGGCTTTCTGTTGTCCGCGCTCGCCAAAACCCGCCTCGGCTTTGCCGGTGCCGCGCTCGTCAGCACGACGCTATGGACGGCCCTGCACGCCGGCTATTCCGTGCTCGGGATCCTCGAAGTATTCACGATCGGCCTCTTCTTTTCCTGGATGTTGTGGCGCACCGGCAGCCTGCGGGTGCCCATTTTTTGCCATGCGCTCTACAACTCCTTGATCGTATGCATGCTTCGCTTCGTGGCTCTCCCCGGCGGCGCCATTGGCTAGGTGGGGAATCGCACTAAACTAATGGGATGCAGGCCTATCTCGACCTCCTGCGCCGCGTGCGCACGCAAGGCGTTCGCAAGAGCGATCGCACCGGCACGGGAACGCTCAGCGTCTTCGGCCACCAGCTGCGCTTTGACCTCAATGCCGGCTTCCCGCTGGTCAGCACCAAAAAGATCCATCTCAAATCGGTGATCTACGAGCTCTTGTGGTTCCTGCGCGGCGACACCAACACGGCCTACCTCAAGACGCACGGGGTAAGCATCTGGGACGACTGGGCGGACGCGCGGGGCGACCTTGGACCGGTCTACGGCGCCCAGTGGCGGTCCTGGGCCACCGCTGATGGGGGCAGCATCGATCAGATCGCCGAGGTGGTCCAGGCGCTTAAGAAGAGGGCCGACAGCCGACGCTTGATCGTGACGGCCTGGAATCCGGCCGACCTCCCGCGCATGGCCCTGGCGCCCTGCCACTGCCTGTTTCAGTTTTACGTGGCCGACGGCCGCCTCTCCTGCCAGCTCTACCAGCGCTCCGCCGACGTTTTTTTGGGCGTGCCCTTCAATATTGCAAGCT
>DASTMQ010000158.1:0-3434 GCA_035714005.1 Hyphomicrobiaceae bacterium
GCCACGCGGTGGTTCGGGGATTGCGACCGACGGCGGTGCGGGAACCGCAACCTCTCCCGCTGTCGTCGCGACCGCGGCCTCACCTGTTGCGGGCGTACTGACCTGCGGTTCGGCCTTTGGGCATGAGGGTTTCGCGGGCACCACCGGCGCGGCCCAGCGCGCCAGCAGGTCCGCCGCCCAGCCGAGGTCCTTGGCGCGCAAAAATCGGTTGGCGAAGCCACCTGCCTCACCATTGCCGAGGCAGCGGTCGATCAGGCGCTGGTCGTCGGGCGAGCCGGCGCCGCAGACGGCAAGGGCCACTGGGCCCAATCCCAATTCGAACAGGCGATTGCCGCGCGCGGTCTGGGCATAGTAGTCGCGCTTGGGTGCGGCGAGGCTCAGGATTTCGATCTGCCGATCGTTGAGGCCGAAGCGCTCGTAGATGGCGCTCGCCTGCGGTTCGCGCGCGCGATCATTGGGCAGGAAGATGCGGGTCGGGCAGCTTTCGATCAGGGCAGGCGCAATGCTCGAGCGTTCGATGTCGGCGAGCGACTGGCTGGCAAACACCACCGCCACGTTCTTTTTGCGCAGGGTCTTCAGCCATTCGCGAATGCGGGCGGCAAAGATCGCATCGTCCAGAAAGGTCCAGGCCTCGTCGAGCACGAGCAGGGACGGGCGTCCGTCGAAGCGGGCTTCCAGGCGATGGAAGAGATAGGTGAGCACCGGCGCGATCAACGCCTTGTGGCCCATCAGCTCCTCCATTTCGATATGCAGGGCGTCGGTGGTGGCGATGCGTTCGGCGGCGCCGTCGAGCAGGCGGCCGTAGGCACCGTCGAGCGTGTAGGGGGTCAATGCCGCCATCAGGGCGCTCGACTGGATCAGCACGGCGAGGCCAGTCAGCGTGCGCTCTTCTTTTGGTGCGCTGGCGAGGCTCTTCAAGGCCGACCACACGGCGTCCTTGACGTCGGGCGTGATCCGCACGCCTTCGGCGGCAACGAGTGCCGTCACCCATTGCAGGGCAAACGCCATTTCGCCTGGCGCATCGATCTCGGCCAGCGGCTGCAGCGCCAGTGAGCCCTGCAGCCCCAGCACGATGCTCTCCCCGCCGACGGCCAGGGTCGCGGCGCGCAGCGACCGCCCGCGATCGAACAGGATGACCTGGGCGCCGATGTAGCGCCGAAATTGCAGGGCCAGCAGCGCCAGCAGCACGGATTTGCCGCTGCCCGTGGGCCCCAGCACCAAGGCGTGTCCGACGTCATCGACGTGGAGGTCGAACCTGAAGGGTGTGCTGCCGCGCGTTTCCGTCATCATCAGCGTGGGGGCGTTGAGGTGGCGGTTCAACTCGGGTCCTGCCCACACGGCCGAAACCGGCATCATGTGCGCGAGATTGAGGGAGTGCACGATGGGCTGGCGCACGTTGGCATAGGGGTTGCCGGGCAGGCTGCCGAGCCAGGCCTCGACCGCATTCAGGGTCTCGCGAATGGTGGTGAAGCCGCGCCCGTTGATGATCCGCTCGATCGCCAGCAGCTTTTCGCCGGCAAGCTTGGCATCCGCATCCCCGACGATCACGGTGGTGGTGAGAAAGCCGAAGGCGACGTCGTCCTGCCCCAGTTCCTGCAGGGCCTCGTCGGCGTCGGCGGCCTTGTTGTCGGCATCGGAATCGACAAGCGCGGTTTCGCGGTTGAACATCACCTCGCGCAGGATCATCGCGACAGACTTGCGTTTGGCGAACCATTGCCGGCGCAGGCGCTTGAGCTGGCGTGTCGCCTCGGTCTTGTCGATGGCGATCCAGCGCGTCACCCAGCGATAGGCAAAGCCCAGATCGTTGAGGGCGTCGAGCAGCCCCGGTGTGGTGGTATTGGGAAAGCCCAATACGGTCAGCGCGCGGAGGTGCTGACCCCCGAGCTTCGGTTCGACACCGCCGAGGAGCGGTGTGTCGGCGAGCAGGGCATCGAGGTGGGTCGGCACCGAGGGCACGGCGACGGGGTGGCGCTTATCCGAGATGGTGCCGTGCAGATAGGCGAGCGTTTCGGCGTCACCCAGCGCCTCGACCTCGGGCAGGATGCCCGTCAGCATCCGGAGCGCGCGTTCCGTTTCGGTGACGAACAGGGCGAGCTGGGCCTGCGGCTCTTGGCTGCGCCCGCTTGCTTCACTGCTGCGTTCGTAGAGGAAGCGCTCGGCGCGGCCTTCGTGCTCGGGCGGGGCCAAGTAGAGAAAGGTGAGGAAATAGCGGCTTTCGTGATGCGCACCGTCGGCGCTGAAAATCGCATAGCGCTCCTGGTCGATGAGCCAGGCCGTCGCATCGGCAAAGCGGGCGCCGGGGTAGGTGTTGGCTGGGATGCGTTCGGCCTCGAGGAACAGGGCCCAGCCCGCGCCGAAGCGCTTTAAGACGTTATTGAGGCGGGCGCTGATGGCGACGAGTTCGGCGTCGGTGGCGCTGTCGAGGTCGGGACCTCGGTAGCGCAGCGTGCGCTGGAACGAGCCATCCTTGTTGAGGACGATGCCGGGTCCGACCAGGCACGCCCACGGCAGGTAGTCGTAAAGGCCTTTGCTGCTGCGCCGGTATTCCGCGAGGTTCAGCATGTCAGCGCTCCCTTGTGGCGGGCGTGACGGGAGAGCACGGTGAGGAACGCCGGGTCCTTGCGCGTGACCCAGACGGCAAGGGCATGGCCGATGAGCCAGATCAGCGCGCCGGCGATCCACACGCGCAAGCCCACCCCGATCGCCGCCGCCAACGTGCCGTTGAGAATGGCGAAGCTGCGCGGGGCGCCGGCGATCAGGATGGGTTCGGTGAGGGCCCGGTGGAGGGCCACTTCGTAGCCCGGAATGGCGGAGGGTTGACCACGCATGGGACTATCTCCCTTCGACAAGTCAATTGATGAGGGCGCCGCCGGCGAAGGAAAAGAACGACAGGAAAAAAGAGGTGGCGGCAAAGGCGATCGACAGCCCGAACACGATCTGCAGCAGGCGCCGCAAGCCGCCGCCCATATCGCCGAAGGCGAGGCTGAGGCCCGTGATGATGATGGTGACGACCGCGATCACCTTGGCGACGGGCCCTTCGATGCTATCGAGGATGCGCTGCAGGGGCGCTTCCCAGGGCATGCCGGAGCCCGCCGCCTGGGCGGCGTCGGCCACGATCGTTGTGACGACGGCCACGGCCCAACCGGCAAGGGTGGCGTTGCGAAGGATGGCGGGCATCGGGTTGTCAGGCATGTCCCTTCTCCCTTCAGATGATGTCGAGGCTGAGCCGCCCCGGCGGTTTTAGGACGTAGTCACCATCGGGGCCGAAGCCATCGAGCTCGAGCAGGGTTTCGAGGCGGCGCCGGGCGCCGCGCCCCGACAGAAAGACGACGATATCGATGGCCTCGACGATCAGGGCGCGCGGTACGGTGACGACGGCCTCCTGTACGAGCTGCTCGAGGCGATGGAGACCGGCCGCGGCCGAATTGGCGTGC
>DASTMQ010000159.1:0-3386 GCA_035714005.1 Hyphomicrobiaceae bacterium
TCCCTGCTGCGGCGGACTTGGGTTGGTACCGGGGCTGTTGAAATACTTGAAAAACTCGCTGTCGGGCGCCAGCAGCATGCGCGTGTCGCTCGGTTTGATGCCGGCCTCGTAGGCCTGCATGGAGCGGTAGAAGGCAAAGAAGTCCGGATCGCGGTTGAAGGCGTCCGCGAAGATGGCATTGCGCTGGGCGTCGCCCTCACCTCGTGTGCGCTCGCCCTCGCGCATCGCCTCGGCCTTGATGATGGTGACCTCGCGATCGGCATTGGCCCGAATCCGGTTGGCTCCCGCCGAGCCCTCGGCGCGAAACTCGGCCGCCTCGCGTTGGCGTTCCGCGCGCATGCGATCGAAAATATTCTTGGAATTCTGCTCCGGCAGATCGGCGCGCTTAATCCGCACGTCGACCACCTGCAACCCGAACTCCTTGCCCTCCTCGTTGACCTGGTTGGCGATCTGCTTCATCAGGGCTTCGCGCTTGTCACGCACGACGTCCTGGAAGGTTGCCGAGCCGAGCACGCGGCGCAGCGCCGATTCCGTGATCGGGCCGAGGCGCGAACGCACGTTGCGCTCGTCACGAATGGTTTGGTAGAACAGCAATGGGTCGGTGATGCGATAGCGCGCGAACGTGTCGACCACGATGCGCTTTTGGTCCGATGCCGTCACCTCTTGCGGCGCGGTATCGATATCCAGGATGCGCTTGTCGAAATAGTCCACGGTTTGCACGACCGGGATCTTCCAGAACAATCCAGGCTCGTTGATGATGCGGACCGGCTTGCCGAATTCGAGCACGATCGCCTGCTCGTTCACATGCACGATGAAGAACGAGAAGTAGGCGGCGGCTGCGACGACGCCAAGCAGCACAACGAAGCTGGCGGCAAGGGCTCTCAGCATTGCTCGTTACCTATTCCTTTTCCTTGGGCTTTTTTTGCAGTTGATCGAGCGGTAAAAACGGCACCACGCCTTGCCCGCTCTTGCTGTCCAAGATGATCTTGTCGGTGCCGCCCAGAACGCGCTCCATGGTCTCCAGATACATGCGTTTGCGGGTGACGTCGGGCGCCTTCTTGTATTCATCGTAGACCTTGAGGAAGCGCGCCGTTTGCCCGGTGGCCTCGGCCACGGACTGCTCCTTGTAGGCCCTGGCGCCCTGCAGGATGCGCTCCGCCTCGCCGCGCGCTTCCGGCACCACGCGATTGGCGTAGGCGAAGGCCTCGTTTTGCAGGCGCTCCATGTCCGCACGCGCCGCCTGCACATCGCGGAAGGCATCGATCACCTGGGTCGGCGGATCGACCTTCTGCAACTGCACCTGATCGATGCGCACGCCGGCCCCGTAGGCATCGAGCAGGCTTTGCATCAGCTTTTGCACGGCCTGCTCGGTCTTTTGCCGCGCCTCGGTGAGGATGGGTTGAATGTTGGACTGGCCGATCACCTCGCGCATGGCGCTTTCGGCCACCTCCTTCACCGTCACCTCGGGGTTTTGGATGTTGAAGAGATAGTCGCGTGCATCCTTGATGCGCCAAAAGACGACGAAGTCGACGTCGACGATGTTCTCATCGCCGGTCAGGATCAGGCTTTCCTCCGGCACGTCGCGAATGCCGCCGCCAAAGCCGCGCGTGCCGGTGCCCGAGCGCATGCCGACCTCGATGATGCGCTGTTGCGTCACCTTGGGCAGGCGCACCTCTTCGATCGGGTAGGGGAGACGGAAGTGCAGCCCCGGCGGCTCCGCCCGCGTCGGCTTGCCGAAGAACATGACGATGCCGAGTTCGTCGGCATTGACGCGAAAGGTGAAGGCATAAAAGGCCAGCACCGCGGCCGCCACCACGGCGATCAAAAACACCAGCGATCCGGGCAGGCCCGAGCCGCCGGGCATCACCTGCTTTAACTTGTCTTGGCTACGTTTCAGGATTTCTTCGAGGTCGGGCTGATGATGGGGACCCCCGCCCGAGGGACCCTGGCCCCAAGGTCCGCCGCTCCCGCGTCGTCCGCCGCCCCCACCGCCACTCTGATTGCTCCAAGGCATCGAGCTTGCCTCTCCCGTAAGTCCCCTAGGGCTGTCGCTGGGCCCTTCGTTCCGGATCGAACCGAAACCGCCCACTGCCGTCGCCCGGTGTTGCAAGGAAATCCGCGTGCTGGTCGCTTATAGGGCACACTCCTACCGCGCGCAAATCAGGCCCCGCGCCTTGTGCCATATGGGGTTTGCGGGCTGCTAGGACCAACGGCTGGCAAGATTAACTTTTCTTACGCTCCAAGACGATGAAATCGGCGCAATATTGGTCACGCGGCCCCTTTGGCATCGCTTCGCGCGCCACCTCCTGCCACGTTTGGGGATCGAACTGGGGCAGCCAAGTTTCGCCCGGCGGGGTGGCCTTGACCGAGGTCAGATAGATGCGGTCGGTCAGCGGCAGGGCGGCGCGGAAGACCTCGGCACCCCCGATGATGGCCACCTCATCGACCCCTTTTTGGGCCGCGAGGCGCCGGCCCAATTGAACGGCCTCCCCAATCTCCGCCACCACCGCGACGCCCGGCGGCCGGAAGGCGGGCTGGCGGGAGAGCACGATATTGTCGCGCCCGTCGAGCGGTTTGCCGATCGACAGATAGGTTTTGCGGCCCATGATGACGGGCTTGCCGAGGGTGAGCGCGCGAAAGCGTTTGAGGTCGGACGGCAGCCGCCAGGGAAGGGCGCCGTCACGACCGATCACCCCATTGGTGGCAGCGGCCACCACAAAAGCGATGCGCACCGCCGCGCTCACACCGCCACCTCGGCGCGAATGTGCGGGTGCGGGTCATAGCCGCTGAGACGGAAGTCCTCATACCGGAAGTCGAAAATCGAGGCGACCTCGGGATTGATGTGCATGCGCGGCAAAGGCCGCGGCGTGCGGGCAAGCTGCAGGTCGGCCTGCTCGAGGTGGGTGAGGTAGAGATGGGCGTCGCCGAAACTGTGCACGAACTCGCCCAGCGCGTGACCCGTCACCTGCGCCATCATCATGGTCAAAAGCGCATAGCTTGCAATATTGAAGGGCACGCCCAAAAAAACGTCGGCGGAGCGCTGGTAGAGCTGGCAGGAGAGGCGGCCGTCGGCCACGTAAAACTGAAACAGGCAGTGGCAGGGCGCCAGGGCCATGCGCGGAAGGTCGGCCGGATTCCAGGCCGTCACGATCAAGCGCCGGCTGTCGGCCCTCCTCTTAAGCGCCTGGACCACCTCGGCGATCTGATCGATGCTGCCACCATCGGCGGTGGCCCAGGACCGCCACTGGGCGCCGTAGATGGGTCCAAGGTCGCCCCGCGCGTCCGCCCAGTCGTCCCAGATGCTTACCCCGTGCGTCTTGAGGTAGGCCGTGTTGGTGTCGCCGCGCAGGAACCACAAGAGCTCGTAGATCACCGATTTGAGATGG
>DASTMQ010000160.1:0-24534 GCA_035714005.1 Hyphomicrobiaceae bacterium
GGTGTCGAGCAATCCCAAGGGTAAGAGCCCGCGGGGTCTGGAGCAGTCACTTTGGTGACACTAGCTAGTCGAGGTGCGCGTCGGCAGCTAACCTCTAAAAACGAGCGCAGCTCAATAGAAGTGGAGGTGACGTCCATGACCGGACAGAAGATCGACGAGCGCTTCCTACAGAGCATCGACGAGGGCTTCCAAAAGGCCCGCCTCGGGGCCCTCAAGGCGGCGCTCCGTCGTGCGGCGCAAGCCTTGCAGGACGTCCATGCCAACGGCGGCAACGTCGGCGTGAACGACGAGGCCGCGGTGGCGCTGGCAAACGCCAGTATGCGGTCCGGCAAGAACTGGCAGCAGGCGATCGCTCAGGCGAAAGAGGAGCTCGCCAGCGGAAGAGTTTGGCCAGGACCGCAGGTGCGCGCTGGCCGAAAAGGGCGTCGCACCGGCTAGGCTTCGGGAACGCTTCGGAGCTTGATCGGGACGCCCTACCCGGCCCGATTTGCCACCGGCATGGAATAGCCATAGCCCTCCGCGACCGAGTAGATCACAGGATAAGGCGTGGACGACGATGAGCAGCGCGAACACCACGTCCTTGCGCGCGCTCCGTCTGCAATACCGTGCTGCGACAAGAAAGAGCGAATTGCGAAGGTGCACCAGGCGCTCACCGCCTCGCAGCGGCTTGACCTTGGCCACCGACATGGCGCCGTCGATAGTCTCGGCCATGACGTAAGCGACGATGAGGGCGGCGAGCCGCTCGCTCTGCTCGATCTCTGTCAGCAGCTCATCCGCTGGGTCGCGCGCTCCGTTTGAGCTCTTGTGCTTGGTGTTGTCGGTCCCGTGCACCTTGATTGCCTTTGCTTTGCGCAGCGGCCGCAGTTGACCCACACTCCGAGCCACCCCATATGGACCTGTACGGGCATGGTAATCTTTTGCGCCGTGCTTGGTTGATGTCCCAGATCGGCGTGTTGCGGGCCGCGCTTTGGTGGAGAGGGCTCTGGCGGCTAGCTGGGCAAGCTGCGGCTGTCAGGGCTCACGCAAACGCAACAGCGACATTCGCGGGCGCCGCTCAGCAGAGTTGGCGCCCAGTTTGGTTTTCAGCACGCACGATGATGCGATTGGCCGCGCCGATGCCGTCCGTGAGTGCGGGCATGCTTGCCTCTCACAGCATCGCGCGTGGACCTGTCGGGAAAAGCGTCTAAAAAGCCATGGAATCAGTGGAATGAAAGTTGGGAAAATTTTGATGAAAATTTAGTGATTTCAATGGGGTGTGCAGCCCTGCCGGGACCGCCAATTCGCCTTTGCGCCGCGCGCGCCCCAGGCGGTCAGGGCGCTGGCTGGATGGGCAGCTGGCGCGGGCGCTGCCGCCTGGCGCTGGCAGGGGCACAAAGTGCCATCAGGGTCTAGGGTAGCTTGGCGCCGCGCTGGGGATTTGCTAGGGCGCGCCTGGCGGCATCCCAGACAAGGGGTCGACCAGGAGCAATACCATGACGGCAGTCGAGGCAGCGGCCCGCGAGGCGGGGCAGGATTTCATTCGCGACATTGTTAAAGCCGACCTCGACGCCGGGCGGCAGCAAACGATCGTGACGCGCTTCCCGCCCGAGCCCAACGGCTATCTGCACATCGGCCATGCCAAATCGATCTGCCTCAACTTTGGCATCGCCGAGGAGTTCGGCGGCCGCTGCCATCTGCGCTTCGATGACACCAACCCGACCAAGGAGGAGCAGGAATACCTCGACGCGATCGAGCGGGACGTGCGCTGGCTCGGCTTCGATTGGGGCCAGCACCTTTATCATGCCTCCGACTACTTCGAGCAGCTCTACGCTTGGGCCGAGCACCTGATCAAGGCCGGCAAAGCCTATGTTGATGATCAGAGCCAGGAAGAGATGCGCGCCAACCGCGGCACGCTGACGGAGCCCGGCAAGGACAGTCCCTACCGTGGTCGCAGCGTCGCGGAAAACCTCGATCTCTTTGGGCGCATGCGGGCCGGCGAATTTGCCAATGGGCGGCGGGTGTTGCGCGCCAAAATAGACATGAGCTCCGGCAACATCAATTTGCGCGATCCGGCGCTCTATCGCATCCTACATGCCTCCCACCCCCGTACCGGCAGCAAATGGTGCATTTATCCAAGCTACGATTTCGCGCACGGCCAGTCGGACGCCATCGAGCAGGTCACGCATTCGCTCTGTACGCTTGAATTCGAGGACCATCGCCCGCTCTACGATTGGTTTCTCGACAATCTGCCGGTGCCGTCCCGGCCGCGCCAGTACGAGTTCGCGCGGCTCAATCTGAGCCATACCATCCTGTCGAAGCGCGTCCTAACCGAACTGGTGCGCGGCGGCCACGTCAGGGGTTGGGATGATCCGCGCATGCCCACCTTGGCCGGTCTGCGCCGCCGAGGCGTGCCGCCCGCTGCCATTCGTGATTTCGTCAAGCGCATCGGCGTTGCCAAGGCCCACAGCGTGGTCGACGCAGGCATGTTCGATTTTTCCGTGCGCGAGGTCTTGAACCGCACTGCGCTGCGCCGCATGGCGGTGCTGCGGCCCCTCAAGGTGGTGATCGAGAATTATCCCGAAGGACAAATCGAGGAACTGGAGGCGATCAACAATCCCGAAGACCCTGCCGCGGGAAGCCGCAAAATCCGGTTCGGCCGCGAGCTTTATGTCGAGCAGGACGACTTTATGGAGGCGCCGCCGAAAAAGTTCTTCCGGCTGGCCCCGGGCAAAGAAGTGCGCCTGCGCTATGCCTACTTCGTCACCTGCCGCGAGGTTAGAAAAAACGCCGCCGGTGACGTGGTCGAGCTGCGCTGCAGCTATGACCCTTTGACCCGCGGCGGCAACACACCCCCCGACGGTCGCAAGGTGCAAGCAACCCTGCACTGGGTTTCGGCCGTCGACGCCGTGGCGGCGGAGGTGCGCCTCTACAACCCATTGTTCTTAAATCCCACGCCCAACGCTGCGGCCCTCGCCGGCGAGATCAACGCCAACTCGTTGGAGGTGGTGAGCGATAGCAAGCTTGAGTCGGCGGCCGTGGCCGACAATGCGCCCGAGGCGGTCCAGTTCGAGCGGTTGGGTTACTTCTGCCGCGACCCGGACTCAGCGCCCGGCCGTCCGGTGTTCAATCGAACGGTCGGCCTGCGCGACAGCTGGGCCAAAATCCAAGCCGGTGGACGTTAGGCCGCGCTTGCCGCGGCGAACTTTGCCGGCTCAGAAGCGGCGGATCAGGCCCACCAGCCGACCCTGAATGTCGACCTGGTCGGGACCAAAGATCCGCGTCTCGTAATTGGGGTTGGCGGCCTCCAGGGCGATGGAGGCGCCCTTTTTGCGCAGGCGCTTGAGGGTTGCCTCTTCCTTCTCGACCAGGGCCACCACGATGTCGCCATTGTCGGCGGTGTCGCAGCGCTTGACGATGATGATGTCGCCCTCGTTGATGCCGGCCTCGATCATGGAATCGCCCTTCACTTCCAGGGCGAAATGCTCCCCACCCGCCACCAAATCGGGCGGCACCCCAATGTCCTGCGTATGATCCTGAATGGCGCTGATCGGCACGCCGGCGGCGATCCGACCCATCAGGGGAACGGTCGCCGCCGTTTGCGTGTAGGCCATGGGGGGAGGTGCCAGTTGCGGCTGGCGGCGGCCGCTACCCTCAATCACGCTCGGACTGAACCCGCCGCGACGCTGGCCGCTGGGCTCCGTCATCGCCTCGGGGAGCTTGATGATCTCGATGGCGCGGGCGCGGTGGGGCAGGCGGCGAATAAACCCCCGCTCCTCCAAGGCGATGATCAATCGGTGCACGCCGGATTTGGACTGCAGCTCGAGCGCGTCTTTCATTTCGTCGAAGGAGGGCGGAACTCCGGTTTCCTGCAGGCGCGCATTTATAAAGACGAGCAGCTCTTTCTGCTTTTCCGTGAGCATGGCTATCCACGATCCTGTCGATTGACCCCTCAGCGACTCGCCGGCGCACCGTACAAACCAGGAACACCATAGGTGTTCCTGTGATGTTCTGCAAGTGCAACCTTCATCCGCGCTCGCGGCGCGGTTGGCTCAGAAGTCTAGGGGCAGGATGGGGACCAGGCCGCCCGCCGGCACGGCCGGGGCGCCCGCGGGTCGAACCAGCAAGCAGTCGGCCTCGGCGAGAGGCGACAGCAGGGAGCTATCCTGCGAGCGCACGGGCGTGACCAGGCAAAGCCCATCATCGCCGCGGCGCTGGGTGGCGCGCATATAGTGCTCGCGCGCCCCATTGGCCTCGAGCGCCACGGCGCTGCGGGCCGTGAGCTGCGTCCCGTCGCCTTCCGGCGACAGCCCCACGAGCGCGCGCAGCAAGGGGACCAGAAACAGGCGGGCGCAGACGAGGGCTGAGACGGGATTGCCGGGCAGGCCTAAAATCCGCGTCTGCTTGAGCCGTCCGAACATCAACGGCTTGCCCGGCCGCATCGCAATCTTCCAGAACGACAACACCATACCCTTCCCCCTCAGCACCGGCGCGACCAGGTCGTGATCGCCGACCGAGGCTCCGCCGATGGTGACGAGCACGTCCGCGTCGCCGGCCTTTTCGAAATGCGCGGCAAGGCTCTCTGGCAGGTCACGGGCGATGCCGAGAAACGCCACTTCGGCGCCGACCGCTTCCGCCATCGCCGCAACGCCCAGATGGTTGGAGGAGACGATCTGCGCCCGGCCGGGGGTCTCCCCGGGAGCGACCAGTTCATCCCCGGTCGAGATCAGCGCCAGCCGCGGCCGGCGCCGCACGCTGAGCTGGCCATAGCCCATGGCGGCGGCCAAGGAGACTTCGCGCGGACCCAGACGCCGGCCGCTCGCGAGCAAGGGCGCCCCGGCACTGAAATCGAGACCGCGCGGCCTGATGTGCGTGCGGTCGATGTCGCCTTTGCGGATCGTAACCCTGCCCCCGTCGCGTTCGACGTCCTCCTGGATGACGATGGCATCGCTGCCGGTGGGCACCGGTGCTCCGGTAAAGATGCGCACGGCCTGCCCCGGTCCCAGCGTGCCGCCAAAGGGGTGACCCGCCGCCGCCGCGCCGATCAGCTCAAGGGTGGTGGGGAGCTTGCTAAGATCGGCGCTGCGTACGGCATAGCCGTCCATGGCCGAGGCATCGAAGGGCGGCTGCGTCAGCCGGGCGACCAGGCCATCGGCGAGAACGCGCCCGTGTGCGACCTCGACGGCGATCAGCTCTGCCGGCGTCGGCACCACATCGTGGAGGACCTTGCTGCGGGCTTCGGCAACGGACAGCGGCGCCACCATCAACGCTCACTCCTGCGCTCGGCGCGAAAGCTGCCCGAGCGCCCACCGGTCTTTTCGATCAGCCGGATATCGGACACGGTCATGGCCTTATCGGCCGCCTTCAACATGTCGTAGATGGTGAGGCAGGCGATGCTGACGGCGGTCAGGGCTTCCATTTCGACCCCCGTTTGGCCGGCGACTTTGACTTCGGCCGTGACGTAGAGCCCACACGGCTTGCGGCTGACCTGAAAGTCAACGCCGGCGCTGGTGATGGCCAGCGGGTGGCAAAGCGGAATGAGCTCGTGCGTCTTCTTGGCGGCCATGATACCGGCAAGGCGCGCGGTGGCGAGCACGTCGCCCTTTTTGGCCGTGCCAGCTTCCACCAGCGCCAGCGTGGTGGGCGCCATGGCCACGAAGCCCTCGGCCCGCGCGGAACGCTGCGTGATGGTCTTGGCCGAGACGTCGACCATGCGCGCCTCGCCCTTGTCATTGAGATGGGAAAGCCTCGCCATTTTACCGCGCGCCCCGGTCCTGGTGCCCGCCTGCGCCCACCGCCCACGCCAGCCGGCCGGCCGGCCGCTTGCGCCGAGCTGGCCCCGCAAGGCGCTGCGGCCCGGTGGTCCGGCTCGGCGATGGCGCGAGCGGTCGCGCCGGCGCTCGCGCGGCCCGGCTCATGCGGCACCCAGCAGGCTGCGCGTGGCCGCGGCCACGTCCGGCGCACGCATCAAAGTTTCGCCGACCAGAAAGGCATGCACGCCGGACTTAGCCAGGCGCACAAGATCGGCGTGAGCGGCGATGCCGCTCTCGGACACGACGATGCGGTCATCGGGAATGCCGGCCGCCAACCGCTCGGTGGTTTCGAGCGTCGTCTTGAAGGTCTTCAGGTCGCGATTGTTGATGCCGATCATGCGGCAGTCGAGCCGCAGGGCCCGGTCGAGCTCGCCGCGGTTGTGCACCTCGGCGATGGCATCCATGTTCCAGGCCTTGGCGTAGGCGCAAAGCGTGCCGGCAACCACATCGTCGACCGCGGCCATGATGATCAGGATGCAATCGGAGCCGAGGGCACGCGCCTCGGCCACCTGATAGCGGTCGAGCATGAAATCCTTGCGCAGGGCCGGCAGCCCCGCGGCAGCGCGCGCCTGGCTTAGATGCTCCGGCGCACCCTGAAAGGAGGGCTGGTCGGTCAGGACCGACAGGCAGGTGGCGCCGCCGGCTGCATAGGCCTTGGCCAGGGTGGGGGGATCGAAATCGGCGCGAATGAGGCCCTTCGAGGGGCTCGCCTTCTTGATTTCGGCGATCAGGGCGAAGCCTCCGCCGGCGATCTCGCGCCCGATGGCCTCGGCAAAGCCACGCGCCGGCGGCGCTGCGTGGGCGGCGACCTCGACCTCGTGCAGGGGACGGCGAGCCAGGGCGGCGGCAATTTCTGCGCGCTTATAGGCAATGATGCGGGTGAGGATATCGCTCATGGCTCAACCATACGCTCGGGGCTTCGGGGCGGCTACTATTTGGCGTCCCTGGTCAGCAAAACCCAGTGGGTCCCCGGATTGATCCAATCCTCTTTCAGCATGGCGCGCCGCCCCGCCTCACGGTAGCCGCAGCGCTCGTAGAGCCGCCGCGCGCCCCGATTGCCGTCTGACACGATAATGCTGAGGCCTGGCCGCCCGAGCTCGAGGGCTGTTGTCTGGGCTAAATCGAGCAGGGCCCTGCCCAGGCCCTTGCCGCGGTGCTCGGGGTAGGCGGCCAGCACGTTCACATACCAGCTGCCCGCGGCGAGGTTTTCGAGCTCCTGCAAGGGCACAAAGGTGGCCGGCAGATCCGGGGCGATGGCGAGGGGTGCATCGGGCAAGGGGTAGCCAATGAGCCCGGCGGCGGCAGCGCCATCGGTCTCGAGCACATAGGCATTGCGATAGGAAAAGCTGCCCGTCTCGCGCCGTGCGCGCTCGCGACCGATCGCCCAGGGGTCCCCGCCCGGACCGGCGAGCTTGCTCCACACCCGCAGTGCCAGGCCTTCGCTGGCGAAATGTACAAAATCCGCAAGCGCCGCCGCGTCGTTGGGCGTCGCCGCCCGGATGGTCGTCGGGGTGAGGGTCGGCATGTCTGTTCGTCCCGCGTTCGACTTTGCCTCACCTACGCCAGCTCCCCCACCGGGTGCAACTGGCATGGCACGGCTGGGCCTTTGCGTCGGGCCCGCGCCGGAAACCCCATGAGCTCAGCGTCGTGAGCCGTTGTGGCGCGGCGAGTGCAGGGTTAACGTCGCGCTCCGCGACGACGAACCCCTTGATGGCAACGACGGCATTGAACGAGTGGCCCATGACAGCGATGGCGCGGTGGTTGCCGGCTGAGCGCGGTGCGGGCGGTATCCACCGGGCGGCCGAACGGCGCGCCGGCAACGCGCGGCTGGGCAGCCATTAGATGCTTGCCCCCTACCTGCTGGCCGTGGTCGCCGTCGCGATCGTCGTCACCTCGTTTATTTCCGGCATTTTTGGCATGGCCGGGGGCATGCTGCTGCTCGGGCTGCTGCTGCTGTTCATGGACGTGGCCCCGGCCATGGTCCTATTCGGCATCATCCAGCTGGCGGCCAACGGTTGGCGCGCCGCCCTGTGGTGGCGCCACGTCGCCTGGAGCATCGTTTGGCGCTTCCTGGTGGGATCGACGGCGATGTTTCTCGTGATGCGCACGGTCGCCATCCTGCCCAGCAAGGCCGCGCTCTACCTCGGTCTCGGACTGATCCCGTTTGCCGCCTACGCACTGCCCCGGCGGCTGACGCCGGACATCACCCGGCCCGGCGCGCCCTATCTTTGCGGCGCCTTCATTATCGTCCTGCAGCTCCTGGCCGGGGCCGCGGGACACATCCTCGACATTTTCTTTCAAAAAAGCCCACTCGACCGGCGCACCATTGTCGGCACCAAGGCCGTCACCCAGGTCACCGGCCACGTCTATCGCATCCTTTACTTCGGCTCCTTCGAGATCGCCGTCGACACCCACGTTCCCTTCTGGGGCTACGTTGGGGCGATCGTACTTGCCTGCGCCGGCACTTCGCTGGCCGGTTTCGTCTTGTTGCGCATGACCGAAAGCGGTTTTCGGGTCTGGAGCCGCCGCATCACCATCGGCGTGGCGTTGAGCTACCTCTTGCGCGGTTTGTGGCTGCTGGCGGCACCTTGAGCTTTGGCACGGCAGGGCGCCGGATTGCCGGCGCCGTGCCGTGCCGACTTGCAGCCGGGCTAGGCGGCCTATCTGCCGCCGCCGGAGTTGAGTGAGACGAAGTGGTAGCCGACATCAACATGGATGTGGCTCATGCCGCGATAGGTCATGGTGCCGCCGGACTTGTGATTGGCAATCAGCCAACGGACCACCGCGGCCTTGCGCGCGCCGGCATTGAAATCGACGGCCTGGCCGCTGGCATGCTTGGAGCGCCGGCCCGTGCCGGCAATCACCGCCCCCGGACGACAGGTGGAGATAATTTGCATTTTGCCGAAATGGGCTTCGATGCGCTCGAGCAAGCCTCGCGTCGCCACCGTCAGGCAGCCGCGCGAGGTGCCAGCCTGGCCGTGGCGCGCGGCGGGGTGATCGCGCGTGACGCTGCGGCGCTGCAGCGGTTCGGTCTCCGCCGCGTCGCTGCGATAGGCATAGGCGACGCGATGGCGCCGCGGCGCAGCAGCGGGGCGATCGCTGTCGTCAGCGTGCCAGCTATTGTGCTCGAAATCGTAGGTGCGTGAGCTGGCTGTCGTGGTGGTGAGGCCGAGCGCGAGGCCGAGCGCTACGATCAGAAGCCGCTTGTGCATTAAGAACTCCTACTTTTTGCGATTGTCACTTGAG
Source organism: Hyphomicrobiaceae bacterium (assembly GCA_035714005.1). Lineage (GTDB taxonomy): Bacteria > Pseudomonadota > Alphaproteobacteria > Rhizobiales > Hyphomicrobiaceae > AWTP1-13. Next base: position 9,036 of record DASTMQ010000160.1, read on the forward strand.
GTCGCCGAGGCGCACGCCAACAAGGCGCTGCCGCGGCTATTCGGCTTCGACTGGCGCTGGTTGTCCCCGTCTTGCCGGGCGCACCCCTCGTGCGTCGACCGGCCGAATCCCTCACCCGTACTTCGTCTCCCTCCGTTGGGCCGCCGGTGCCCGGCGGCCGGCGCGGGAGCATTTGCTCCCTGCAGGTGCACCTTGGGCGACGGCCTATGGCGAGATTGGGGCGCGTTTTTTCAGCCGAGCCATCGTCTTCCCGCGTCGCGTGCAGAGAACTTTTGAACGCGCGCCGACGCCTGGGAGCGGTGGTGTCGCCTGACGGCTGCCCCATCGGCGTGTAGTCTGTTGCCAATCACTCAGGGCATCGAGGGACGGCAATGCAGCTTGCGCCAATGCGTTACGTGAAAATCGACGGCTCGGCGGTCGGCGTGACGGTCGCCTCGGCGACGGAGGCAAAAGCGGCCTTGAAGGAGCTGCGCCACAAAAAGCGGGAAATCAAATTCTTGCGCAGCGCGCTGCTGCGGCGACAAAAGGCCGCGCGCCCGGAAACGGCCAAGCGCAAGCGGCCCGTCTCGCTGCTGCGCCGGCTCTGGCGCGGCCTGCGCGCGCTGGCCGCCGCCTTGATCGACGTTGCCACCGTGTCGCGCGGCGAGCGCAAAAAGCGCAGCCCTGCCGAGATCGAACGCGAGCTCGCCTGGACGGAGGAGGTGCTGCACAACATCGAGGGCTGCATCCTGCAGCTCGAGGGCAAGCTTTTGACGGCGACGCGCGCCGCCCCGCGCCCGCAGGCTTAGGTAGACGGCAAAGGCGCCTGGGCGGCGAGCGCACCGGAGCTTGCCCCCGGCCCGGTGAGCGGCGTGCAGTGCCGCCCGGGGCGGCGTCGGCATCCGGCGCGCCGCGCCCATGCCTGGCGGCGCGACGCATTTGCTCGGGTGCTCAGGACCCCGCGCTGCAGAGGGTTTGGGTCCCGCTTGTGCCAGTCGAGATTGTTCTAAATCAGGCTGGCGGCCAGTTCGGAAAAGTTAGCCACGATCAGATCGGGCTGATGCGGTGTCTCGCCGAACGGCCGCCGGCGGCGGTCAATGAAGGCGCTGCGCATGCCGAACGATTTGGCGCCGATGCAGTCGAAGGCATGGTTGGCCACGAACAGAATACTGGAGCGGTTTTCGGCCAAGATCTCCTCGGCCTTGGCGTAGGTCTTCCAGTGCGGTTTGAAATAGCCGGCCTCCGCGACGGAGATGACGCGGTCGAAGGCAAAGCCGATGTGGGGAGCCGCCGCCTTGAGCATGTCGCGGTCGCCGTTCGAGAGGATCGCCAGCTTGTAGCCGGCGGCGCGCAGGTCCTCGAGCGCGGCGATGACGTCGGGAAACGGCTTTAGGGTCTCGATTTGGCTGACCAACCAGCGCACTTCCTCTTGCGTGTAGCTGAGGCCGCAGCGATCCATGACATAGGACACGGCGCGATGGCCGATCTGGCGGTAGGGCGTATGACCGCGGTCGCATAGGGCGTCGATCATGGAATTCTCAAAGTGCGTGCGCCGCCACCAGGTCACAAAGCTGTTGGCATCGCCGCTCCAACCCTTTGTTTGCAAAAACGGCGTTACGGCCTGCCGCAGACCCTGCTGCATGTCGACAATGGTGCCGTATTGATCGAACACGAGCACCTTAATCTCGCGCTTGAGGATGTCTTTGCCTTCCATGCACGTTTTCCCTCACGCCTTGGCGCTGGCGCGCGCCGATTGGCTGGCAACCCAGCGCGTCAGATGCGGGCAGTTTGGCGGCACCGGTCGCTTTGCCGAGTTGGCGAATTCGACCGCGATAAACGCGGTAATGTCGGCAATCGTATCGTGCTCGCCGGCAACGTCGGCAGTGATGGGGAGCCGCCGATCGAGCTGGGCAAAAAAATTATTGCCGCGCGCGCGGCCGCGCTCGGCCAAGGCCGGGGTCTGTTCGTAGTCGGCGCGGGCTCGGCGCCGTCGCGCAATCGTAAGCTGCATGCGCGCTCCCATTTCCTCGTCTGCGCCCTCGCGGCCCTTGCCACGGCTATTCGGACGGCAGGACGATAAGGTGATTGGCGAAGGCGTGCGGATCATGGCTGCCGGGCGGGAAGTGGCGAGCGAGCTCGCGACCGACGGCATCAACGGCGCGCACGAAGCCCTCGCCCGCCTGGCCGCCGCCGATGTCCTTGGTCAGCTGATCGACGATCGCCTGCCAAGTACCCTCCGCCACCTTCTCATTAATGCCGGCATCGGCAATAATTTCGGCGAAACGTTCGGCCACGGCAACGAATATCAGCACGCCGGTGCGAGTTGGCGTGGTGTGGAGGTTCTGCGCCAAGAATTGCTCGACCGCGCGTCGATGGGCGCGCTGGCGCTTGCTGCGCTGGGGCACCAGCGCCAGCCGCAGCGGCCGGTACATGAAGAGGAGCACCAGGCCGGCAAAGACGACGAGTTGCAGGAAGTAGATGTGCTGGATCGGCCACCAGGTGAAGAAAATCAGGGGGATTGGCACCGCCAAGGCCGCCAGCGCCGCCCACAGGAACGGGATATAGGCGTAGCTTGCACTCATCTCGGCGATCACGGCCACGATTTCACCGGAGGTCTTGCGCTCGGCCTCGGTGATGGCGTCGGCGATACGCTTGCGATCCACTTCGCTGACGATCGTCATGACGAGATTCTCGCGCCCTTCTTGGCCTCTACCAACTTCCCGAGGCGCCGCCGCCACCGAATGATCCGCCGCCGCCCGAGAAGCCTCCTCCCGAGCCGCCACCGGACCCACCCCAGCCGCCGGAGCCCCCGCCCCAGGAGCCCGGAATGACGACCGGGGTGCCGTAGCGCCGCGCCCGCCTGTCGACGCGCGTGGGATGGGCGGTCTGGCGCGCCTGCGCCTGGATGATCAGCAACGCCAGCACAATGAAGAAGATCAGCATGATCAGCGCCGGCGGAAAACCGCTTGCTCCGTCGCGCTTTACCGCCGCCCGCGCGCGCGCCTTCACCGCTTCGGCGTCGCCCAGCAGCACGTCGCGGATGTCGCGCACGCCGGCCTTGATGCCGGCGGCGAAATCGCCGCGGCGGAAGGCGGGCAGGATTGCATTCTCGATGATGAGCCTGCTCATGGCGTCGGTGAGCTGGGGTTCAAGCCCGCGCCCGACCTCGATGCGCACCTTGCGCTCATTGGGTGCCACGATCAGCACCACGCCATTGTCCTGGCCCTTTTGGCCGAGCTGCCAGGTGCGTCCGAGCTGATAGCCAAAGTCCTCGATTTCATAGCCTTGCAACGAGCGCGCCGTATAGATCACCAGCTGATCGGAGGATTTCTCCTCCAGCGCCTGCAACTCGCGCTCGAGCGCACGGCGGTCCTCGGCCGACAACAAATTGGCCTCATCGACGATGCGACCGCTGAGCGCCGGGAACTTGGGGGCGGCCGTGGCCGCGGCGCCAAGGCCCAGCGCCAGCAGCAGGGCCGATAGGGCCACCGTTAAGCGGACGGCGGCGGCCAGCGCCAGCGCCCGCCGCCAGCCCCGAACGCAAAGGTCGAAGGCTGTGAGCGTCGAGGCAAGGCTGTGAGACCCAGCGGTTGGCATGCCTCGTTCCCGGCTGATCTCGTGCTGGTGAACCGGGCTCCCGGACCTTGGGTTTGGCCCAGAGGTTGCGAGCCCCGTTCCGCGCACCCTTCCGCGCACTGTTCCGCGCATTGGGCCCTTGCCGACCAAGGCAGGGGCGGGGCCGGCGCCGCGCCGTAGCGATGCCGGCTTGCTTGGCTATTTCTTGGTACCAAAGTCGACGCGCGGCGTCTCCTGTTCTTGCGCCGTGATGTCGAAGGTGGCCATCGGCTGCGCTGAGGCGTACATCACCGCGCGCCAGATGCGGCCCGGGAAGGTGGTCAATTCGGTGTTGTAGACGCGCACGGCCTCGATGTAGTCGCGCCGGGCGATGGCAATGCGGTTTTCCGTGCCCTCGAGCTGCGACTGCAGGGCAAGGAAGTTCTGTCCCGACTTGATGTCGGGATAGCGCTCCACCACGGCGAGCAAGCGCCCGAGCGCACCGCTCAGCTGGTTCTGGGCGTCCTGGAAACGCTTCATGGCTTCGGGGTTGTTGACGGCGTCGGCGGGCAGCTGCACCTGCGCCTGCGTCGCCTTGGCACGCGCCTCGACGACGGAAGTCAAGACCTGCTGCTCCTGGGCGGCGAAGCCCTTCACCGTCTCCACCAGATTGGGAACGAGGTCGGCGCGCCGCTTGTATTGGCTCAGCACCTCTGACCATTTGGCCTTGGCGGTCTGCTCGAAGGTCGGAATATTGTTAATGCCGCAGCCCGCCAGGGTCGCGGTGACCAGCATGACGGCGGCGAGCGTAGCGATGCGAGAGAGATGCGGGCGCAGCATGGGCTTCTTCCTCGACGGTCCTCGACGATAGGGATGGCCCGAGGTGGGCCTCGTTTCACCCCAAGCAAAATGGTGCGCGATCGTCGCCGGCACCAGAGGAGGTTGGCGGCCGCGGGCGTAATAATTCACTCGGCCAGAAGCCCCGCCCGGCGCCGCGACAAAATGCGACGTAAGCGGCGCGAGACACCACTAGTCGGGCAGCGAGTAGTCGGCGAACTTGGCGCGCAGGTCCTTCTTGGAAATCTTGCCGGTGGCCGTCATCGGCAGCGCCTCGACAAAAACCACGTCGTCGGGCATCTGCCACTTGGCGATCTTTGCGCCGAGTGCATCGAGGATCTCGGCCTTGGTGGGCTCGGCGCCGGGCGCCTTGACCACCACCAATAGCGGCCGCTCGTTCCACTTCGGGTGCGGCACGCCAATCACCGCGCAGTTGGCGATGCCGTTGACGGCGGCGAGAGCGGCATTCTCCACGTCGATCGAGCTGATCCATTCACCGCCCGATTTCACCAGGTCCTTGGTGCGATCGACGATCAGCAGCCAGGCATCGGGCGTCAATTTGGCGACATCGCCGGTGCCGAACCAGCCTTCGCCGTCGATTTGCCTGGCGGAAGCCTCCGGGTTGTTGAAATAGCCCGAGACGATGGTCGCACCGCGCACGAACAGCTCGCCCGACGTCTGTCCGTCCGCCGGCGCGCGCTTGCCCTCCTCGTCGATGACCTTGAGGTCGACGCCGAACATGCGGCGGCCTTGTCGGGCGCTGAGCGCGGCGCGCTCAAGCGGCGCTTTGGCGCGTTCGTCGGGGCGGAAGACGGTAAGCGTGCCGACCGGGGACATCTCCGTCATGCCCCAGCCGTGCGTCACCTCGATGCCCCAGTCGCGCGTGAAAGTGTCGATCATGGCTTGCGGCACGGCCGAACCGCCGCTCAAAATTTGCACCAGGTTCTTGGGCTTGCGGCCGCGCTTTTTGAATTCCTCTAGCAGGCCGAGCCAAACGGTGGGCACGCCCCAACCTGCCTCGACGCCCTCGCTCTCCATCAGATCAAACAAGGTCGGCCCGTCGAGCCGGGCGCCGGGCAGGATCAAGGGACAGCCGGTCAGCGGCGTCACGTAGGGCAAACTCCAGGCATTGGCGTGGAACAGCGGCACCACGGGCAGGATGGTGCGATTGTGCGCAAACAGGTCTGGGCGCGTGGAAATCAAGAAGAAGGTGTGCAGCAGCATCGAGCGGTTGGAATAAAGCACGCCCTTTGGCTCCCCCGTGGTGCCCGAGGTGTAGCAAAGCGCGCAGGCGGCATGCTCGTCGAATTCGGGCCAAACGAAGTCGGGTGCCGCCTCGGCCAGCAGCTGCTCGTAGCATTTGAGATCCGCCAGCTGCGCCTTGCTCGGCATATGCGCTTGATCGGTCATCGCCACGAAGGTCTTGATGGTCTGGCAGCTGGGGGCCAGTTTTTCGACCAGCGGCAGGAAGGTCAGATCGAAGAACAACATGCTGTCGCCGGCGTGATTGGCAATGTAGGCGATCTGCTCGGGAAACAGCCGGGGATTGATGGTGTGGCAGACCGCGCCGATGCCGGAAATGGCAAAATAGAGCTCGAAATGGCGATACCCGTTCCAGGCCAGCGTGGCGACCCGATCGCCCGGCTTTACACCGAGCCGCACTAGGGCGTTGGCGAGCCGGCCGATGCGCTGGCGCGCCTGGGCGTAACCGTAGCGGTGCAGGCCACCCTCAACGGTCTGCGATACGATCTCGACATTTGGAAACACCTCCGCGGCGTAGTCGATCACGCTCGAAACCAAGAGCGGCCGGTCCATCATCAATCCGCGCAGCATGGGCGTTCCTCCTGGTATGCTTGGTGGCGGAAGAGTAACCTCGGGGCCAGCCCAGCGCCAAGCCGGGTCGATTAGAGGCAGGGCCAAGAACCAACCGATCAGAGGCCAAACAGAGGAGTGAGCGCCGTGGCGATCGTAGAGACCGAGAAAAAGGGCGAGATCGCGGTCATTCGCATGAACAATCCGCCGGTCAACGCGCTGAGCCACGCGCTGCGGCTGGGCCTCGCCGAGGCCTTTGCCGCGGCCAATGCCGATGCCGGCGTCAAGGCGATCGTTTTGACGGGCACGGGCAAATTCTTCTCCGCGGGCGCCGATATCAGCGAATTTAAGGCAGCGATGCAGGAGCCGTTCCTGCCGCAGTTGATCGACAAGATCGAGGGCGGCAGCAAGCCCGTCATTGCCGCGCTCAACGGCACTGCCTTGGGCGGCGGCCTGGAACTGGCGCTCGGCTGCCACTACCGGGTGGCGAGCAAAGACGTGCGTCAGCTGGGGCTGCCCGAAATCAAGCTCGGCATCATCCCGGGCGCCGGCGGCACCCAGCGCCTGCCGCGCGCCATGGGCGTCGAGGCCGCCCTGCAACTCATCACCACGGGCAGCTTCATCGACGCCGCCAAAGCCGCCGCCGCTCACCTGGTCGACCAGGTGAGCGATCAAGACCTATTGCCGGCGGCGATCGCCTTTGCCGAGCGCCAGGTTGGCAAGCCGCCGCGGCGGCTCGGTCAAAGCCGGATCGACGCCGGTTCGTTTGCCGCCGACACCTTCGACAAGGCGCGCGCCGGCCTTGCTCGCCACCCGAGCGGGCCGTTGGCCGCCAAGGCGGCGATCGCGGCCGTGGAGGCGGCGACCCAGCTGGCGATCGATGCGGGCAGCGAACGCGAGCGCACCTTGTTCCGCGAGCTGGCGGCCAGCCCCTATGCGCGCGCCCTCCAGTACGCCTTCTTCGCCGAGCGGCAGGCGGCCAATCTGCCGGGCGTCGGACCTCAAACCAAGCTGCGCGACGTCAAGACCGTCGGCATCCTGGGTGCCGGCACCATGGGCACGGGCATTACCCTGGCGTTTCTCAATGCTGGCTTTCCCGTCACCATCGTCGAGACGACGCAGGAGGCGCTCGACAGGGGCGTTGCGCGCATCAAGGACACGCTCTCTGCCAACGCCAAGCGCGGACGCATCACCGCGGCGCAAGCAGCCGATCGGTTCGCCAAGCTGACGCCGTCGCTTGAGCTGGCGGACCTGGGCCAGGCCGACCTCATCATCGAGGCCGTATTCGAAAACTTGGCGCTTAAAAAGGAGGTGTTCGGCAAGCTCGATAAAATCGCCAAGACCGGCGCCATCATCGCTACCAACACCTCGACCTTGGACGTCGATGCGATCGCCGCGGAGACCAAGCGGCCGCAAGACGTGGTTGGGCTGCACTTCTTCTCGCCGGCAAACATCATGCGCCTGTTGGAGATCGTGCGCGCCGAGAAGACCGCCAACGATGTCATGGCCACATCGATGGCGATCGCCAAGCGGATCGGCAAGGTCGGCGTCCAGGCTGGCGTCTGCGACGGCTTTGTCGGCAATCGCATGCTCGCCGCCTACGGCGGCGAGGTGCAGGCCATGAACCTCGAAGGCGCCATGCCGCAGGAGATCGACGGCGCGCTGGAAACTTGGGGCATGGCGATGGGTCCGCTTGCGGTCAGTGATCTCGCCGGCCTCGACGTTGGCTATCGTATCCGCAAGGAGCGCAAATTGACCGGCGAGGCCGCCCGCAATGCGCGCATTCCCGACAAGATCGTCGAGATGGGTCGGCATGGGCAGAAGACGGGTGCGGGCTACTACAAGTACGATGAGAACCGCAAGCGCCTGGTCGACCCCGAGATCGAGGCCATGATCCGCGCCGAGGCCGAGGCGCTACAAATCAAGCAGCGGTCAATTCCCGCCGACGAAATCGTCGAGCGCAGCCTGCTGCGGCTTGCCAACGAGGGCGCCAAGATCCTGCAGGAGGGGATCGCGCTCAGAGCCAGCGACATCGATACCATGTACCTCAATGGCTACGGCTTCCCGGCCTGGCGTGGCGGCCCGATGTGGCAGGTCGACAATGTGATCGGGCTGAAGACGGCGGCCGAGCGCATCAAGGCCTACGAGGCAAAATACGGGGCGCGCTGGAAAATCGCGCCGCTGCTCGAGAAACTGGCGGCCGAGGATGGCAGCTTCGCCAAGCTCGACGCCAAGAAGACGTGAGGATTGGCGCTCGAACGGGGAGCGATGGCGCGGTGATTGACAAGGTCAGGGCTTCGCCTGCCGAGGCGGTCGACGGCATCAAGCACGGCTCGACCGTCCTGATCGGCGGCTTCGGTACCGCCGGCATGCCATTTGCGTTGATCGATGCGCTGATCGCCCAGGGCGCCGGCGAGCTTGTGATCGTCTCCAACAATGCCGGCAACGGCGACACCGGGCTGGCGGCGCTGCTGCAGGCGGGGCGGGTGCGAAAAGTGGTGTGCTCGTTTCCGCGCCAGACCGACTCTTGGGTGTTCGACGGCCTCTATCGCGCCGGCAAGATCGAGCTCGAAGTGGTGCCGCAGGGCAATCTGGCCGAACGCATCCGCGCCGCCGGCGCCGGCATCGGCGCCTTCTACTGCCCCACGGGCTACGGCACGCTGTTGGCCGCAGACCGCGAGACGCGCCGCATCGACGGCCGCGACTACGTGCTGGAATTCCCAATCCATGCCGACGTGGCCCTGATCAAAGCCCACAAGGGTGACCGCTGGGGCAACCTGGTGTATCGCAAGACGGCGCGCAATTTCGGACCGGTCATGGCGACGGCCGCCAAGCTGACCATCGCCGAGGTCAGCGAGGTGGTGGAGGTGGGTGCGCTCGACCCCGAGGCCATCGTCACGCCCGGCATTTTCGTGCAGCGCCTGGTGCGCATCGACACACCGACGCGGCGGGCCGCGAGCTAGGGAGGAGGCCATGGCGACAGATCTCGCCAACCTGAAACGGTTAAGCCGCAAGCAGATGGCCGCGCGCGTGGCGGCCGATATTCCCGAGGGAGCCTACGTCAACCTCGGCATTGGCCTGCCGACGCTGGTGGCCGAGTTTTTACCCAAGGGCAAGGACATCTTTCTGCAAACAGAGAATGGCCTGCTCGGCATGGGGCCGGCGCCGGCGAAGGGCGAAGAGGATCCGGACCTGATCAACGCCGGCAAGCAGCCGGTGACGGCGCTGCCGGGCGCCGCCTTTTTCCATCATGCCGATTCCTTTGCCATGATGCGCGGCGGCCACCTCGACATCTGCGTGCTCGGCGCCTTCCAGGTATCGGTCAGCGGCGATCTCGCCAACTGGCATACCGGCGAACCGGAGGCGATCCCTGCGGTTGGTGGCGCCATGGATCTCGCCATCGGCGCCAAGCGCACCTTCATCATGATGGAGCATTTCAGCAAGGCGGGAGACTGCAAGATCGTGCCGGTGTGCACCTATCCGCTGACGGCTAAGGCGTGCGTGTCGCGCGTTTATACCGACCTTGCGGTCATCGACGTCGCCGGCGACGGGCTGGTGGTGAGGGACCTGGTCGTCGGCCTATCGGTGCGCGAACTGTCCGCGCTCAGCGGCGTCACGCTCGCCGATGGTCGCTCGGCAACCGCCTGACGTTTTGCATTCAGGCCGGCCTCCCGGCCTCACCCACGGCCTTCACTCGCGCGCCTTCAAAGCTAGGCGCGCGAGGCTTGCGCTCGCTGGTTGTTGGGCTAAGGCGGGCGCGGCCGGGTGCCACTAGAGGCGCGGTCGGCCGCCGCGTTGCTGCCAGATGATGTAGGCCATGGTGACCAGGGCCGTCAGAATCATGGTGCCGAGGATGTCGGGCCGCCCGATGAAGGCATACCAGAGTTTCACGCCCTGAACGGTGCCACCTCGGGCCATCAGCGAGCTGTTGGCGACGACGATCACAAAAAACGCAGCGGCAGTCAGCGCCAGCGCGATGAGAACATCGAGAGATTTGCGCATCATTGGCGGCATTTGGCACCCCCTGTTTGTTGATCGGCCCCCGCGAACGAAAATGCCGCAGGGATTGCGGCATCCTCACACGCTGAGGTCGAAGCGTTTTGTGCGCGCAACCTAAACTGATTCGTGGCGGCGAGGTTGGACGTACACGTCGTTCGTTCCCGGACGGCGCCTCGCTTCGCCTCAGCTGGCGCCGCGTTCCAGCGCGGCGCGATCCCAACCGGCAAGGTCGGCGGCGGCCACGTAGGTCTCCTCAAGGAAACCCAACAGCAGGGCGTCGGGGTCGGGCGCTCGCCGCACCACGTCATAGGGCAGGATGAACTGACCGAGGCCCTGATCGTAAAAGGCCCCGGCGCTGCTGAGGGCGGTGCCGCCGTAGCCTTTCGGCTCGGGATAGGCATACACATAGTAGGCGGGCCGACCATAGCCGCCGTTGCCCGGCCAAAAGCCGCAACTGCTCACTTCATGCGAGTAGGCCTCTTGCATCACCCAGGCCGCCACGTTGGGCGTGGTGCCCGTCGGCGGCGGTGCCCGACGCCCAGAAAAGCGCGTCACCGCCAGATCGAAGCTGCCCCAAAAAAAGTGCACCGGGCTCGCCTTGCCGATAAAGCGCGCGCGAAATTCCTTGAGCACGCGATCCGATTGCAACAGCGCTTGCCAAAACCGGCCAACCCAGACCGGATCGTAGGCGGCGTTGGCGTGATCGCGATCGAAGGGAACCGCATCGGCAATTTCGCTCGGCATGGTCCAGATCCGCACCTTGACGCCGAACTTTTCCAGGCGGGCCATCACCTCGGCATAAAAGCTGGCCACCGACATCGGGCCGAGCCTCAGCGCCTGCTCAGCACCGCGGCTGCTGGCGATGGTCAGGCGATGCTCGATGAAGTCGAAGGCAATCGTAAAGGTGCCCTCGGCAAAGGCCAGCGGCGGCGTGGCGAGGCCCCGCGCCGTGGTCAACAGTGTCACGTTCCACCAATGGTTGACCAAGGGTGTCAGCGCCAGCTGGATCTTGCCCACAACCTGGGTCCATCGGTGCAGGGTCTCGCAGCTGGCACTCCAGGCGGACAGGGGAAGCTCGGGCCATGCCGGGTGTTGGGCCATGTGATCTTGAGCCATCGGATCTTGAGCCATCGGATCTTGGGCCATCGGATCTTGGGCCATGTGAAATGGGCTCTCGGTTAGGCCTCAGCCTATCGCGCTCCACCCCCACCAGCTTGCTCCCCCGCTTGCTCACTTTAGTACGTCAGCGCCGCCTTGATGGCCTCGAGCTCGGCCTCAGCGTCGGCGTAGGCCTCGTAGGCCTGGCCGGCACGCCGGTACCAGTAGCGCGAATTTTCCCCGTCGCCTTCGATCTTGTGCAAGACGGCGTGGATCCAACAGGAGGTCTGATCGGCCTCGTCCTGCTGGACGATGCCGTGCGCGGCCTCCCAATCACCGGCGATGGCGAGTTCGACCGCGCGAATCAGGTCGGATCGTGCAGCTGCCATGTTTCCCATCCTTTTGCTCTGAGGTCGCAAGCCGGACAGCGGCCGCAGCCGTAACCCCAGGGGTGGCGCGTCGTGCGGTCCGCTGTATAGCAGGTATGCGTATGCTCGATGATGAGGTCGAGCAGCGGCCGCCCGCCCAACTCGGCGGCCAGCCGCCAGGTCGCGGCCTTATCGATCCACATCAACGGCGTTTCGATCTGGAGGGGCGCCGCCAGGCCAAGCGAGATGGCCCGGGCCAAGGCCTGCAAGGTGTCGTGACGGCAATCGGGGTAGCCCGAGTAGTCGGTCTCGCACATGCCGCCGACGAGGCGCTGGATGCCGCGCCGATAGCCGAGCGCCGCCGCCAGCGTGCAAAACAGCAAGTTGCGCCCCGGCACGAACGTGTTGGGCAGGCCGGCGGCCGTCATGGCGAAGGCGGCGTCCCGGGTCAGTGCCGTGTCGCTGATTTCGCCCAGCGTTGCCACGTCCAACAGGTGGTCTTCGCAAAGCCGAGATCGCCAGGCCGGGACCTTGGCCTTGAGTTCGCCCAGAATGATGGGGCGCTGCTGCAATTCGACGGCGTGGCGCTGCCCGTAAGCAAAGCCAACGGTTTCGACCCGAGCGTAGCGCTCGAGCGCCCAGGCCAGACAGACCGTCGAATCCTGGCCGCCCGAAAACAGCACCAAGGCGGAACTTGCAAGCATAAGCGACCGCCACGTCTCACCCGAAGGCCCGGTTCCCGCAACAGCTGGTGTCCGGCCCCCGCTTTGCCAAGGGGCGCTTGATAGCAGCCAGGCGCCATCTGCCGCCTGGCGGGCCGTGCTTGACCGGGCTAGAACCTCGCCCCGTAGTTTCTCACACGCTTGCCTTCGGCTGCAAAATTGGTGCTCGAGCTGGGAACCCGTCATGACCGCCATCGTCGACATTATCGGCCGCGAGATCTTGGATAGCCGGGGCAACCCCACCGTCGAGGTGGATGTCATCCTGGAGGATGGCGCCCGCGGTCGGGCGGCCGTCCCGTCCGGGGCTTCGACCGGCGCGCACGAGGCCATCGAGCTGCGCGACGGCGATGCCAAGCGTTACCTGGGCAAGGGCGTGCTCAAGGCTGTGGAGGCGGTCAACGGCGAAATCTTCGAGGCGGTCGGGGGCATGGATGCAGAGGAACAGCGCCGCATCGACGCCTGCCTCAACACCCTCGACGGCACCCCCGGCAAGAGCCGCCTCGGCGCCAATGCCATCCTCGGCGTGTCGCTGGCGGTGGCCAAGGCCGCAGCGGCGGCGCGCGACCTGTCGCTTTATCGCTACCTCGGCGGCGCCAACGCGCATCTGCTGCCCGTGCCGATGATGAATATCATCAACGGCGGCGCCCATGCGGACAATGCCATCGACATCCAAGAATTCATGATCATGCCGGTGGGAGCCGCCACCTGCGCCGATGCCATCCGCATGGGTGCGGAGGTGTTCCACACCCTGCGCTCCTCGCTAAAGGCTGCCGGCCACAACACCAACGTCGGCGACGAGGGAGGCTTCGCGCCCAACCTCAAATCCGCCGAGGAGGCGCTATCCTTCATCACCAAGTCCATCGAGAAGGCAGGCTACAAGCCGGGCGATGACATCGTCTTGGCGCTCGATTGCGCCGCCAGCGAATTCTACCGCGATGGCAAGTATGCCTTGGCGGGCGAGGCCAAGACCTTTGAGGCTGCCGGCATGGTAAAGTATTTGGCTGGCCTGGTGAGCCGCTTCCCAATCGTCTCGATCGAAGACGGCATGGCCGAGGACGACTGGCAGGGTTGGAAGGCGCTCACCGCCGAGCTCGGCGCGCATTGCCAGCTCGTCGGCGATGATCTGTTCGTCACCAATACCGCCCGCCTGCAACAGGGTATAGCCAAGGGCATCGCCAATTCGATCCTGGTCAAGGTCAATCAGATCGGCACCCTTACCGAGGCGCTCGAGGCCGTCGGGATGGCGCAAGCCGCCGCCTATACGGCCGTCATTTCGCACCGCTCCGGGGAGACCGAGGACGCCACCATCGCCGACATCACGGTGGCCACCAACGCCGGCCAGATCAAGACGGGCTCGCTGTCGCGCTCGGATCGACTTGCCAAATATAACCAGCTCATTCGCATCGAGCAGGAGTTGGGCGATGCCGCGAGTTACGCGGGGCGGAGCGTGCTGCGCCGCTAACTGAGGCCGCCGCTGGCGCTGCCGCCCGCGCAGCCGGGGTTTGACGATCGTTTGCCGGCAAATGCGCCCTTTCTTATGCGCGCGCTTTACCTGCGTTTAACCAACCTCGGTAGAAACTAGCGGGGCGCCCAGTTCGGGCGCGTCACCCCAAAGGTTTCGCGTCGCCTCCATGCATGATCGGCGCAAAAGCCAACCCCGGCAGATCCTGGTGTCGCTTGTCTGCCTATGTGCCCTGGCCTACCTCGCCCATCATGCCGTCAAAGGTAAACGCGGCCTCGAAGCGCGCAGCCGGCTGATCGAACGCTCCCGAGTGCTGGAGCCGCAGATCGCGCGTCTCGAGGCCGCGCGCACGCGCCTCGAGCGCGACGTGCGGCTGCTCAACGCCCGCGACCCCGATATTATTGAGGAACTCGCCATCGACCTATTGGGGTTTGCCCGGCCCGGCGACCGCATCATCGTGCCGTCCGCCGCCAAGGCATTGCCGCGCAGCGCGAGGCCGCCGGTCCGACCCTGAAGCATGTGCCTCGCCGGGCTGGGCAATGGCTGGCCTTGGCCGGCCGTTTCTTGTACGGTTTCACTTCTCCTTCGCCAGCGAGGCCACTTTAGCGCATGTCCCGTCCCAACGGCCAAGAGACCGTTCCCCCTTTCAGCCGCGAACAGGAACTTCACGCCTACCGCGAGATGTTGTTGATCCGTCGTTTCGAGGAAAAGGCGGCCCAGCTCTACGGCATGGGGTTCATCGGCGGCTTCTGCCACCTTTATATCGGCCAAGAGGCCGTCGTGGTTGGCATGAAGATGGCCGCGACGGACGGCGATCAGATGATCACCACCTACCGCGATCACGGCCACATGTTGGCCAGCGGCATGGATCCCAAGGGCGTGATGGCGGAGCTCACGGGGCGCAGTCAGGGCTACTCCAAGGGCAAGGGTGGCTCGATGCACATGTTCTCCAAGGAGAAGCATTTCTACGGTGGGCACGGCATCGTCGGCGCCAACGTTCCGCTCGGTGCCGGCATCGCCTTCGCCAATCGCTATCGCGACAACGGCAAGGTCTGTCAGACCTACTTCGGCGACGGCGCCGCCAACCAGGGGCAGGTGTACGAAAGCTTCAACATGGCCAAGCTCTGGAAGCTACCCGTCGTCTTCGTCATCGAGAACAACAAGTATGCCATGGGCACCTCGGTCGAGCGCTCGGCCGCCACCACCGATTTCTCGCAGCGCGGACGCTCCTTCGACATCCCCGGCGAGCAGGTCGACGGCATGGACGTGCGCGCCGTCAAGTCGACCGCCGACCGGGTGCTGAAATGGGTGCGTGACGGCAACGGCCCCTACATCCTGGAGATGCTGACCTATCGCTATCGCGGCCACTCCATGTCCGATCCCGCCAAGTATCGCACGCGGGAGGAGGTGCAGAAGATGCGCGAGGATCACGATCCCATCGAACAGGTGCGGCGTCGCTTGTTGGAGGGGCGCCTGGTCAGCGAAGAGGACATGAAGACCATCGATGCCGAGGTGCGCTCGACCGTCAATGCCGCCGCCGAGTTCGCACAATCAGCTTCCGAGCCGGACGAGAGCGAGCTTCATACCGATGTGCTGCTGCCGGCCTAAGGTGGATTGGGGTTCTTGAGCGGCGTCACATTATGCCCACCACCTTCGCCTCAAATCTC
>DASTMQ010000161.1:0-3949 GCA_035714005.1 Hyphomicrobiaceae bacterium
CTCCGGCAGTTCAGAGCCAATATTGCTGGCGCGCAAGGTGACGTCGAGACCCGTGCGGTTGCGAAAACCCTGAATAAAGCGGTCAAGGGTGGCGATGAGATCACCATTGGCAAGTTCTTGCGGATAGAGCAGATAGCTGAAGGAGCGGACCTCTTTCATGGCCTGCTGCAACAAGCTTTCCAGATCGGAGCGGATGGCGGCGGCCTTGCGGGCTTTTGCGCCCTGCAACGCCAGCAAGTTGAGGCTCATTGCCGCCAAATGCTGCGCGGTCGAATCGTGAAGCTCCCGCGCAATACGCTGCCGCTCCTCATCCTGAATGCTCAAGACGCGCTTTGAGAGTTCCTTGGCTTCCAGTTGCGCCTGTTTGTAGGCGGTAATGTCGCGGAAGATGCCGCTGACGCGAATGGGTGTGCCGGCATCACCAAGGCTGCGGTGGCCGCTCGCCTGCACCCAAACCAATTCATCACCGCTGCGGGCGACGCGGAACTCCCCAACGCCGCTGGCAAGCGCGCCATGGGTAACCGCGCGCATCGACGCGACGGCGACGTGGCGGTCGTCCGGGTGCACCCTTGCTACCAGCATGTCCGCGCTCAGCGGACCATGCGCAGGGAACCCAAACAGCGAGCGGCAGTGCTCGGAACACCACAAGCGGTTGCTGCCAACATCGTAATGCCACAGGCCGAGGCCGGCCGAGGCGGCGGCAAAGTTGAGGCGCTCTTCGCTCTGTTTGAGGTGGGTTTCGGCCTTCCTGCGGCGGTAGATTTGCACCAGCAGCACGCCGACGATGGCAAGCAGGCCGACAAAGGTCGCAATCGCCTCGAGCACCGTGCCGCGGTGGTTCTCCCAGAGCGTGGCCTCTTTGAACAACAGCGAGGCATCTGGGGGGAGCCGGCTCGCGGGCAGCCCCCAGCGCTGGAGCTGTCTGGCATCCGCCCAGTAGGTCTGGCCAGCGCTCGGTTGCGGCGCGATGGTCTTGGGGTCTTCGCCGTCGAAAATTCTGAGGATGAGGGCACCCGTTTGAACTCCGACCTCCTCGAAGCTGTCCGAATAACTGCCGACAAAGCCTTTGCCCACAAATCGTGCGTAGGGAGCATAGGCCGGCGCGGTCGATGCCATCGCCACCTGTTCGGCGATATCTGCGGGCACGAAGTTCTCGCCGGCGCCGTCGCGAAATACGGTCAGCATAACCAGAATGGTATCGGCAGACAGCCTGCCGACTTGGCTGAGAAGATCCTGGCGCGACAAACCGACGAGATAGTGGACCTCCAGGTCTCGCTCAGATGCGAGCTGACGGCGTGTGACCTCCACCCAGCGCAAGTCGAAGGGTGCTGCGCCTGCAACCACAACCAGGCGCCGTGCGGCAGGTTGCAGCCGGCGAGCGAGCTCCACCGTCCTTGCGACATTGTACTCGCTAACGATGCCGGTGACATCGAGCGGGCGCTCGATGGCACTCAAGGTGGTTGGCGAGGTGCAGCAGAACACGATCGGCACCCCCGGCGCCAACTGGGCGCGGTTTTCGACGGCGATGCGCAAGGCATCGGGGCCCAGGGCGACAATCGCATCGAGGTTGGTGTCTGCGTACTTTTCCGATAGGTAGCGAACGACGCGCTGTCGATGCGCTGGATTCGGAAAGCGGGAGAGATCGAGAAATTCGCGAAAGGTCTGCACCCTTAAGGAGCTGCGGCTGGCCAGCTTTTTGCGGATGCCTTCGCTGACGTTGGCGACCGCCGGGATGTCGCTGTCGGGATAAAGAACCAGTAGGCGTCGCTCCGGCTCTTGTGCGGTCGCGGGCAGGATGGCGCCAAAGGCCAGGAGCAGCAGGGCCGGGCGCCAACCCGGAAAGGGTCGACGGAGCCAGTGACGCCATTGCCGGCCAAATCGCATTCCCATCGCCTAAGTGTGCGCCTGCGTAGGGGCCTAAAATCGCGGGCCTAAAATCGCGGGGCCTAATCGCGGGCCAAATCGGGGCCAAATCGGGGCCAAATCGGGGTAAGTCTGGACGGCAGATTTCAGCAACGGCTCGTTTGAGCGAAACTCTCGGGGTCGAGATACCGATTAAGGTGGGCTTATTGCGGGCCCCGAAGCAAGGAGAAACCCGGAAATTGGCAGGCGGCGAGTCCCGAGGCCGACCCGATCACAGGAGGGCGCGGAGCCTGCTTTGACCGGGGCAGCCGAGGCAGCGGAGCAAGCTGAGCAATGCTGGTGTCGGAGATGCTGCCCACGGCTCAACCCAGCGAGGCGCCCGAATTAGGCTTGCTGCGCTGAGCGGCGTGAGCCGATTTCAGTTGCAAGTTTTCGCCTGGCTCAACAGCCAAAAACCGCCGGCAGCCGATGCTGCTGCCGGCGGTCGCATTCGCGTAACCCCTGCCCAAACCCAAAAAGATTATGGGCCAGGGGATTAAGGGCCAGGGGATTAGGACCCCTTGCGCCTATGGCTGCTTTTTCGCGCCGGGTGGGGCGAAGGCGCCACTGCTGAAGATTTCAGAAGCCTTGGCATAGCGCGATGCGTCGAGCTGCTGGAAGAGATTGCCCGCCGAGAAGCGTTCATCGCCGGACATGCAGCTGTCATACACTCTGAGCGTGGTGCGGTTCAGGTCCACCATCTGTTCGGGGGTCAGGCTCGCGAACGCCTGGCGGTCGAGGTTGGTCCAGAATTGCTTATATTGGTTGGCGCAGTCGGCTGCTAGCGCTGGTGCGCTGAGCGCACCGGCGGCAAGATAGGCAAGCAAAAGACGTTTCATGTTCGCTCCTCGCGGCCACAAATTGAACTACCCACCACTCTCGCTGCATTCGGTTGTGCGACAAATCGGGGGAAACCAGGAACATGGCGCACGGTAAACTCCGGCACGACCTGACGTGGGCGCGGGATGGTGGCGGGTGCTGTCAAGGCTTGGCTTGAACCGGCCAACCTCACCGGTGAGCGCGGCGCCGGGCGGTCAAGGCGGTATCCGAGAGGTCCGGGGAAGGGCTGGCGGCCGCCGCCAGGGCGTTGTTAGGCATCGCCGGCGCACGTCTGGCGCTCGGCCCTCGGTTGATCGATCGACATGCCCCTTTCGTTGCGACGGCACGGCGGCAACCGTCGTGGGCCTGCTGCCGCGAAAGGCGGCCGCTGGGCTGCATAGTCCACCCGTCATGGCGACGGGCAGGACTACCCAGCGGACGACCCGCGTCGGCGGCATTCACGGCAACAGCATGCCGGCAAATCGTGCGTTAGCGGACATTAGGGGATTGCAGGCACAGCCCAGGTGCGCACGCCGGATCCCGTATTTCGGGGTTTCGCCCGATGCCCCGCCGGGGCGGAAAGATCTATGGGAGTGGCGCGCCAAGGTGGGTAGCAAATTGGGGTGTGATGATGAGGCGGGGTTTGTTGGTTGCGTGCTGGGGATCTGCGCCGAGTGCTGGGCTGCTTGCCCTATCGCTGAGCGTGGGGTCGAGCCGCCCTGGCGCAGAGCCCATCGTGCTGGCGCCTAACGAGCGCGCGCTGATCGACCAGGTCGGCAAATCGATGCCCCCGAACACGGTGCAATTCGGCAGGGCGTCGAGCGACCTTGTCGGCGCTGAGATCGTGCTACCGTTCCGGGACGGTACCATTACCCTGGTGCGAACGAGCTCGTTCGTGCGCGAGGACGGGAGCATTTCCTGGCGAGGCGTCGTCAAGGAGACCGGTGAGCGAGCCGCGCTCATGGTCTGGGGCAAGGCGGTGCTGGCCGGTTATTTCGCCTATGACGGCACCATCTTCGCCATTGAGAATTTAGGCGGCGGCTTGCAAGCCTTTGCCGAACTCGGTCGGGAATTGGCATTGCCCGATCATCCCTTGCCAACGGCCACTCGCGACAGCGCCCCGATGCCGAGCCGCAAAGCAAAGCAGCGCGTACCTGTGCGCGAGCCAACCGTTGCAGCCTTTGTCGATGCTAATCGGCAAGCGCTGGAAGCAAAGAACATCACCATC
>DASTMQ010000162.1:0-11321 GCA_035714005.1 Hyphomicrobiaceae bacterium
TGCGCGCGGGGCGCGTGGTGGGCCGCGTGGTCATCACTCCGTGAAGCAAACCATGAGGTCTCGATGCGGCTAGTGGCAATCGGCGGGGGCGGGGTCCGCGGCGGCCGCGCTGCCCGCTGGGCGGGGGCCGATAGTGAGGCTGCGTTTGTGGCGCAGCCGGCATCAAGGCAAACCCCGGTTTTGAGAGACGCGCCATGACACTCGGCCCCGAAGAGATCGAGCGCTACAAGCGCCACCTGGTCTTGCACGATGTCGGCGGCCAAGGCCAGCAGATGATCAAGGCCGCCAAGGTGCTGGTGGTGGGCGCAGGCGGGCTCGGCTCGCCCGCGCTGATGTACCTGGCCGCCGCCGGGGTCGGTACGCTCGGCGTCATCGACGACGATCGCGTTTCGCTCGACAACCTCCAGCGCCAGATCGTGCACGACACGCCGCACGTCGGGCTGCCCAAGGCGGCGAGCGCGGCAGAGACGATTGCCAGGCTCAATCCGCATGTCATGGTCGAAAGCTACCCGGAACGCCTCACGGCCAAGAATGCGCTCGGCATCATTTCGCGCTTTGACATCGTCGCCGATGGCTCCGACAATTTTGCCACCCGCTATCTCGTCAGCGACGCCTGTTATCTCGCCAAAAAGACGCTGGTGTTTGCCGCGGTCGGTCCCTTCGATGGCTATCTCACCACCCTGAAACCGCATCAGCGGGCGCCCGATGGTCTGCCTTATCCGAGCTATCGCTGCATTTTTCCCGAGGCGCCGCCCCCGGGCACGGTGGCCAATTGCGCGGAAGTGGGCGTGCTCGGCGCCATCGTCGGCGTGATCGGCACCCTGCAGGCGACCGAGGTGCTGAAGGAAATCGTGGGGCTGGGCCAGAGTTTGGCGGGACGCCTCTTGATCTACGATGCGCGCGCAGCCCGCTTCACCGAGATCACGGTGGCGTGGGACGAGACCAATCCCTTGTCGGGCAAGGTGGCGACCATCCGCGATCTCAGTGGGCACGACCGGGCCGCAAACGACCCGGCCTGCGCGGCCTAAGGCGCGCCAGAGCGGGAGGGCACCGTGGCGATCGGCGCGATCCTATTCGACAAGGACGGCACCCTCATCGACTATTGGCTGACCTGGGTGCCGATTAACCGGGAGGTCGCGTTGTTCGCCGCCGGCGGTGACTTGGGCCTGGCGCGCGAACTGCTGCGCCTCGGCGGCCAGGATCCGGCCACCGACCGTGTCGTGCCGGGCTCCGTGCTGGCGGCCGGCAGCGTCGAGGATATCGCCGCCGTGTTCGCCGCCCGGCTTGGGGCAGACACCCCCCATCGCCTGGCGCAAGGCATCGAGGCCATCTTTCGCCGTGGCGGCGCCGAGCATGGGCGCCTCGCGCCTGGCGCCCGGGAAACGGTTGCCGAACTGCGCCGACGCGGCTTTCGGCTCGGGCTTGCGAGCAACGATTCGATCGGTGGCCTGGAAGCCTCGCTGGGCCCGCACCACATCCTCGACCTCTTCGACTTCCGGGTCGGCTGTGATTCCGGCTTCGGCGCCAAGCCCGACCCGCGCATGGTGCAGGCGTTTTGCGCGGCCGTCGGCGTCGCGCCGAGCGCCGTCGCCGTGGTCGGCGATGCCGCGCACGACCTCATCATGGGGCGCGCCGCGGGCGTCGGCCTAACGGTGGGGCTGCTCGGTGGCACCAGTGGGCGCCAGGACCTCGAACCTTACGCCGATCGCATCATCGAGACCCTCGAGCATCTCCTGCTGCTGGGTGATTTTCGGGGTGCCTGACGCCGGGGCGCGGCCGTTGGCGCCGTCACAGCCGTCGATGGCTGCGAGCGCCGCACGCAAGGCCGGGGCGCGGCGCCACCCGGCCCGCCTTGCCCATCGCTGGGTTACCGGCGGCGCCGGATGCGCCACACAAAAGCCTCATCGCCAAAATCGCGCCGCGCCAACACCTCCAGCACCAGCTGGCGATCGTGTACGGCGAGGGCGCCTTCGAAAAGGCCGTTCCAGGCCTCAAAAATTGCTGGCGAGAGCGGTTCAAGCCCGCGCATCAAGCGCCAGCCCTCGCGACGCACCAAGACGGCGCCGTCCTCCTGCATGGCCAGCGCCGCCGCATCGCCCTCGGCCGCGGCCAGCCGCAGCATGAAACGGGCAAACGCCTCCGCGCCGCCCGCTCCGACGGCGAGCAACGCCGCGGTGGCCTTGTACAGCTGCGCGCCGATGAGGCGGCCGGTGATGCGCCCGAGGTGGGCAGCCTCAGCCGGCCCGAAAATTTCGGCCAGCCGTGGCAGGCCGGAGCGGATGTATTCCATGGCGTAGTTGCGCTCGGCCTTGGCCAGCCGCTCGGGCGGCCAGGCCGCCGCCGGCAGCCGCGGCGCCGCGGCGGGCTCGAAGGGCGGCGGCAGCTCGCCGGGACGGAAGCAAAGCCGTTCATCCTCGCTGAGTTCGCGCTCCCCTTCCAGGAAGTAGCCGGACAGGCCGTGCTGCCCATCCGTGGTCTGGGCGGTACAGACAAAGCCGAGGCGGGGGTTGGCGAGGGAGACGCCGTTGTGGGCGTACCAGCCGCGCAGGAAGGCGCGCGAGACCTCGCTTGGCACGGCGCAGATGCTGGCACCGGGATAGATCCAGCGCGGTGGCACGAAATTGACCCAGGCTTTGCGGTCGCTCTCGCGCATGAACTCGACCTCAACCCCGCCGATTTGATTGGAAAGATAGTGAAAAGCGGCGCAGGCGACGGCATCGGGCATGCCCTTCAAGCCGAGCTTGTCGAAGCTCGACAGGAATTTTTCGTGGTGCTGATGGCGGAACAGGCGAAACACCCACTCGGCGGCCTCCGCCGCGCCACGGCGGCTCACGAGCGTCAGGATCAGGCCGGTGAAATAGCTGTGGTAGAGCCCGGCGGCAGCTTTGATGGCGCGGGTGTCGATCTCCTGCATTGCCGCACGCTTAAAGGCTGCCGGCTAGAACATGGCCGCGTGCACGCGGTCGGGCGGATTGTGTCCGTCGAGAAAGGTCTTGATGTTGATGACGACCTTTTCGCCCATGTCGATGCGGCCTTCGATGGTTGCGGAACCCATGTGCGGCAGGGCCACCACATTGTGGCTTGCCAGCAGCTTCGGATTGATCGCTGGCTCATGTTCGAACACGTCGAGACCGGCGCCGGCGATTTGGCCGGTCTCGATCAGACGCGCCAGCTCGTTTTCATCGATTACCTCGCCGCGGGCGGTGTTGACGATGTAGGCAGTCGGCTTCAGGAGTTTGAGGCGTCGGGCCGAAAGCAGATGGTAGGTCGCCGGCGTGTGCGGGCAGTTGACGGACACGATGTCCATGCGCGCCAGCATCTGGTCGAGGCTATCCCAATAGGTGGCCTCCAGCTCCTGCTCGACCTCCTCGGCGACCCGGCGGCGGTTGTGGTAGTGGATCTGTAAGCCGAAGGCCTTGGCGCGTCGCGCGACGGCCTGGCCGATGCGGCCCATGCCGATGATGCCGAGCCGCTTGCCCCAAATGCGGTGACCCAGCATCCAGGTCGGCGACCAGCCGACCCACTGCTTGGCGGAGTCCTTGAGCAGTGCCGTGCCCTCGGCCAGCCGGCGCGGCACGGCCAGGATCAAGGCCATGGTCATATCGGCGGTATCCTCGGTCAGCACGCCCGGCGTGTTGGTGACGATGATGCCGCGTGCGCGCGCCGTATCCAGGTCGACATTGTCCACGCCGGTGCCGAAATTGGCGATCAGTTTGAGCTGCGGGCCGGCTTGGGCGATCAAGGACCGGTCGATCCGGTCGGTTACCGTCGGGACCAGAACGTGCGCCGCTTTTACCGCCTCCGCGAGCTCTGCCTGCGACATCGGCTTGTCGTCGAGGTTGAGCTTGGCATCGAACAGCTCGCGCATCCGCGTTTCCACCACATCGGGCAGCTTGCGGGTGACGATCACCAGCGGCTTCTTGATCGGATTGGGCATGCGATGCTCACGCTGCTACGGGTTGGCGCTCCTGCCTCGCGGCACATCCTTGCCCTGTACTAGCAGATACCGTGATCGGGACAAGGTGGCCCGATGCCGATGCCGGCTTCGACACGGGAGGGACTTGATCGTGGGTATCAAATCGTGCTTTCCCGCGGGGGTGTCGAAGCAGGGGGCGCGGGACGGATTGGCGCATGGGTAGACTGCAGTTCCAGTCGAGAACGACCTTTGCCGCTTTGGCCGCTTTGGTGCTGGCCACGGGGCTTGCCGCCCAGCCGGCGCCCGAGCCGCAGGGCACCGGCGCCAGCGGCTTGGCGCTGCCGCGCTTTGCCAGCCTCAAATCCGATCGGGTCAACCTGCGCCAGGGGCCCGGCACCGATTATCCAACGGCGTGGGTCTTTCGGCGTGCCGGTCTGCCGGTCGAGATCGTCAAGGAATTCGAAAGCTGGCGCCAGGTGCGCGATGCGGAGGGCACCACCGGGTGGGTACTGGGCTCGATGCTGAGCGGCCGGCGCACCGCCGTCGTGCTGCCCTGGGAGCAGAAGGCGGGCCAGCCCCAGCCGGCCTCGGCGGCGTTGCGCGATGACGACAGCGCCACGGCTAGGCCGCTCGCCTACGTTGAGGCCGGCGTGCTGGCCAGCATCATCAGTTGCGATGGCCGCTGGTGCCGCATTTCGGTTGGCGGCTTTCGCGGCTACATCGAGCAGGTGAAGTTGTGGGGCGCCTATCAGGGCGAGGTGATCCGCTAACTCGGCTCGGCCGCTCCGGCTTGCCCCCGCCGAGCCCAAACGCCGCCGGCCTCAGCGGCGCGGCACCAGACGCACGACCACGTCAATATGCGAAATCTTCAGATCTGCCGGCGGCTCGGGCAGGCCGGCGACCCGGATCGTGTCGCCCGGAATGTCGACCAGACGGCCCTGCTCCTCAACGAAAAAATGGTTGTGGTTGGAAGTGTTAGTATCGAAATAGGCGCGCTGGCCGCCGATGGCGATTTCGCGCAACAGGCCCGCCGCCTTGAATTGGTGCAAGGTATTGTAAACCGTGGCGAGCGAGACCCGCTCGCCGGCGCGCACCGCCTCCTCGTGCAGGAGCTCGGCGGTGACATGGCGATCGCCATTGCCGAACAACAGCGCTGCCAGCGCAATACGCTGGCGCGTCGGCCGCAGGCCCGCTCGCCGCAAGAGTAGAGAAACAGAATTGCCCATAGCAAAGGCTCTGCCGGTGGGGACCTCCGCCAAGCGCGCTCTCCAAGCGGCAATGCGTCCCGCAACTTTGATATTGCCGCTCTTTGCAAGTATATGTCGCCATTCCCGGCTGGGCAACGGTCTACCTCAACCCCGGCCGCCGGCGCCGGGCGCCGCACCTGGAACACGGGCTTTTGAGCGGGGGGCGAGTGTGATAGGACATGCCTGGCGTGGGTAAATAAAGCGCAAGTGCCGTTCGCGCACCGACATTTTCGTAGAGGGAGGGCGATGCCCGAGCGCGTTGCAACCTACGAATACGCAGATCTGCTCACCTGTGGCCGCGGTGAGCTGTTCGGGCCAGGCAATGCGCAGCTGCCTTTGCCGCCGATGCTAATGTTCGATCGGATTTCTTCAATTTCCGAGGTCGGCGGCGCGCACGGCAAAGGCCAGGTGGTGGCCGAGCTCAAGGTCTCGGGCAACCCTGCGCTCGATTGGTTTTTCGCCTGCCATTTCAAGGGCGATCCGGTGATGCCGGGTTGCCTGGGACTGGACGCGCTGTGGCAGCTCACGGGCTTTTTCCTGGGATGGCTGGGTGCCCCGGGCAAGGGACGGGCGCTCGGCGTGGGCGAGGTGAAGTTTACCGGTATGGTTATGCCGACGACCAAGACCGTGCAGTACGTCGTCGACCTGAAGAGGGTGATCTTGCGCCGTTTGAAGCTTGCCATTGCCGACGGAGTGATGAAAGCCGATGGGCGGGTGATCTACGCTGCGACCGATCTTCGCGTCGGGCTGTTTGAAGCCGGGGAGCAGCCAGCAGCCTTGTGAAGGGTGCCTCAATCCCTCCCTTGTGCAAGTTGGCATGAGTTAAGAGCGGCACGACGATGCCAAGAAAGGTCTGGCAATGAGACGCGTGGTCGTCACGGGGATGGGTATCGTGTCCTCGATCGGCAACAACACCCAGGAAGTGCTGGCCTCTCTGCGCGAAGCCAAGTCGGGCATCGTCTACGCCGAGAAATACGCCGAGCTCGGTTTCCGCTGCCAGGTCCACGGTGCGCCGAACCTCGAGTGGGAGGCGATGGTGCCGCGCAAGGCGCGCCGCTTCATGGAGGCCGGGGTCGGTTGGTGCTTCGTCTCCATGGAGCAGGCGATACGTGATGCCGGGCTTGAGAGCCGCGACGTCGTCAACGAGCGAACCGGCATCATCATGGGCTCGGGTGGGCCCTCCACCCGCGCCATCGTTCGTGCCGCCGACGTGACGCGCGAGAAAGACCCGAAAAAGATCGGCCCGTTCGAGGTTCCCAAGGGCATGTGCTCCGGTCCCTCGGCCGCCCTGGCAACCGCCATGCAGATCAAGGGCACCAACTATTCGATCTCGTCGGCGTGCGCGACATCGGCCCATTGCATCGGCAATGCCGCCGAGCTCATTCAGTGGGGCAAGCAGGATGTGATGTTTGCGGGGGGCTGCGAGGAGCTCGATTGGACGCTCTCGGCCCTGTTTGATGCCATGGGAGCCATGTCGACGAAATACAACGCCGCGCCCAGGCGCGCGAGCCGCGCCTACGACAAGGACCGCGACGGCTTTGTGATCGCGGGGGGCGCCGGCGTCGTCGTGCTCGAAGCCTTGGAGCACGCCAAGGCCCGGGGCGCGCGCATCTATGCTGAGCTCGTCGGCTATGGCGCCAACTCCGACGGTTTCGACATGGTGGCGCCCTCCGGTGAGGGCGCCGTGCGCTGCATGCGCATGGCCATGCAGGGCGTCGACGGCAAGGGCGTGGGTGGGATCGACTATATCAACCCGCACGGCACCGCCACGCCGGTCGGCGACGAACGGGAGATCGATGCCATCCGGCAGGTGTTCGGCAGGAATTTGCCGCCGATCTCCTCAACCAAATCGTTGACGGGCCACTCGCTGGGCGCCGCGGGCGTGCAGGAGGCGATCTATGCCCTGCTGATGATGAACAATCGCTTCATCTGCGAGAGTGCCAACATCGATGAGCTCGACCCCGCCTTCGCCGACGTACCGATTTCGCGCAAGCGGCAGGACGACATCAATCTCAACTGTGTTATGTCGAACAGCTTTGGCTTCGGCGGCACCAATGCCACGCTAATCTTAAGGCGATACGACGCATGACCTGGGATGCGACGACGGCGGGGATGTTGGCGTTTCTAAAAGGGGCAGGTTGGAGGCTTGTCACCGGGCAGCTAGCCCGCCGAGGTCCGAGAGGAACGAACCATGACGAATAGGGATATGGCCCAGGCCGGGCCACTGATGGCAGGCAAGCGCGGCCTCGTCATGGGCGTAGCCAATGACCGCTCGATTGCCTGGGGAATTGCCCGCATGCTCGCCGGTCATGGCGCGCAGCTGGCCTTCACCTACCAGGGCGATGCGTTCGGACGGCGTGCGGTGCCGCTGGCGAAGTCGGTTGGCTCCGAGATCATTGTCAGTTGCGATGTCCTCGACCTCAAGAGCGTCGACAATGTCTTCGCCGAGATCAAGAACAAATGGGGCAGTCTCGACTTCGTGGTGCATGCGCTGGCCTTCTCTGACCGGCGCGAGCTGTCGGGCCGATACGCCGATACCACGCGCGAAAATTTCACCAACACCATGGTGATTTCCTGCTTCAGCTTCACCGAGGTGGCCAAGCGCGCCGCCGCCTTGATGCCGGCGGGTGGCTCGCTATTGACGCTGACCTTCGGCGGCGCAACGCGCTGGGTGCCGTCCTACAACGTCATGGGCGTGGCCAAGGCGGCGCTGGAGGCCTCGGTCCGCTATCTGGCGGCCGATTTTGGTGCTCAGGCGATCCGCGTCAATGCGCTCTCGGCGGGACCCATGCGCACGCTTGCCGGCGCGGGTGTTGCCGATGCCCGCGCGATCTTCAACTACCAGCGCGATCACGCGCCGTTGCGGCGTACGCCGACGCTCGATGAGGTGGGGGGCTCGGCGCTCTACCTGTTGTCGGATCTGTCCGGCGCCGTTACCGGCGAAGTGCATTTTGTCGATTGCGGCTACAGTACCGTGGCCATGCCGAGTCTCGATTTCCTAAAGGCGCACGAACAGGACGCGGCGCAGGTCGGCCGCTCCCCCTCCGAGGCCGCCGCCGAATAGGTCCGCCATTGCTATGATTGCCGGCTGCGGTCCGGCGTGGCACGCGAAACATGATCGGGGTCTTCGATTCAGGCCATGGCGGGCTCACCATCGTGCGTGAGCTGGTGCGACGTTTTCCGCATCTTGCCTACACCTACCTGGGCGACCACGCCAACGTACCCTACGGGGAGCGCGCCTCCGACGAGATCGTGGCGCTCACGCGCCAGGGCGTGGAGCGACTGTTTCATCGGGGTTGCCGGCTGGTGCTGCTCGGCTGCAATACCGCCACCTGCGTGGCGGCGCGCACCCTACAGCGCGGCTGGCTGCCCGTGAGCGGTTGGCAGGGCCACAATGTGCTCGGCATCGTCGCGCCCACGGTGGAAGCGGCGACCCAGACGCCGTGGGCGGTTACCAGCCCGCAATATCCGCAAAAGTACAACACCGACGTGGTCGCCGTGTTCGGCACGACGCGGACCGTCGCCTCGCACGCCTATCCCGAGGAAATTCACAAGCGCTGTCCACGGGTGACCGTCGTGCAGCAGGCGTGCGCGGGCCTTGTCGGCGCGATCGAGACCGGCGCCGCCGAAGACGCCATCGAGGCACTGATCGTCGATGCCGTCGGCAGCTTGCTGGCGCGCACGGCGGGGCAGCCGCCGCACCGCGCCATCTTGGGGTGCACGCACTATCCGCTCGTCGAGCACCTGTTTCGGCGCCACCTGCCGCCGTTTACGCGCATTCTGTCGCAGCCGCGCGTGGTTGCCGATAGCTTGGAAGACTATCTCACTCGCCATCCCGAGTACCACGCGGGCAACGCCGGGGAGACCTCGACGGCGCTGCTGACGACGGGCGATCCGGCACAGGTCAATCGCACGGCGCGCTTGTTCTGGCCCGCGGCCCCGGCCTTCACCGGCCTATTCGCTTGATGCGCTGGCCACCTCCGTAAGGGGTGGCCAGCTCCTCTGGCCCGCGCACATGCGGGCCGGCGCGCAGGCCGCTACTTGGCGAGGTAGCTGCGGTGCAGCCAGCCGCCGTCACCGCCGCGCGCCTCGTTGTAGAGCGTCTTGTCGCCGTCGCGCGTCTCCTGCCGCGTGCCGGCGGCAGCCGCGCGCGCCACCGGTTTGCCGCGTTCGGCTTCGGCCAAGAACGCGGTGGCCTTGGCCGGCGCCGGCGCCGGGTCGGCGGCGCCTGCCCCGCTCTTTTCCCCGATCGCCTCGGTGACGACGGCCACCAGCTGCTTGTCCCACATCTTGCGAAACATCGCGTTCGACGGGTAGAGGTTGGCACTGCTTATCTGCCCGTTGATCGCCACCACGTAGCCCAGAATGTCCGGCTCGGCCTCGCCCTTGGCCTGCAGGGCCGCCAGATAGCTGGCGCGGGCGCCTTGCAGGGTCTCGTTTTCGAGACTGAGCTGCAGGCTCGTCGCCGAGCTTGGCGAGGCGACGGCGGCGTTGAGGCCGCCAGCCAGCTTGCTTTGCGTTGCCGCCACCGAGTCCCAAACCTGCTTTTGCTTGGCTGCCACTTCGCCACCAGCGGCTGGCTCGCCGGCCGGCCGAAAGCCGCCGTCCTTGGCGGCAGCGGGCGCGGCCATGGCCAGCAACGCCGCGCGCGACGGCATCGCCTCGCTCGCGCTCGAAAACTTGTTCACATCTTCCTTGCCGCGCGCGGTCCAACGCCCTTGCTCGACGCAAAATGAGGCGATCGGCAGGCGCCCGGAGGTCGCCGGCAACAAGAAGCTGACGGTAAGCACCCGGTCCTGTTTGCCGCCCTTGACGATGTCGCCGGCCTGCACGAACACCGGCTCGGTCCCGGTATTTTCGATTTGCAGCTCGTTGACCCGCCCCGTTTCGATCACCTGCACCTTACCCTTGGCGACGGCCTCTTGCAGAGTGAGCGGCACCGCGCCCGGAGCGCTGGCGCCGTGCACGAAATAGACCGCCAAATTTTCGTAAACATGGGGCCCTGATAGGCGCTGACCTTGCTCGGCAAGCGCTGGGCCGCTCGAGGCGCCGATTGCCGCGAAGGCCGCCGCCGCCACGGGAGCAACAGACCAGATGCGCATGTCTCAACCCTTTCTCGAGGATGCCAGACGCGGCTTGCATACCGCAGTTTTTTGGCTGCGCCGGGATGCTGCCTGGGCGAAAGCGCGGTCGCTCTGCGGCCGGATGATGGTATAACGCTCCGCATGAGGATTAACGCTTGGTAATGTGCGGCTTTATCAGCGCTCGGACTTTGCCGCACGCTTATGGCTGGCAGGCCGCGGCACCGAGCTTGCGCGCGAGCCTTTCCTGCCGGTCGAACCGAAGCCGCCGACGCCGCGCGGCGTCGGCGACGCCGCCGCAATCTCCACCAGACTTGCGCGCTCTACGCGCTGGAACACCAACTGGGCGATGCGTTCACCCCGTTCGATGCTGAAGGCAGCCTCGCCCAGGTTGGCGAGCAGCACCTTGACTTCGCCACGGTAGTCGCAATCGATCGTGCCTGGGCTGTTGAGCACGGTAATGCCGTGACGAAGGGCAAGTCCCGAGCGCGGGCGCACCTGTGCCTCGAAGCCCGCCGGCAATTCCAGGACGAGGCCGGTGGGAATCAAGGCCCGCGCACCGGGCGCAAGCCGAACCGGGCGGCGTGCGGCGACGGCGGCGAAGAGGTCCATGCCGGCGGCGCCGTGGCTTTGATAGGCGGGCAAGTCGAGACCGACACCGTGCGCCAGACGCACGACGCCCACCCTCGCTCGGCGCCCGGGCGGCCTGGCCGTCATGTCACGGCGGTATTGTCGGCGAGCCACTGGGCGGCACGGGCAATGAGGCGCCTGGCGACTTCCGTCTTGGGCAGGTCCGGCCAGGCTTCGACCTCGTCTGCCGTCACGAGGTGCACGGTGTTGCGATCGCCCCCCATGATGCCCGTCGTCGGTGAGACATCGTTGGCGAGGATCCAGTCGGCGCCCTTGGCCTTGCGCTTCTTTTTGGCGTATTCGACCACATCCGCCGTCTCGGCGGCAAACCCGATCACCAGCGGTGGTCGCCGGCCCGGCGGGGCGCGGGCAATGGTCTTTAAAATGTCCGGGTTCTCCACGAGCTCCAGGCGCGGCGGCGTCGATTGTGCCCCCTTTTTGATCTTC
>DASTMQ010000163.1:0-13457 GCA_035714005.1 Hyphomicrobiaceae bacterium
ATGCTTGAGCAGCATCAACAGCGCCACGGGCCGAAACCGCTCGGCTGCCGCCGCGATCACGAGGTCCAGAAAGACGCCAATCTCCGTTGCCGCCAACGGCCGCCCACTGAGGTCAGGGACCTCGAGCGCCCAGGCCTTGAGCCGCACCGAGACGCGCCGCGCCAGCGCGCGATCCGGCGTCACCACCATGGCAGTCTTGCCGGGATGCTCGGCGGCCTCGCGCAGGATCAAGGCAATGGCTTCGGCCTCGTCGGCCGCCGAGGGGGCTTCCAGGATGGTCCAGCCTGCCAGCGCCTCAGCCAGGTCCCGGCGCTGGGCGCCTGCCAGAAAGCCATGCCAGCGCTCGGTCGTGCCGGCGGGCCGCATGGCCTCGCTGACGAAGGCTGCGCGGGCCCTGTGCCGGGACGCGGGCGCCAGACCCGGCAGCAGCCCCACGTCCTTGCGTTCGACGCCCAGCGCGTCGAGCAGCTTTTTCAAGCCGAACTGCGGGTGCTCCGGGTGCGCGGGGGAGATGGCGTTCCAGCTCTCATCATCGAGCGTTTGATCCAGCGCTGGCAGGATCAGCGCCCCCTGTTTTAGGGCCAAGACTGCGCGCATCAGGACGGTGGCCGCCGGCACCGTGCCCGTCACACCGGCGACGATCGTCGGCTGCGCCGGCGGGCTTCGGCTGAGGCGCTCCGCCTCGGTCAGCATCAAGCGTTTGCGCCAGCCGGCCGGCGACACCTTGCCCAATTCATCAAGGTGCTGGGGCCAGTGCTCGGTGACGATTTTGAGGAAATCGAGGGTCAGCCCCCAGTGGGCGGAAAGGTCGTCGGGCACCAAAGCACCGAGCCCGTCGAGGCCGACATCTTCCATTTCGACCATGTCCATCAGCCGCGCCAGTTCCTTGGCCTGCCGGACGGCCTGGGCCGGCGTGCGGGCGCTGCTGTGACCGTGGCCGACGGCTTGCGCCCACTGGAGCACAAGCCGGGTGAGGGCAAGCTCGCGCTCGAGCTTGCCGATCGCCGGCCTGGCGTCTGTCGGCATGCCTGCGCCCTCACCGGCGTCGCCGAAAGGGTGCGGCGCGTCGCTGATATGCGAGATCAGCTTGATGTTGGGGAGCAACAGGGCGCCGTTGCCGGCCGTCTTGAGGAAGGCATCCTGCAGGGCGCCGATGTCGCGTCGGGTCGGCAGCAGCAAGGTGACGTCGGCAAGCTCCAGGGGCGTGGGACGCCTGCCGCTCGGCACGCTGAGCCGGCCCGCCAGCAAGGCCTCGGCCAGGGCGGCAAAAAACGGCGTGCCGTGCGGCACCGTGTAGATCCGCGGCCGGGCTTGCGCGCGGCCTGCAAAAAGGTCAATTGACCGCATCGTTCAGGCACTGTTCCGCCTGTGCCAGGGCCTCTGGCGTGCCCACGTGCATCCACACCCCTTCCATGCGCACCCCCCACGCCCGGCCGGCGGCAATCGACCGGCTCCACAGCACATTGAGCGAGAAGGCCCCCTCGGGGCTGCCCTCGAACAGGCGGGGATGGGCGATCGACACGCCGGCAAACACGAACGGCACGACTTCCTGCTCGCCGCGACGGCGAATGCGACCGTCGGCCTCGAGCGCGAAATCGCCACGGCCCTGGTAGCCTTGGCTGATCGATGCGGGGGCCAGCATCAAGAGGCAGTCCATGCGTTTCCCATCCCAGCGGTCGAACAGGCGGGCGAGATTGGAGCCCACGCTTTCGATCCACACCGAGTCGGCATTGTGAATCAAGAAGGGGCGCGACCCGAGCCGCGGCAGGGCCTTTTTGACGCCGCCGCCGGTGTCGAGCAGACGCGCGCGTTCGTCGGAGAACTCGATGCGGGGGATCTGCCGTGCCTTGAGGTGGCGTTCGATCAGGTCGGCATGGTGATGCACGTTGACCACCGCACGTTCGACGCCGGCCGCAGCGATGCGGTCGAGCACGCGATCGATCAGCGTCCTGCCGTTGAGGAGGATCAAGGGTTTCGGCACCTTGCCATTGACCGGCGCCATGCGGGTGCCGAGGCCAGCGCTCAAGACCATTGCCGTGTCGACGTTGAGCGCCGTGTGGGGCTCGGCCATCCTGTTCCTCGTTAGCCCGGCAGCCCTGCGCGCAAATCGGCCGGGAAATGACGAGCATACCATGGCGCAAGTGCGGCCATGGCCGCATCGCCGAGGTTGCGGTCGAGATATCCCCATGTGCGTGGAATATGCTGGAGATAGTGCGGTTTGCCGTCGCGGCGCAACAGTCGCACCCACAAGCCGAGCAACCGCGTGTTGCGCTGTGCCCCGAACATGGCATAGGCCGCAGCAAAGGTCCGCCGATCGAAGCTTGCCTCCTGCTCTTGCGCCCGGGCGCAATAGTAGTGGAACAAGTCGCGCTCGAGCGCAGCCGGCACGTCGAGCCGGGCATCCTGCAGGAGGGAGACGAGGTCGAAGGCTGGGTGTTCGTTCAGCGCATCCTGGAAATCGAGGATGCCCACGCGGGCGACGCCATGACGCTCGGGAAGCCAGATCAGGTTGGGGGAATGAAAGTCGCGCAGGAACCAGGCGCCCGGCAGCGCCAGCAGCCGATCGAGGACCCCACTCCACAGAGCGCGAAACTCCTCGCGTACCGCCGGCGGACAGGCTGCGCCCTTGAGCGCCGGCCAATACCAGTCCAACAGCAGCTCGAGCTCGATCTCAAAGGCGGCGCGGTCGCGGCGGGGCAGCGAATAGCTGCTGCCGTCCGGCAGCGGCAAGCGCGATGGCACCGGTACCGAGCGCAGCCTCACCAGCGCATCGACCGCGCTACGGTAGAGCTCGGCCTGCGGTGTGCCGGCGGCGATTTCGGCCGCAAATAGCCGATCGCCCAAATCCTCCACCAAGGCCAGGCCATGCGCGAGGTCGGATGCCAGCACCCGCGGGGCGCTGAGGCCGGCCGCGGTCAGCACGGCGCCAATGGCGACGAACGGGCGCACCATGTCCTCGGCCAAATGTGCAATTTGGCTGTAGGACTTGCCGTCGCGCACGGGCGGTCCGTCGGCCTGGCGCGGGGCGTCCATCAGCAGCATGGGTTGCTCAGCCTGCCGCAGGCGGGCATAGGTTCTGGTCGAGGCGTCGCCCTGCAAGTAGCGGAGGCGCGCCGACCGCGCGCGTGGTTCCTGGTCGAGCAGGTGGAGCGCGGCGCCGAGGCGCCGCGCCTCGTCGCTGAGCCCACCTAGCCCGCGCAGCAAGACGCGGCGGCGACCGCTCGCCTCGGTGTCGGTGAGTTCGATTTCGTAGCGCTCCTCGGGCAGAATGGGGGCGATGCGCTCGGCCCACTCGGCAAGCACGGCGCCACGCTGCAGCGCGTCCTCGAAGCCAAGTTCGAGCGCCTCCTCGGCGCTGCCGAGACGGTAGAAATCAAAATGCGTCACGGTCAGCCGCGGCGTGGCGTAGGTTTGTTGCAAGGAAAAGGTCGGGCTCGGCACCTCGACATCGGCGTCCAAAAGCGCTCGGATCAGGGCGCGGGCAAAGGTAGTTTTGCCGGCGCCGAGCTCGCCTTTGAGTACGACGAGACTGCCGATCGTTAGCCGCAGTGCCAGCAGCTCCGCCAGCCGGGCGACGCCAGCCTCATCAAGTTCGCGCTGCCACGAGGACGTCATGCATCCGCGGCCCGTGGTGTCGGATGCGCGGCAAACTCCATGCCGCTCTCGGGGAAGCGTACGGTCACGCGCGTGCCGCGACCGGGCTCGGAGTCGAGCGACATGCTACCGCCGTGCAGCTCCACCAGGCTTTTGACGATCGACAACCCTAGTCCCGCGCCGCGATGCTTGGAACCCTGGCTCCGGCTTTCAAAACGCTCGAGCACCCGGCTTTGCTGCTCCTTTGGTATGCCGACGCCACTGTCCTCGATCATGAAGGCCGTCATGCCGGCTTCGCGCCAGGCCTTGATGGCGATCGTGGCACCCGGCTTTGAAAAGCCGATGGCATTCGACAATAGGTTGTAAAGGACTTGCCGTACACGGCTTTCATCGGCGATGAACTCTTGTGCATCCTCGGCAACGCTAATGTCGAGATTTAGGCGGGCGCGGCTGGCGCGATCGCGAATCCCGAGCACCGCCGTATCGATCACCGCTGCCACCTTGACCGGGGCCAACTTCAGCTCCAGGGCGCCGGCATCGATGGTGGCAAGATCGAGAATATCGTTGATGATGGCGAGCAGCGTGCGCGAAGAGGCGGCGATATCGCTCAAGTATTCGCGCTGCTTGCCGTTGAGCTCGCCGGTGCGTGGGCTGGACAGGAGCTCGCCGAAGCCGATGATGTTGGTCAGCGGCGTGCGCAGCTCGTAGGAGACGTGGCTGATGAACTGGTTCTTGAGCCGATCGGCCGCCACCAGCGCGTCATTGCGCTCAATCAGGGTTTGCTCGTAGCGCTTGGTGTCGGTGACGTTGACGAAGGTGATGAGCGTGGCCCCGTCGGGAAGGGGGGAGACGGCAAAGTCGATCACGGCTTGATCGGACCGGGTCATCTGCGCAGCGAGGGGTTGGCGGCGGTCGGAGATGCCCGTGACCGCGCGGCTGATGCCGGCCCAGGTCGGCATGTCGTCATAGAGCCCCAGGCACTGGGCAATGATTTCATCGATGTGCGGGCCCTCGCCCAGCGTGCTGCGCGAAAGGCGCCAAATCTGCGCGAAG
Source organism: Hyphomicrobiaceae bacterium (assembly GCA_035714005.1). GTDB lineage: Bacteria > Pseudomonadota > Alphaproteobacteria > Rhizobiales > Hyphomicrobiaceae > AWTP1-13. The sequence continues at coordinate 4,648 of DASTMQ010000163.1, forward strand.
GCGGAATTAAAGAGCTTGAGGCGGCCGTCGGTGGCGAAGACCGCGACGCCTTCCTTGAGGTTGTCGAGGGTTTCGCGCTGCGCATCGATCAGCGCGTTGTAACGGCTCTCCAGCGCAAACCGCTCGGTGACATCGTCGTAAAGATAGGTCAGTCCGCCGTCCGGCCGCTGCGCCGACACCACGTGGATGGTGCGCCCATCGAGCAGATGCCACCAGTCATCGTATTCCGTGCCGGTGCGATAGCCGGCCAGGATCTTGGAGCGCCAATCGCGATAATTACCGACCTCCGGCAGCCGCGACAGCTCGCGCAGGCGGTCGAGAATTTCCCCATCGCTGGGCTTGCTCGCCAACCAATCGGCGTCCAAGAGCCAGAGCTTGCGGTAGGCCTCGTTGAAGAACGCCAACCGCTGGTCCGGGCCAAAGATGGCGACGCCGGTCGCCACCCGATCGAGCGTGCGTTCGTAGGCGGCGACGTGGCGCACCAGTTCGCCTTGCGCCGTCTCCAGCGCCGCCACGTCTATGGCGGCGCCAACCGCGGCGCCATCGAGCGGCAAAATAACGACGTCGTGGGCCTTGCGCGAGCCCTCGCTGATGAGATGCACGCGCTCGCGGTAGGCGGCCCCCTTGTCGAGGGCGGCCTTCACCGCGTCGCGCTGGCGCGTCTCGAGCAGCTCGATCTGGCGCTCGCGGACTTCCGCACCGCTGCCGGCATCGACCGCCTTGACGTAGGCCTCGTTGACCCATTCCAGACGGCCGTCGGCGCCACGGAACCAGGCCGGCATGGGCAGTGCATTGAGGAGGGTGCGCCCGGCAATGGTGTCGCGCACGAGCTGGCGATGCTGATCGAGGATTTTGGCCAGGTCCTGCTTGCGGCCGGCGACGGCGCGAAGGCGCAGGATGGCGCGTCCGCCACCGGCGCGGCCATCGGCCTCGACGTAGCCGCCGCGCGCCGTCTTGAGCAAGAGGGTGAAGGATTGGCCGTCGGCAAACAGGATATCGAGGCCCTTTTTCAGTTGCTGGGCCGAAGCTGGCTCGAGCCACTTGCCAAAGGCCAGCAGCGCTTTGGGCTCGGCCGGCAGCCCGGCGACGCCGCCGAGAGTGTGCATCATGATGCGGACGGCCTGGCCCTGTTCCCAGAACACCAGCACCTGTGGCTCGGCCTTGATCACCGCCTCGGCGGCGAGCACGCTTTTGCGCAGCTCGGCGATCTCGGCGGCCATGCTCTGGTCGCTCTTGGCATAGCGCTGCATGGCCCGGTGCAGCATGGCGGCGGCCAGCGCCGCCGCGCCGATGGCAATGGAGATCAGCAAAATTGGACCGGAATTGCCCGCCGACAACGGCGGATGCATGCCGGCCACGGTGACAAATAGCAGCGCGGCCACGACCAGAATGCCGGCAGCGAGGAGCACGGCCGTCTCCCCCCGCGGTCTGCCGGTAGCAACCTCAGCGCTGGCCCGCGACATCAAGCCGATCACAACCGGCAAAACACGCCAAGCGCGCACGCAAGAACAAAGGGGTCTGCCGAGGCGCGAGGTGCCGTTCCCTACCGTTAACGAATCATTAATGATTATGTGGGGGTTCGCCCAGCATGGCCATAGCAGAAGGGGCACAGGCGCTTGACGTCGAGCATGCCTCACGTAATCCCTGCGCGGCCGCAAAAGAGGTGCTGAGGCAACCTTGAGCCGTCGGAGCCGACCGCCGGCGCCGGGCGCTCAGGGTGGCCCCCCTCGCCGGCCCGTCCCAAGGCCCACCGCCTGCGCCAGGAAGTCGGCGAGCCCGGTGATGTCGTCGAGGGCAAAGACCGGTCGCCCTTCGCTTTCGGCGGTATGGTCGGCGGCAATGGCGATGACGTTGGGGTCACCGGCGGCCAGCGGCTGTTGTTTGAGGCTGCCGCGGCGGCGCGCTTCGATCTTGGGAATCGGCGCCGATTTATAGCCTTCGACCAGAATGAGGTCGCAGGGCCCAATCGCGTCAAAAACCTGCTCGAGACTTGGCTCGGGGGCGCCGCGCAACTCCTCGACCAGAGCCCAACGCCCGGCCGAGACGATCGCCACCTTGACGGCGCCGGCGCGCCGATGTCGGGCGCTATCGGTGTCCTCGGCATCGATGCGGAAGGCATGATGGGCGTGCTTCACGGAGGCCACCTTGAGGCCGCGCCGGGTGAATTCCTCAATCAGGCGCGTAATCAGCGTGGTCTTGCCGGATTTCTTCCAGCCGGCGATGCCAACGACGGGGGGCCTGGCCGCGCGCATCATGGTCGTGGCGGCGCCAGCAGGCGGCGCAAGGTGTCGAGGTCCTGCGGCGTGTTGGCATTGAAGAAGGGATCGATCTCGATGCCGCCGAGGCGCTCGGAGGGAAAGTCCACACCTACGCTGCCGTGGCGATCTGACCAGTCGAGGACCTTGCGCACACCCTCGCCGAGCGCGGCTTCCAGATCTGCCGCCAGCGCCACCGGCCAAAGGCCAATCACGGGGTGCAGTTCGCCGTTGGAGCGCGCCATCGCGATCCGACCGGCGCCGCCGTCGACGGCGGCCAGCAACCGCGCGACCAAATCGCGGGGCAGGAGCGGGGCATCGCCGGCGGCCGTGACGACCCAAGGCCGTTGCGGCGCCTGGGCCAGCGACCAGCGCATGCCCGCCAGCACGCCGGCCAGCGGGCCGACGTGGCCGGCAATGGTGTCGGCAACGACGGGCAGACCAAACCCCTGAAAGCGCGTGGGATCACCGTTGGCGTTGAGCACGATCGCGCCGACCTGCGGTCGCAAGCGGTCGATGACGTGCTGGAGCATGGCTTTGCCGCCGAGCGGCAAGAGGCCCTTGTCGCCGCCACCCATGCGGCGCGATTGTCCGCCCGCCAGCAGAACGCCGCTCACCGGCGCGTTGGTCATGGCACGCTCACGTCAGTCGACGACCTCGGCAACACTGCCCTTGCGCGCATGCCGGCGGTCCTCGTCGCCAACCTTGCTGAGGTCGGCGTCAAAAACGATGCGCTCCGCCCCCGAGAGTGCGACAAAGCGCTTGCCGCGCGCCCGACCGATCAAGGTGAGCCCCGCGCGCTGCGCCAGCTCCACGCCCCAGGCCGTAAAGCCCGAGCGTGAGACGAGAACGGGAATGCGCATTTTGACGGTCTTGATGACCATCTCCGAGGTGAGGCGCCCGGTGGTGTAGAAAATCTTGTCGTCGGCCGCGATGTCGTTGAGAAACATATAGCCCGCGATTTTGTCGACGGCATTGTGCCGGCCGACGTCCTCCATATAGATCAGCGGCCGGTTTGCTTGGCAGAGCACGCAGCCGTGGATGGCCCCGGCCTTGAGATAGAGGCTCGGCTGCGTATTGATGAGCTTGGTCAGCTCGTAAAGCCAAGATGTCCGGATCCTGGCGTCGGCACTCAAGCTGACCTTGTCGAAGTCCTCCATCAGGTCGCCGAACACCGTGCCCTGCGCGCAACCGGAGGTCTGAATCCTCTTTTTCAGCTTTTCTTCGAAGTCGGTCTGCCTTTTTGTGCGAACCACAACCGTTGCAATGTCTTCATCGTAGTCGATCGCGCGGATTTCGTCGTCGGCGCGCAGCATGTTCTGGTTCAACAGGTAGCCCACGGCCAGCAAATCCGGGCGGTCGCCGATGGTCATCATCGTTACGATCTCGCGAGCATTCAAAAACAGGGTGAGCGGCCGCTCCGCCACCACCGCCGTTTCCACGCGCTTGCCGTCGTGATCGATGCCGCTCACCGTCACCGAAAGTCTGGGATCGTCCGGGTCCGGGCAGATTTGGAAGCTTTGCACCCGCGCTCCTTTTTTTAAATTAAGGATCGGCAAGATTAGGGTCCGAAAGGCCGCCCCTACGGGATGTAGCCACTTCGCCGCGCCCTCGCAAGCGCCGGCGCTCCGGCCAGCGCCAGCGAATCACCATTGAGCGGACTAACTTCTCTCCCTATAGTGCGCTGGACCAACCTGCGCGGCTCCCCACGACGACCAATCTGCGGCCCGGCGGGCGCCGGCGAAGGTGCAGGATCACTGCGTCGCTCCCGATGGGTTTGGCGATAGCCAACACTCGCGATCGGCGCCTCAGCTCTAGGCGGGCAGTTGGCTTGAGGGCCGTTCGGCTCAATCGAACCGTTTCAGGGAGGTAAATCCCACATGACCATCGTGGATCGTCGTAAGTTCTTGGCTGCCACTGGCGCGGCCGGCAGCGCGGGGCTTATCGGCACGCTGGCGGCGCCGGCCATCGCGCAATCCTCCCCCGAGCTCAAGTGGCGTCTGACGGCAAGCTGGCCCAAGTCGCTCGATACCCTCTACGGCGGTGCCGAACATTTTGCCAAGTACGTGGCGGAGGCGACCGACAACAAGTTTCAGATCCAAGTTTTTGCCGCCGGCGAAATCGTGCCCGGCCTGCAGGCAACCGACGCCGTATCTGCCGGCACCGTGGAGATGTGTCACACGGCCGCCTACTATCTGTGGGGCAAGGATCCGACCTTCGCCCTGAGCTGCGCCGTGCCGTTCGGGCTCAATCCGCGCATGCAGAACTCCTGGTGGACGGAAGGTGGCGAGCCGCTGATCAATGCCTTTTACGCCAAGCACAACATTGTTGGATTGCTGGCGGGCAATACCGGCGCCCAGATGGGCGGCTGGTTCCGCAAGGAACTCAATACGCCCGACGACCTCAGGGGCGTCAAAATGCGCATCGCCGGTTTTGCCGGCGCGGTGATGGCAAAGGTCGGGGTCGTGCCCCAGCAGATCGCAGGCGGCGACATCTATCCCGCACTTGAGAAGGGAACCATCGACGCGGCCGAATGGGTCGGGCCTTACGACGACGAAAAGCTGGGCTTCTTCAAGGTCGCCAAGTTCTACTACTACCCGGGTTGGTGGGAAGGCGGCGCGATGCTGCACGTGCACGTCAACAAGCAAAAGTGGGAGGAGCTCCCCGCCAACTACAAGAGCATCCTGAAGGCGGCAGCGTCCGAAGCCAACGTCTTCACGCTCGGCCGCTACGACGCGCAAAACCCGCAAGCCTTGAAACGTCTGGTCGCCAACGGCACGCAACTGCGGCCGTTCTCGGAAGCCATCCTCGACGTTTGCTTCAAGTCCGCCAACGAGGTGTATGCCGATATCAGCAGCAAGAACGAGGACTTCAAAAAGGTATGGGATTCCATCCGCGCCTTCCGCGGTGATCAATACCTGTGGCTGCAGCTGGCCGACAACACCTACGACACTTACATGATGATCCAGCAGCGCAAGAAGACCCTTTGAGGATCCGCTAAAGGCAAGCCTGGCGCGCACTATCCCGTAGGCAGCGCTTTGCCGGGTGGGTTCGCAATAGCTCGGCGGCGCTCAAGGCTCCGGTCGAGGCCCACAGTTGAGGCGCCCAGGGTTGAGCCCAAGAGTGAGCTTGAGGGTTGAGCCCCAGAGTGCGCCCGAAGCTTGAGAGCCCAGAAGGTTGAGGGCCTAGTCTCGCGGCCTCGGGCCAAGGCTTCCGTTCGGAGCTCGAGCCGAAGCCGACCTCGACGGTGCCGCGCCCACCGCAAGCTTGGGGTCTGGCTGCGCCGGCGGCTGCGCGGGTGCACAAAATGCCTCCAAGCCCGCGCTGCCCGGTGCGAGCCGTCAGGGCCTGTGCTGGCCGGGAGTGGCGTGGGCCGCGGTGACAGGCAAGGGAGCATCTGCCAGTATGGCGCTCCCAGCGCAATCCGATGAAGCAAGCTTGGGCGTCGAGAGCGGCGTTGAGGGGTGTGCGCGCGGACAACGAAGGAGATATCGATGAGCGTCAGCCGGGAGCACATTCTCGAGCGCCTGCGCCGGGTAAAGGGCCCCGACCTTGAGAGCAACATCGTCGACCTCGGCCTTGTTTCGGAAGTTCTCGTCAAGGATGGGCGCGTCTCCTTTTCCATTACCGTGCCGGCCAAGCGGGGTACTGAACTCGAGCCCCTGCGCCAGGCTGCCGAAAAGATCGTGCGCGAGATCGACGGCGTCAGCCATGTGACGGCGGTGCTGACCGCCGAACGCGCGCGCGGGAGCGGCGCCGACCACGGCCACGCCCCTGAGGGCCAGCGCGTACGCGAGGCTCGCGCCAGGGCTGCCGGCCATGGGCCGCCGCCGGCGGCGGCCTCACCAACCGCGCCGGCGCGTGGCATGGGTAAGATCGGCGGCGTCCGGCATTTGATCGCGGTCGCCTCGGGCAAGGGTGGCGTTGGCAAGTCGACGACGGCGGTCAATCTGGCGCTCGCCTTGCAGGCGCTCGGTCTCAAGGCCGGCATTCTCGATGCCGACATTTATGGCCCGTCGCAGCCGCGCCTGCTCGGACTGACCGGCCGGCCGCAGGTGGCCGGCGGCAAGACCTTGCGGCCGATGGAGGGTTTTGGCCTGAAGGCCATGTCGATGGGCTTTTTGGTGGACGAAGCCACCCCGGTGATTTGGCGCGGCCCCATGGTGGTTTCGGCGCTGACCCAGATGCTCAGGGACGTGGCCTGGGGTGATCTCGACGTGCTGGTGATCGATATGCCGCCGGGGACGGGCGATGTGCAGCTCACCATGGCCCAGCAGGTGCCGCTGTCGGGCGCCATCATCGTTTCAACCCCGCAGGACCTGGCGCTGATCGATGCCCGCAAGGGCCTCAACATGTTCCGCAAGGTCGATGTTGCCGTCCTCGGCATCGTCGAGAACATGAGCAGCTTCATTTGCCCGCGGTGTGGGGAGCGCAGCGATATTTTCGGTCACGGCGGCGCCGAGCGGGAAGCCGACAAACTGGGGATCCCCTTCCTCGGCGGCGTGCCCTTGCACATGGAAATTAGGGAAACATCCGATGCGGGCCGCCCGATCGTCGCCTCCAACCCCGAGAGTGCGCACGCGCAGGCCTACCGCGACATTGCCGCCAGGGCTTGGCAACAGCTGGAGGAAAGCCTCGAGCAACGGCTTGAGCCACCCAAGCTCGCCATCAGCACCGATCGCAGTGCGCTCGAAGTGGCCTTCGACGGTGGCGCGCCGGTTCTGTTGACGGCAGAGATGCTGCGGGTCATGAGCCCGTCCGCCGAGGTGCAGGGCCACTCCCCCGACCAGCGCGTCACCGTGGCCAGGAAGCGCGGGGTCAAGATCAAGGAGTTGAAGCCGGTCGGCAACTATGCCGCGCGCATCGTCTTCGATGATGGCCACGACACCGGGCTTTACAGCTGGTCTTACCTGCGCACGCTCGTCGAGGAGCGCGACGAGCGCTGGGCCGAATACCTGTCAGCGCTGGCGCAGAAGGGCTTGAGCCGCGGTTAAGCGTCCGCCTGCGGGCTGGGTTCGCCGCCGCCAGTCGGCGGTGCGGCAACGTAGGCCTCGGTACCCTTCCCCTTGGCGCGCGCCTCGGCGATCGCCGCATCGACCACTTGCTGCACGTAGGCGGGCAGGGCGAAGGCGCCGATATGCACCTCGGGCGTCCAGTACTTGAGGTCGCGCACGCCCCGCTTCTTCTGGCGCTTGGCAAGCAGTTTGGCGTCGACCTTGAGCACGTGCTTGTCGTCGGTGGCGAGATTGAGCGCAAACGGGCCGCCGAAGTAGCAGGGCTGCGTGCACAGGTATGGCGCCACCCGCTTGAATAGCGAGGCAAACACCGCGGTGGTGCCGCGCACGTGCGCCGGAAACAGAAAGGGCAGCCCATTCTGCGTCACCAGCACGCCCCCACGCTTGAGGGCGCGCCGGCAATCCGAGAAGAACTCGCGCGTGTGCAAGACCGCGCTCGGCCCAATCGGCTCGGAGCTGTCGACAATGATGGCATCGAAGCGTTCGTCGGTCTCCGCCACGTACTTCAGGCCATCGGCAATGACGACCTGGGTGCGTGCGTCATCAAAGGCGCTGCCGGGGATGCTTGGATAGTGCTGGCGCGCCGTATCGATCACGGTGCGATCGATTTCGCACAGGGTTGCGCGCACAACCGAGGCGTGCTTCAGCACCTCGCGCAGCACGCCGCCGTCGCCGCCACCGATGATGAGCACGCGCTTTGGCCGCTCCAACGCCATCAACGGCACGTGCGCCATCATCTCATGGTAAACGAACTCGTCAGAGGTCGTGAGCTGGCAGACCCCATCCAGCATCAGCACGGTGCCCCAGGTCGGGTTTTCGAAGATCACCAGGTGTTGGTGCTCCGTCTTCACCTCGTGCAGAACGCGCGTGGCCTCGAGCCGGACGCGCCAATGCGGGTGAAAGGTCTCTTCGATCCAGCGATCCATGGGCAATCCTCCCCATTCCAACGCGTCGGGCATGGCAAAGAGCGCGCGCCTGTCGCCAGCCGCGCGCCCAAATTGTGACCAGAGGCGAGGTCGCCTATGCCGCCTTCTTCGCCTTGGCTGTCCGAACGGGAGCCTTCTTATTGGCGGCGATCTCCCACGTGCGCTCGCTTGCCGAATTTGCGCGCAGATGTTCCTTCACCACCGTCCTGTCGGGTTTGAACGCCGACTCCAGCACGGCGATGGTCGCGTGAGGGTCGGCATGACCGCACATGAACACGTCGAGGGCGGCGTAACCGACCTCCGGCCAGCTGTGGATGCTGATGTGGCTTTCGGCCAGCACCGCCACCCCGGACACGCCGCCATTGGGCGTGAAGTGATGAAGATGGATGTGCAGCAGGGTCGCGCCCGCCACCTCCACGCATCGCTTCAGCGTTTCCTTGATGTGTTTAAGATCATCAAGCCGCTTGGCGCCGAACAAGTCTATGAGCAGATGCGTTCCGGCGAACCGTACGCCATCACGCTCAATGAAGTAGTCTTTCCTGTCGTCGTGCGCGCCTAGCGCGGTTTGACCATGATCTTCCTTTTGGGCGGTGCTTGAACGGGTCAAGTCCATC
>DASTMQ010000164.1:0-4782 GCA_035714005.1 Hyphomicrobiaceae bacterium
AGTCGAAGCCCGCAAACCGCAGCCGTTCCCACAAACCGTTGCTGTTGCGTACCAAATGAACTGTAGTATCCCTATCGCGCGTCCATTGAGCGCAACCATCCTCCCCGCTGGTTTCATACCGCCGCGCGAGGCAAAGTGCCAGTTAAAGATTCCAGGATGCACCGATGAAAGAGCCGCTCTGGACACCATCGCCGTTGCGCCTCTCGCAGGCGATGCTCAGCCAGTTCAGCCAATGGTTGGAAGCGCGCACCGCCGCCTCGTGCGCCGACTACGCGGATCTGCACCGCTACTCGGTCGCTGCCCCGGCCGAATTTTGGTCCAACCTGTGGGACTTCAGTCAGGTCGTTGGCGAAAAGGGTGATCCACCTTACCTGGTCGATGCCGGCCAAATGCCGGGCGCCCGCTTCTTTCCCAAGGCGCAGCTCAATTTTGCCGAAAACCTGCTTGCCGCCCATGGCGCCGACCCCGCCATCGTGTTTTGGGGCGAAGACAAGGTTAAGAGGCGCCTGTCGCGAGACGAGCTCAGCGCCGAGGTGGCGCGCACCCAAGCCGCTCTGCGCCAGGCCGGCGTCACCATAAGGGACCGTGTGGCCGCCATTCTGCCGAATATGCCCGAGGGCGTCGTCGGCGTGCTTGCGACGGCCGCGCTCGGCGCGGTGTGGTCATCCTGCTCGCCCGATTTCGGAGTTGAGGGCGTGCTCGATCGGTTCGGCCAAATCGAACCGAAGGTCCTCATCGCCTGCGATGGCTACCACTACAACGGTAAGTCGATCGACGTCTCCGACAAGCTCGCCGCGATCGCCGGCCGACTGCCGACGTTGCGCCTCATCATCGTCGTCTCCTATCTCGGTCGCGGCAGGGAGGTCGCCCAGCGCCTCAACGCCAGCCTTGTGCCGGGCCAGCGCGCGCAAACCTGGGCGGATGCGGTCGGCGCCCAGCCACACGCGCCCGTGCAGTTCACGCGGTTGCCTTTCGCGCATCCGCTTTACATTATGTTCTCGTCCGGCACCACGGGCATGCCCAAATGCATTGTGCATTCCGCCGGCGGCACCCTGCTCAAACATTTGAGCGAGCACCGCCTGCATTGCGACCTGCGGCCGGGTGACAGGTTGCTTTATTTCACGACGCTCGGTTGGATGATGTGGAATTGGTTGATCTCAGGGCTCGCCTCGGGCGCAAGCTTGCTGCTCTACGATGGCTCGCCCTTCCATCCGTCAGGCAGCATTCTGTGGGACTACGCCGAGGCGGAGAAAGCGAGCCATTTCGGCACTTCCGCCAAATACATCGACGCCCTGAAAAAAGCCGGATTGGAACCGGGCAGCACGCACGATCTCAGCGCCATGCGCGCCATGCTTTCCACGGGCTCGCCGCTGGCGCCGGAAAGCTTCGACTACATCTACGCGAGCCTCAAGCAAGACCTGCACTTGGCCTCCATTTCGGGTGGCACCGATATTTGCGGATGCTTCGTGCTGGGGGTTCCCACCCAACCGGTATGGCGTGGGGAGATCCAGGGTCCAGGCCTCGGTATGGCCGTCGACGTGTTCGATGCCAGCGGCAAACCGGCCAAGCTGCACGAGAAGGGTGAACTCGTGTGCACCAAGCCCTTCCCCTCAATGCCGATCGGGTTTTGGAATGATGCGGATGGCAAGAAATATCGCAGCGCCTACTTCTCGCGCTTCGACAATATCTGGCATCATGGCGACTTTGCCGAATGGACCGAGCACGGCGGCATGATAATTCACGGCCGCTCGGACGCGACCCTCAATCCCGGCGGCGTGCGCATCGGCACCGCGGAGATCTATCGTCAGGTCGAGCAGCTGGAAGAGGTGCAGGAAAGCATCGTGATCGGTCAGGACTGGGCGCACGACGTGCGCGTCGTGCTCTTCGTGGTCCTCAAGCCAGGCCTGACGCTCGACGCAGGACTGAGCGAGCGCATCAAACGCCAGATCCGCACCGGCGCCAGCCCACGTCACGTCCCGGCCAGGATCGTGCAAGTGGCCGACATTCCCCGAACCAAGTCGGGCAAGATCACCGAGCTTGCCGTCCGCGAGCTCGTGCACGGACGCGAGGTCAAGAACAAAGAAGCGCTCGCCAATCCAGAGGCGCTCGAGCTCTATCGCAACCTGGCCGAACTCGCCCATTGAAGTGGAGCGGCGCGCGCACCGGTCGCCGCAGCCAACCTCACCGTCCCGGCGCGCGCGGATTGCCGGCGTCGGCCCGCGACGCGCCGGCGCGGCCGCCCGCTACCGCCTGGTGCAACAGCAAAACGGGCACGAGACCGATCAGCACGATAGTGAGCGCGCCGAGCGCGGCGCGTTCGAATTGCTCGAGCGCCGCATAACTGTAGGCGTGGGTTGCCAGCGTCTCAAAGTTGAAGGGTCGCAGCAGCAGCGTTGCGGGAAGCTCCTTCATGCCGTCGACAAAGACCAATAGCGCTGCGGCCCCCAGCGCCGGGATCAGCAACGGCACGTGGACGCGCCGAAGCGAGGAAAGCGCGGTCTCGCCCAAGGTCCGGGCGACCGCGTCCAGATTTGGCGACAGCTTCTCGAAGCCCGCCTCGAGAGAGCCGAGCGCGATCGCCAAGAAGCGCACGGTGTAGGCCAGCACAATGATAAACAGGCTGCCCGACAGCAGTAGACCGCTCGAAACTCCGATGCCGGATCGCAGCAAAGCGTCGACGGTGTTGTCGAAGGCAGCAAGCGGCAGCAGCAGGCCGAGCGCCAACACGGTTCCAGGCAGCGCATAGCCAAGGCTGGCGATCGGTATGACGGCGCGCACAAACGCATTTGCCGTCAAGCGGCGCGCATAGACGAGGGCGAGGCCCACACAAACCGTGGATACGGCCGCCGCTCCCGCCACGGTCACGCTGTTGCGCACCGCTCGCCAGAAGCCGAGCATCAGCGCCTCGGAAAGATAGGTTGAGGCCTGCGCCAGGAGCACGAGCAGCGGCAGAATAAAGCCGACGATGACCGGAATGGCGCAGGCGGCCGCGACCGCATAGGCGCGCCAACCCTGCAGATCGGAAAATGGGATGGCACGATAACGCCCGGTCGTGTGATGGACGCGCGCTCCACCGCGGGCGATGCGTTCGCTGAGCAGCAGGGCCAACACCAGCAGCAATGCCACCAGGGCAATCTGGGCCGCACCCGCGAGGTTGGAGCGCTGCAACCACGTCGTGTAGATGCTGACGGTCAGGGTCTGCACCCCGAGGTACTGGGCTGCGCCCAAATCATTGAGGCACTCCATCAAGGTGAGCGCCACGCCCGCGGCCAAGGCCGGGCGCGCCAGCGGCAAGGCCACGCTCTGGAACGCCCCGAAGGGCGTCTGTCCCAAGGTGCGCGCAACTTCGAGCACGCAAACGGACTGTTGCGCGAAGCTAGCCCGGGCCGACAGGTAAACGTAAGGGTAAAGCACGCTCGAGAGCACGAGCACACAGCCGCCGAGCGTGCGAACCTCGGGGAACCAGTAGTCCCGCGCACTCTGCCAGCCGAACAAGGCGCGCAGCATCTGCTGCACCGGCCCGGAATAGTCGAGCAGCTCCACGTAGCAGTAGGCCACGATGTAGGTCGGCATTGCCAGCGGCAGCACGAGCAATCGGTCGAGGACGCCACGCCCGGGAAAGCGATACATGGTGACGAGCCAGGCGGCGGCGGTACCAAGTGCCAGTGCCAACACCCCGACCCCGGCCATCAGAATAAAGGTGTCGGCGAGCGCCCGCGGCAAAACGGTTGCCAACAGGTGCGGCCAGACGTTTTGCTCGGAACTGAGCGCGAGAACGACAATGGTGCCGATCGGCAGCAAGATGATGCCCGCCAGCAGACCAGCCAAGACCGTCCAGGCACGCGTTCCCTCGGCCCAAGCTGGACCCCTCCAGGCCGGCCAAGCGGCCGGGCGAAGCGCGCCCGGCGGCCGGCCATCGGGCGCGGCCTCGATCGCCGTCGATCGGTGTTTGGACCTCATGGGCAGCCGCCTTCACTCAAGCTGCGGGGAGCATAGGCCGATTGTTCCGGGCTGGGCCGTGTGACATGGTGCGGCCAGCCGCCCCGGCGCGTGCGGCGCACAAAATTGGGCGGGCGACGACGCCGTCACACCGGCACGACGCGGTCTTTGCCGAAGGTTAGGGTGACGCAGGTTCCGCGCCCGAGCTCGCTTTCGATTTGCAGCGAGGCGCCGTTGGCGTCCGCCAAGGCTTTGGCGAGCGGCAGACCGAAGCCTAGGCCGCCCTTGCGGCCGCCGTCCGGCGACGTGCAGTCGCCGGCGTTGGCCGCGCTGGCTTGAACCATACCTGGCCCGGTGTCGGCCACCGAAATGTGCAACACCCCGGACGCGGGATTGAGCGCGCAGACGCTGACGCGATCGCCTCGGCGCGAAAACTTGATGGCATTCGCCAGCAGGTTCAAGAGGATCTGCTTGAGGCTCAGTTCGTCGGCAACGACCTGGGGCGGATTGGGCGGCAGCGAGGCGATGAGGTCGACGCCGGCCCTTTCGGCCACAGGCCGAGCCAGGACGAGGCAGCTTTCGATCACGTCGTCGGCCGCCACATTGGTGAAGGTGAGGCGCGATGTGCTCGAGCGGTCGACAAAGCTCTGCAACATGCCATCCACGAGGCGCAAGACGTGGCGCGCGCTTTCGAAAATGTTAGAGGCATAGGTTCGATAACAGGCATTTCCCAGGGGACCGAAGTGCTCGTCCTTCAGGACCTCGGCATAAGAAATCACGGCGCTGAGGGGCGTCCGGATCTCGTGCGCGAGCTTTGCCTGCTCGACCGCTTCGCTCGCACCT
>DASTMQ010000165.1:0-2734 GCA_035714005.1 Hyphomicrobiaceae bacterium
GCGCCCGCGCGGCTCCCCGAGATGGCGCCGGTGCCGGGCGTGAAATTCGCCGCCTGCGCCGCCGGCATCCGCTACGCCGACCGCACCGACCTGATGCTGGCGGTGCTCGATCCCGGCACGACGGTGGCGGGCGTGCTGACGCGGTCCAAGACCGCCTCGGCGCCGGTGCTGTGGTGCCGCCAGAACCTCGCCAAGGGCACGGCGCGGGCGCTGGTGGTCAACTCGGGCAACGCCAATGCTTTCACGGGCAAGCTCGGCGCCGAGGCTACGCGCACAACGGCGGAGGCGGCTGCGGCGGCGGTGGGCTGCGCGGCCGACGAGGTTTATGTCTCTTCGACCGGCGTGATCGGCGAGCCGCTCGACGCCTCCAGGTTCGCCCACCTCCTGGACGGGCTAGCCAAGGCCGCGGCATCGGACGCCTGGCACGCGGCGGCGCGCGCCATCATGACCACCGACACCTTCCCCAAGCTCGCCACACGTACCGCGCGTCTCGGCAGCGCGGACGTAGTGCTCAACGGCTTCGCCAAGGGCGCCGGCATGATCGCGCCCGACCTCGCCACCATGCTGGTCTACATCTTCACGGATGCAGCGATTGATCAGATCGCACTGCAGGCGATGCTGGCGGCCGGCGCGGACAAGACCTTCAACTGCATCACCATCGACAGCGACACCTCCACCAGCGACACCGTGCTCGCGTTCGCGACGGGTGCGGCGGCAGCCCGCGGCGCGCAGCGCATCGCCGATGCAGCGAGTGCAGAGGGCAGAGCCTTCGCCACCGCCCTGCACGACCTGATGCGCGAGCTGGCGCTGATGGTGGTGAAGGACGGCGAGGGCCTCAGCAAGTTCGTCACTGTCGAGGTGACGGGCGCCGAGACGGATGCCGCCGCGCGCCGCATCGGTTTCGCCATCGCCAACTCGCCGCTGGTCAAGACCGCCATCGCCGGCTGCGACCCCAACTGGGGCCGCGTGGTGATGGCCGTCGGCAAGGCCGGCGAAGCCGCCGACCGCGACCGCCTCTCCATCCGCTACGGCGCCATCGAGGTGGCCAGGCACGGCGAGCGCGCCCCCGACTATGACGAGGCCACCGTCGCACGCTACATGGAAGGTAAGGAAATCGAGATCGGCGTCGACTTGGGGTTGGGCGCCGGCAAGGCCACGGTCTGGACCTGCGACCTCACCCACGGGTATATCTCGATCAACGCGGATTATCGGAGCTAGCCTCCTCATTTCGAAAGCCGGGCCTGTGCGCCAGAGTGGCGACCGCGTTCTGTGCATACCTCTCGATATTGACAAATGTCATTTTACACTTTACATCAACGGCGATGATCGAAAGCTTCCGCCATAAGGGCTTGAAGCGCTTGTATGATCGAGATGATCGAACCAAGCTCCCGCCCGATATGGTGGATCGCATCGCCGTCATTCTCGCTGCCTTGGATTCGGCCGGGACAATAATCGACATGAACAGGCCGAGCTTTCGCCTCCATCGTCTCAAAGGCAGCTTGAGGGCCTTCTGGGCGGTTACAGTTCGGGCCAACTGGCGCATCGTGTTTCGTTTCAGGGACGGCAAGGCCTTCGATGTCGATCTGGTGGACTACCATTGAAAGGACAGACCATGCCCATGAAGAACCCACCGCATCCCGGCCGCGGCCTGAAAGATGACATCGATACGCTTGGCCTGACGGTGGCTGAGGCGGCAGAAGCGCTAGGCGTCACGCGGCAGCAGCTTTACAACCTCCTCAACGGCAAGAGCGGGATCACCCCCGAGATGGCACTACGGCTCGAGAAGGGCGTGGGCGGCACCGCCGACGCTTGGCTCGGCATGCAGGCGGCCTACGATCTCGCCCGGCTGCGCCAGCGCGCCGTCGATATCAAGGTCAAGAGGCTCGTGCCCAAGGCCGCATAGCCATGGCTGCGGAAAGGCTTTGAACACGCACCTATGTCGCTGCTGATCCTCCTCGTTGCCGCCTGTGCGCTTGTCGATGCCGACGGGCGGGTGCTGCTGGCCAGGCGGCCGGCGGGCAAGCCGCTGGCGGGGTTGTGGGAGTTTCCCGGCGGCAAGATCGAGCCGGGGGAGACGCCGGAGGCGGCGCTGATCCGCGAGCTGAAGGAGGAGCTGGACATCGAGATCACCGGCCAGTGCCTCGCGCCCTTGAGCTTCGCCAGCCACAGCTACCCTGAGTTCCACCTGCTGATGCCGCTCTACGTGTGCCGCCGCTGGGACGGCGACATCGCGCCCCAGCAGGGCCAGCAGCTGGCCTGGGTGCGCGCCCGGAAGCTCGCCGACTACCCCATGCCCCCGGCCGACGAGCCGCTCAAGGCCGTGCTGCGTGACCTGTTGTAGGGGGTCAGACTCTGCGGGTCTGACCCCAGTGCAGAAGCCTTCAGCAAGTCGGCTCCACACCTACTTGCCCTCTTTCGGCGTCGAGCCAGGGGTCAGACCCGCAGGGTCTGACCCCAAGACGTCCGCCAGTCGCGTCGTGGCCGAGCCCGGGCGCAGCGGCTTGGGCTGGCTCGGGTGCGGGGCCCAGGCGGTCATGGTGATGATCTCGAAGGTGGCCGGCACGCGGCCGTCGGGCAGGCCGAAACGCTCGCGATAGACCTCGACGGCGCGTGCCAGGGTGGCGCGGCGCAGGGGGCGCCGGCTGCGCTCGGCGAGCGCGTTGCTGGCCCCCATGGCCCGCAGCTCCAGCATCAGCGCCAGCGGGTCGCGGTAGGTGACCGTGACGGTGTCGGA
>DASTMQ010000166.1:0-10672 GCA_035714005.1 Hyphomicrobiaceae bacterium
ATCAGGGTGGTGGCGCCGTTTGCAAGTGGGCCGTACAGAATATAGCTGTGCCCCGTGACCCAACCGACGTCGGCGGTGCACCAATAGATGTCGCCATCGTGATAGTCGAACACCAGCTCGTGCGTGAGGGCGACGTAGACCAGATAGCCGCCGGTCGTATGCAAAACCCCCTTCGGCTTGCCGGTCGAGCCCGAGGTGTAGAGAATGAAGAGCGGATCCTCAGCCTGCATCGGCTCGGGCGCACAGTCGGCGTTCACCTTCACGAGCTCATCGTGGAGCCAAATATCTCGGCCAGCCGTCCACGGCACCTGATTGCCGGTGCGGCGGACGACCAACACCTTTTCGTCGCCTTTGCATTTTTTCAAGGCTTCGTCGGTGTTTTTCTTGAGCGGGATGGTGCGGCCCCCGCGCACGCCCTCGTCGGCGGTGATGATGAATTTGGAATCGGCGTCGACGACGCGACCCGCCAGGCTGTCCGGGGAGAAACCGCCAAAGACCACCGAATGCACCGCGCCGATGCGGCTACAGGCGAGCATGGCGTAGGCCGCCTCGGGAATCATCGGCAGATAAATCGTGACGCGGTCGCCTTTTTTGACGCCGTTGGCTTTGAGCACATTGGCAAACTTTGAGACGCGCTCGTGCAGCTGACGATAGGTGATTTTTTCGTCGTGGGTTGGGTCGTCGCCTTCCCAGATAATGGCGATCTGATCGGCCCGCTTTTTTAGATGTCGATCGATGCAGTTGGCGGAGACGTTGAGGGTGCCGTCCTCGTACCACTTGATCGAGACGTTGTCGGGAGCATAGGAACTATTCTTCACGCGCGTGTAGGGCTTGATCCAGTCGATGCGCTTGCCGGCCTCGCCCCAGAACTGGTTTGGATCTTCAACGGAACGCTTGTACATCGCCAGATATTTGGCGTTGTCCACCCAGGCGCGGCTCGTCCACTCGGCGGCTACGTTATAGATTTTCTCCGACATTGGTTCCTCCCGGGCGGGCCTCTCGTTTGGCCCTATTATCGGCACTGGGGTCCAATGAGCAACTGGCTCCTTGGTCGAACGCGTTCGGGCTGCGAGCGACGCCGCCCGCAGGTTTTGCTGGCGGCCAAGGTGCTCCCTAGGGTGCGCGCGTGCGCCCTCGACTAGCCGATGCCCCAGGCGCCCAAGATCGCACCCTGGATCAGCAGCACGCCCAGCCAGTGTCCGCCGTCGATAATGGTCAGCGCCGACTTGGCACCTTGGAAGGCGTGGTTGACCACGAGCGTGGTGGCGACAAACCCGAGCCACAGGAAGGCCGCCGAGATCAAGCCGTTGCGCGGGCCCGGCGCCAGACCGCCCTGCGCCAGGTGCAAGAGAATACCGGCGAGCATAAAGGCCATGACCAACTCGGCGAAGAAAGCGATGAGATAGGCCATGGGAATCGGGCCCAGACGGCGCATCGCTTGCTGCCCAGCGGCGGCCCCTCGGGCGGCCAGCCAGGCCTTGGCGAGCGCGCCATACCAGGCAGCGCCGAAGGCGAAGCTGGCTAGCGCGGCCAGCAATACGGCAACGTAATTGAGCACGGCTTCTCTCCTGGGGCTGCTCGCCTACCTCCGGCTTGCTGCCGCTGCGGGCCGCGACGGGGCGTGGTGCCGCGGCACGCGCAACTTTCGGGTCGCCGCCATCGCCGGCCCAGGCTATGGCCATGGCAATGATACGCGAGTTTGCGAGGAAAAGGGCATGCCCGTGCGTTTTGTCGCCCTCGAGACACCGCTGGTGCGCAGCCTGCAGGCGGGCGGTCCCGATGCCAATGGTCAGACGCCCGAGCGCCACATTTCGCCCGGCCGCGGCGTCCCGTGCCGTCACTGCCTCAGGCCGGTCGCCGCCGGCGAGGCCTTTTTGATCCTCTCCCATCGTCCCTTTCCCGGACCCCAGCCCTACGCCGAGCAAGGTCCCATTTTCCTGCACGGGGACGCCTGCGCCCGTCACGAGCCGAGCACCGAGCTGCCCGCCATGCTGACAAGCGAGTACTACCTCGTGCGCGGTTATGGCGCCGACGACCGCATCGTCTACGGCTCGGGCCAGATCGTGCCGACCGCCCAAATCCCGGTGGCCGCCGAGGCGATGTTCGCCGATCCGCGCCTCGCCTACATTCATCTCCGCTCCGCCGCCAACAATTGCTTCCAGTGCCGGCTGGAGCGCGCGGCCTGAGACGCGGCGTGCCGCGCGCCGCGCGCCCCGCCTCGTAGCCGCCCAAATGCCGGGCGGGCGAGGCCTCGGCCCGGCCACGTTGACAGGGGATTGGTGCTCACCCTAACTGGCCTCTCGCAAGACTTTGGGAGGCAGGCGATGGCAGTGCGACGGCTCGGCATAGTAATGTACGGCGTGACCGGGCGCATGGGCGCAAACCAGCACCTGGCCCGGTCCATCGCTGCCATTCGCGCCGAGGGTGGCGTGCCGCTGGCAAACGGCGACCGGGTCATGCCCGATCCGATCCTGGTGGGGCGCAATCAGGACAAGTTGGCCGAGCTCGCCAAGGCGCACGGGCTGTCCCGGGTAAGCAGCGACCTCGAGGCCTGCCTCGCCGACCGTAACGACACCGTTTTCTTCGATGCGGCAACCACCCAGATGCGGCCGGCGCTGCTTGCCAAGGCGATCGCGGCCGGCAAGCACGTCTATTGCGAAAAGCCGGTGGCGACCAATCTCGAGGCGGCTATGGCGATCGCACGGCAGGCCAAGGCGGCGGGCATCAAGCATGGCGTCGTGCAGGACAAGCTGTTCCTGCCGGGGCTCCGAAAACTCAAGCAGCTGATCGATTCGGGGTTTTTCGGTCGCGTGCTCGCGGTGCGCGGCGAATTCGGCTACTGGGTGTTTGAGGGTGACTTGCAGCCGGCGCAGCGCCCGTCCTGGAACTATCGGACGGAAGATGGCGGCGGCATCATTCTCGATATGCTCTGCCATTGGCGCTACGTCCTCGATAACACCTTCGGTCGCGTGAGGTCGGTGTCGTGCCTGGGTGCCACGCATATCCCGGAGCGGATCGACGAAGCCGGCAGGCGCTACAAAGCCACCGCCGACGATGCCGCTTATGCGACCTTCCAGCTCGCCGATGGCGTGATTGCGCATTTCAACAGCTCCTGGGCCACGCGCGTGCGACGCGACGATTTGTTGACCCTGCACGTGGACGGCACGCACGGCTCGGCCGTGGCGGGCCTGCAGGACGTCGTTTGCCAGCACCGCATGGCGACGCCCAAGCCGGTTTGGAACCCCGACGTCAAGCAGCCGATCAATTTCTACCAGGGCTGGCAGCCGGTACCCGAGACACAAAGCTTCGACAACGGTTTCAAGCTGCAATGGGAAGCCTTCATCCGCCACGTTGCCGAAGACGCTCCCTACACGTGGGACCTGCTCGAAGGCGCCAAGGGCGTGCAGCTTGTCGAATGTGCGCTCAAGAGTTGGAAGGAGCGGCGATGGATCGACGTTCCCGAGCTCAAGGTGTGAGGCAACCAGCTTGGCTGCCGCCTCGCGTCGGCGACAGCCGGCCAAGCTCGGCATGAAATGACAGGCAAAGACCGCAAGCAAACTACGGACCGGAACCACTCTCCATGAATGCACCCATCCTTTCCAGCATGCGCATCAACCTGCCGACGACGGCGGGCAAGCTTGAGACCTTCGTGCTTTCGGAGCCGCGCGCCTATCCGGACAAGGTTGCGGGGGCATTCAATCGCATCGCGCTCGCCGCCGCCCATGTGGTGGCCGATGCGACCGCGGCCAACGATCCTTGGCTCGATTGCGCGATCGATTGGGACAGGACCATTGCGACCCGCGAATACCTATGGGACCTGGGCCTCGGCGTCGCCGAAGCCATGGACACGGCCCAGCGCGGCATGGGGCTTGATTGGCCGACCTCATTGGAGCTGATCCGGCGCGCCACACGGGCGGCCACCGCCTGGGAGGCGCGAAACGGCCGACCGGCCCTGATCTTTTGCGGTTGCGGCACCGATCATCTCGATGCCGCCGGGGTCCGCTCCGTCGACGAAGTGATTGGCGCCTACCAGGAGCAGATGACCGCGATTGAGGCCGTCGGCGGTCGCCTGATTGTGATGGCGAGCCGGGCGCTGGCCCGCATTGCCAAGTCCGCAAGCGATTACGAGCGCGTCTATGATCGCGTGCTGGCGCAGGCCAAGGCTCCCGTCATCATCCACTGGCTGGGCGAGATGTTCGATCCGGCACTCGCCGGCTACTGGGGTAACCACGACCATAGGCTGGCGATGGAAACCGCGACCGCCATCATCAGGGCGCATGTCGCCAAGGTCGACGGCATCAAAATCTCACTGCTCGACAAGGACAAGGAAATCGCCATGCGGCGGCAGCTGCCCGCGGGCGTGCGCATGTATACGGGGGATGATTTTAATTATGCGGAGCTGATCGCCGGCGACACGCAAGGCTACAGCGACGCCTTGCTCGGCATCTTCGATGCCATCGCGCCGGCCGCCTCGGCCGCCCTTGGCGCGCTCGCGGCCGGTGATCGGCGGCAGTTCGACGCAATCTTCGAGCCCACCGTTGCGCTGTCGCGGCACATCTTTGAGGCCCCGACCCGCTTCTACAAGACCGGCGTCGTCTTCATGGCTTATCTCAATGGCCTGCAGGATCACTTCGTCATGATTGGTGGGCAGCAGAGCGCGCGCTCATTGCCGCATCTGGCCGAGCTGTTCCGGCTCGCCGATCGCGCCGGGCTCCTGCGCGATCCCGACTTGGCGCGCCGACGCATGGTGCGCGTGTTGGCGGTGCACGGGATTGCTTGATGCGCGATTTCACCCGAAGCCTTGCGCATTTGTCCATCAATACGGCGACCCTGCGCAAGCAGCTGGAACTGCCGGCCATCATCGAGGCCTGCGCCCGTCGCGGCATTCCCAGCGTCTGTCCCTGGCGCGATCAGGTTGGGGCCGCCGGGCTGGCAAAGGTCGCGCGGCAGCTGAAGGCGACGGGTTTGGCACTGTCGGGCTACTGCCGCGGCGGCTTTTTCCCCGCCGCCGATCCGCCGGGCCTGCGCGCCGCCCTCGACGACAATCGCAGGGCGGTCGATGAGGCCAAGACCCTGGGCGCGCCCTGCCTGGTGCTGGTCGTGGGCGCGTTGCCCGGGGCGTTGGGTGGCCAACCGGCCCACAAGGACATCGGCCTGGCGCGCCAACAGGTCGTGGACGGCATCGCCGCCACGGTCGCCTACGCGCGCCAAGTCGGCATGCCACTCGCCATCGAGCCGCTGCATCCCATGCAGGCAGCCGACCGCGCCTGCGTCAATACCACCGAGCACGCGCTCGACATCTGCGACGCACTCGATCCGGAGCGCAGCGGCACTCTCGGCGTCGCCGTCGACGTCTATCACACCTGGTGGGATCCCAAGCTTGAGGGCCAGATCGCGCGGGCGGGCCGCGATCGATTGCTGGCCTATCACGTCTGCGATTGGCTGCTGCCGACACGCGATCTGCTCAATGATCGCGGCATGATGGGTGACGGCATCGTCGAGTTGCGGAAGATTCGCACCTGGGTCGAGGCGGCCGGCTATAGCGGGCCGGCGGAAGTCGAAATCTTCTCCGAGCGCTGGTGGAGCCGGCCCGCAGAGGAGGTGCTTGCCACCTGCGTGGCGCGTTATCAGGCCGTGGTCTGACCCTTAGCGCATCGCCCGACGTTTGCTTGCTTTCCGTGCCTCAGAACCGCTCCGTTTGGCGCCTCAGTGCCGGGTGGCCCTTCGCCTATTTTGCCGTGCGGCCCGCGACCCCAAGCAGTGCTCGGTATCGCCGCGCGGCGGACAACAAGAGGCATTTGCATGTGGTTACACCTTTGGGGCCCTGTAGCCCGGCGAAGGGTCTAGCCTCGGTCCTCACCTTGGGGTCGCCGTGCAATCCATCGGTGCGGCTTCGTTCTTGTACCTTGCTCGGTTGGCGCCGGGGTCGCCCCGGCGATGATGGCGGCACGAGGTTGGCGGGTTAAGGACCAAGCGTGCTGGCGACGGTATTTCGGGAGAGGTGGCAAACCCCTCCGTGAGGCAAGCCGTCTCTGCGACAAGTCTTCGATTGACGTTCAGTCCGTGCGTCCGAACCGCCGCAGCATACGCCGCCGAGGGACGTACATGGTTGCTTTCGACCGAACCGATCTGAATTTCCCCTTGGGCGTGCGTGGGGTCGAGCAATGTTGTCACGCCCTTCGTCGATCAGGATCAGACCGATCGCTTGCATCCTTCCCATTCGGTCGCTGCGCCGGCGCACTCGACACGCCGATCACGATTAGCACGCCGGCAGCATCACGCTGATCGGTATCACGAGCCTCGGCCGCACTCTCATCGCGCAGCACGATTTTCTTCGCCAGGCGCAGGCAAGCAGCAAAGTTTCAACATCCAAAGCAGGTAAGGACCCATGTACATTGCAAGCAAGGCATCGCGCATTCGCCAGCGGGAGGCGCTGCGGGCGCGGCGGTCTCATCAAGGTGGCGGGCGATTGGCGCGAGCTGCAAGGCTCGATGTGGGCACACGACCACCGTTTTTTCTTCACCGCCGAGAATGTCTACAAGGGCAATCTCATCATCGTGAACATGTACAGCGGCCGCGACCGCGGCAACGAAAGCCTCAACGACGGCGTCAACCTCCGCCTGCCGAGCGGCAACCGGCTCGGTTGGGGCAACATCGATTTCGACGTCAATTTGATCGTCTCCGATGGGGCGACCGATCGCGACGGACAGTACTTCTTCGATATCTTCACCAGCGACGGCTTCGTCGGCGACGTGCCGTTGGTGAACTTCGCCTATGCGCCCTACCTGGACGTGTTGCCGCGCAAATATCGCCTCCGGCTCATCAACGCCAGCATGTCCCGCTTCATCAAACTGGCCTTGGCGGAGCCGTCGGGCCGCGCCGTGCCGTTCAAGTTCATCGCCAACGATGGAAATTTTGTCGTCAATCCCATCGCTTTGACGGAGCTCGACGAGCAAGGCAGCGCCGAACGCTACGATATCGTCGTCGATTTTTCCAGCTTCCGGGTCGGCGACAAGATCAGGCTGGTCAATACCCTGAAACAAACCGACGGGCGCAAGCCCGATGGTGCGCTATCCCTGAGTCAGGCACTCGCCGGCGACAACAACGATCCATTCGTCGGCGCCATCATGGAGTTTCGCATCGCGAGCTCGGCGCCGAGCATCGACGTGCCCGGCACTACCCTAACCACGGCGAACAGCTGCGGCAGCTCAGATAAGAGCCAAGTACCGCTGGCTCTAACCGAGCAGGTCCCGATCGTCACGCCGGTGCGCAAGCGCGTCGTCGAGTTCGGGCGATCCGGCGGCGGGGACTTGCGCGATCCAAAAACCGGCCAGTGCACGCCCGATTGCCCGGAAACGGCGTCGTTTCCCTGGTCGATCAAGATCAACGGCGAGGATGCCCACACCTTCAATGCCAATCGCATCTCCATATTGATCCCGCGCCCCGGCGAGGTCGAGCACTGGACCTACGTCAATGGTGGCGGCGGTTGGGATCACCCGATCCACCTCCATTTCGAGGAAGGTGTCACCATGAACCGTGGCAGTCAGTCGATCCCGTCAACCGAAAGGCTCGTGCGCAAGGACGTCTGGCGCTTGCGCCCAGGCGGCCAGGTGCAGTTTCAAGTGCAGTTCGGCGAGTACGGCGGCTCTTATGTGCAGCATTGCCACAATACGGTGCACGAGGACTTTGCCATGCTGATGCGGATCCAGCTCTTGAAGGAGGGGAGCAACTTCGCGGCCGTGAGCCCAACCCCGATCCCGACGCCGGATGGCGTGGTGTTCGGCACACCAGAAATCTTGCGCGAGGGCGACCCCCGCAGCTCGAGCACGACCACGGCGTCGACGCGCGCGGGGAGCTCCGGGTCGGGATCGAGCGGGTCTTCGGCTCCCAAAAGCTGATTGCGATCGCCGCGGATTGCGCGCGTGCGGCGGTGCGCGCCTGCGCGCAACCAAACCGGCGCGCGCCCCCCGCGCCGAGGCGCGCCGCGGCCTTGCCTAGACCAGCTTGGTTCAAATCACACGCCACACCGACCGGCTCGACGCCTGCCGGGCGCTGACCTAACGGGAAAAACGGCCGCGCCGTGCTCTTGTGCCCTCGCCAACCGGCGGCACTGGCACCGCGCCAGGGTTGGCCAGCAGCGTTTGACGCGAGCTGCCGGCTGCCCAAGCCAACGTTGCGCGCACGACATTTGCTCGCGCGCGACGGCGTGCGGCAGTATTGGTACGGCAAGCGTTCTTTTTGCCGCTTTGGGCGGTAACGAAGCGCCTGCGCGTGCGCCCCGTTTGTGTTCGATTGCGCTTGACTGCTATCGTCGGCACCAAAGCGATCCTCTGCTTGTCATCGAGCCCGGAGCAATTGCATGTCCCTTATCCGACGTCGTGGCCTGCTGGTGCTTCTCGGCGGCGCCGGCCTTCTGACGCTCGTAGCAGCGTCCTCGCGTGCGGCCGACCCCGGCCCGCAGGCGCGCCTTGCCGCGCCGGCGCCGAATTTCACGCTGCTGGACAGCAACGGTCATTCCGTGTCGCTTGCCGACTTCAAAGGCAAGACGGTGGTATTGGAATGGACCAATCACGAATGTCCCTATGTGCGTAAGCACTACGGTGGCAACAACATGCAAGGGCTGCAGAAAAAGTGGACGGCGCAGGGCGTCGTCTGGCTGACTTTGATTTCCTCGCACCCTGGCGCCCAGGGCTTTGTGCACGGTCTCGAGGCCAACAAGCTCACCGAGGAGAGAGGGGCGGTGCCGTCCGCGGTCCTGTTGGACCCCAAGGGCGGTGTGGGTCGCAGCTACGGGGCGCAGGTGACCCCGCACATGTACGTGATCACGGGCGACGGCGCCTTGGTCTACATGGGCGGCATCGATGACAAGCCCACGACGCGCTTGGAGGATCTGAAGACGGCCAAGAATTTTGTCGACGCGGCCCTGAGCGAAGTCGCCGCCGGTAAGGCGGTGACCGTCAAGACGTCGCGACCCTACGGCTGCACCATTAAGTATTCCTCCTAAAGAGCCGCCGGCTCGGGCGCGGCCGCCGAGGGCCGGCGCCCCGCGGGCGTGTGTGCCCGCCACAACTCCGCGACCGGCCTCAGTTTTTGCGCTTGCCGCAAGCCCGCCTGGCTCCCTATCACCTGTCCCCCAACTTTTCGCGGGCCCAAACATGACCGACGTGACGCTGACCCAAGTTGCCCTGTTCTTGGCCGCGGCCGTGGTGGCGGCGCCGCTGGGCAAGCTCCTGCGCATCGGCAACGTGCTGGGCTACCTGCTGGTCGGCGTCCTGATCGGTCCCTTCGGGTTGGGTTTCGTCGTCACCGTGTATGAGGTGAATACGGTGCTGCACTTTGCCGAGTTCGGCGTCGTGCTCTTGTTGTTCCTGATCGGGCTGGAGCTCAGACCCAAACGGTTGTGGGCGATGCGGGCCGGCATCTTCGGCCTTGGCGGCGCCCAAGTGGCGCTGACCGGGGCGGCGCTGGCGGTCGCGGCCATGGCGTTTGGACTGGCCTGGCAGGCCGCCGTCTTCGCCGGTCTCGCCCTGTCGCTGTCCTCGACCGCCTTCGCGCTGCAGATTTTGGAGGAGAAGGGCGAACTGGCGCTCCGTCACGGCCGCCTGGCCTTCGCTGTGCTCTTGTTCCAGGATCTGGCGGCCATTCCCTTGATCGCCGTGCCGCCGCTGTTCGCCGTGGCCGTCAAGGACGCGACGCAGCAAATGGAGCTGCTGGCGGCGGCCAAAGCCATTGGCGTCATCGTCTTGGTCGTCGTGGTCGGTCGTTACCTGCTTGACGGCATCTTTAGCCTGGTGGCGCGCACCCGCGTCAAGGAGGCGATGACCGCCAGCGCGCTGTTGACCGTGGTTGGGGTCACGCTGGTGATGGAGCAGGCAGGACTGTCGGCGTCGCTCGGCGCCTTCATCGCCGGCGTGCTGCTCGCCGACTCCGACTACCGCCACGAAATCCAGGCTGATATCGCGCCTTTCGAAGGGCTGCTGATGGGTCTCTTTTTCACCGCCGTCGGCATGTCGCTCAACCTTGGCCTGATTGCCCGCGAGCCAGGCCTCGTGCTGAGCATCGTGGCGGGACTGCTGGTGATCAAAAGCCTTATCCTGGTTCTCCTCGGTCGCCGCGCCGGCCTCGAGCCTGGGCCATCACGGCGCTTTGCGCTTTCGATCGCGCAGGGTGGAGAGTTCGCCTTCGTGCTTTTCGCCGCCGGGCTGAGCGCTGGCGTGCTCGAGAAGTCGATTGCCGAGTTGCTCTCCGTAGCGGTGACCCTGTCAATGGCAGCCACCCCGATTTTGTTGGTCATGGAAGAGCGGCTCTGGCCAAAGGCCGTTGTGGCACGCGCCTTTGATACCTTGCCGGAGAATGATGGGCATGTGGTCATCGCGGGTTTCGGGCGCGTCGGCCAGATCGTCGGCCGCGTGCTGACTGCCAAGCACATTCCGATCACCGCTCTCGACTCGGATCCCGAACACGTGGATGGCGTGCGTAAATTCGGAGCGCGCATCTACTTCGGAGACGCCAGCCGGCTCGAGATCCTGGAGGCGGCGCAAACCGGTAAGGCGCGCGCCTTCGTGCTGGCAATCGACAACGTCGAAGCCTCGCTCCGGACGGCACAGATGGTGCGCCAGCACTATCCCCATGTGCCGATCTACGCGCGCTCACGCCATCGCCGCCATACCCA
>DASTMQ010000167.1:0-6317 GCA_035714005.1 Hyphomicrobiaceae bacterium
CCCCTGCGGCCCGCGGAAATTGCCGGAGCCATGGTGATTGCGATCGGCCTGCTCTTTATTGACGGGCGCGCCGTGCGCGGGCTCACGGGACGGCGCGCAGGCGCCGGCTGAGAAGGCTGCTCCGGCGAGGATGCGCCGTTCGTTGCCGGCGACCACTTTTTCCCGGCAGCTCTCATGAGATCGGCTGGCCGGCCATGGTGTTTGGCGCTGCAGCACTAACTCGCCTCGCCCGCGCCTCTGCTTGGCTCGACCTCGCGACAAGGGGGAACGCGCGCTCGGCGGCCGCATCGCACCGCCGCGATTGCCGCGCCCCCGCTCAAGATTGGGCCAATCGGCCCAAGCTCACGCCTGCGCTCCCTCGCCATCCGAAAGTATAGAGAAGCATTGGCTTTTGTCTGATGCGGCTCGAAAACTTGAGCCGGGGGCGTGGGCGGCGGACGCGGCCAAATGCGCCTCAAGCCTTCACGATTAGATAGGAAAGAGTAGCATTCGATTGGCCCCGAACTTTAACAACACCGGCCGGGAGAATCGACATGGCACGCATTGGACGGCGCACATTTCTCAAGTTGACTGGCACCGGTGCAATCGCGGCCCGAACCGGGGGGATGGCGGCGATCCTGGGGGCAGGCAAGGCGCCGGCCCAGGCTCAGGCCAGCACGGTGCATTGGCTGCGCTGGAACGATTTTGTGCCGGCCTCCGACGAACTCCTGCGCAAGGAGCTCGTTCCAGCCGGCGAAAAGGCCCTGGGCATCAAGATTACGCTCGAGACCATCAACGGCAACGACATTCAGGCTCGAACGACCTCCGCAATCCAATCCGGCTCCGGACCGGATGTTATTTGTGGCCTCAACAATTGGCCGCAACTTTATGCCGAGAGCGTCCTCGACGTCAGCGACATTGCCGAAGAAATCGGCAAGGCGCAGGAGGGGTTCTACAAGGAATCGACCGTCGTCGCCAATGACGGCAAGAAATGGATTGCCGTCCCCTGGTGCGTGTTAGGCGCACAAATCTCCTATCGCAAGTCATGGTTTGAGGAAATCGGCCTCAACAAATTCCCGGAAACCTGGGAGGCTTATCGCGATGCCGGCAAGAAGCTGAAAGCAAAAGGCCGGCCGCTGGGGCAAACGCTCGGACACACCTTTGGCGATGCCCCGACCTTCAGCTATCCCTATCTGTGGTCATGGGGCGGCAAAGAGGTCGAGGCCGACGGCCACACTGTGGTGCTCAACGGCAAGCCGGCGGTCGACTCGGTCAAGTTCATGACAGCCTTCTGGAAGGAAGCCCACGATGAGGGCGGCCTCGCCTGGGACGATACCAACAACAACCGCGCCTTCCTGTCGGGCACGATCAGCGCCACCCTCAATGGCGCTTCCATCTACCTGCTGGCGAAGACCAAGCCGGACACCTATCTGACCGAGAAGGGGACACCCCTTTGGCAGGATATTCTGCATGCGCCTCTACCGAAGGGGCCGAACGGGCAATTCGGTTATCACCTGCCGATGTCCAACATGCTGATGGGCTATTCCAAGAACCAGAAGGCAGCCAAGGAGTTCATCCGCTGGATCACGTCCAAGGACGTGTACCAAAAATGGTTCAACTCGCAGCAAGGCTATTCCGTCGGCGCCACCACAATTTGGGAGAAGGACCCTCTTTGGGGCAAGGATCCGGTGATGGAACCGTTCCGCGTTGCCGCGCGTGCGGGCCAATTCCCTGGCTACGCCGGGCCCGCCGATCGCAAGGCCGCCGAAGTCTTGAGCAAATACATCATCACGGACATGTACTCCAAGGCGGTACAGGGTATGCCGGCCGAGGACGCCGTGAAATGGGCGCACGAGGAAGTCGTCAAGGTTCATAGCTAGGTCTCGCAGCGATGCGTTAGCCACCCCGAAGGCGCCGGACGCGGCGGCGTTGCGGGGTGGGTTGCGCGAGAGGAGCCGCTGGCGCGGGGCCGCTCGCTGCATTGCCGGCCTTGACGGTCTTTGGCGGCCGAGGCTGAACTTTGCCCTGCAGCCTCCTCTTCACCGCTGCGCCGACTTGGCGGCCTCGATCGCCGCCCACACGCGCGCAGGGGTCGCCGGCATTTCCAGGTGGCGGATACCCAAGGGCGCAAGGGCATCGCAGATGGCGTTGATGGTGGCGACAAGCGCGCCCACCGTGCCGGCTTCGCCGACACCTTTGGCACCAAGCGGGTTCGCCGCCGTGGGCACGGCGCGGGTCTTAAGATCGACGCGCGGAATTTCCGCCGCGCGGGGCATCTGATAGTCCATGAATGAGCCGGTGATGAGCTGACCGCTGTCGGAATCGTACCTGATCATTTCGCCCAACGCCTGCCCAATGCCCATGGCGACACCGCCCTGAATTTGGCCCTCGGCGAGGGTCCGGTTCAGCACGTTGCCCAGGTCCTCGACAATCGAATAGCGCACGATCTCGACGACCCCGGTTTGCGGATCGAGCTCGACCTCGACCATATGGCAGCCATTGGGAAAGGTGACGGCAGGCGGCAGGTATTCGGCGGTCTCGGCCAGGCCAAGCGGGTCCTTGGCCCGGGCATGACGCGCCACCTCACCCAGGCTAACGGAACGGTTGGAGCCCTGCAGCGGAAAACGGCCATCGGCGAAGCCGATCTCGTCCGGCTCCGCTTCCAGCAGTTCGGCTGCGAGCGCGCGACCGCTTTCGATCACCTTGGCGATAACGCCCTTCACCGCGCTGCCACCAACGGCGATGGCACCCGAGCCGCCGTTGCCACGCCCGTCGGGGAGGTCGTCGGTATCGCCGGCCTGGTAGCGGATGGCTTCGCGGGGAAGGCCAAGCTCGCGGGCGACGAGATCGGTCAGCGTCGTCTCGATACCCTGACCCGTGGACATCGACCCGGCGAAGAGGGTCGCCGTGCCGTCGGCATCGATCGCAAGTTTGGCAAGGTCCTTGCGCGGCTTGCTGAAGGGGCCGGCGGCAACCTCGATCGGGTTCGCCATACCAAGTCCCCGCAGCAGGCCGCGGCTCTGCGACTGCTGCCGGCGCCGCGGGAAACCGGCACGGTCGGCAAGTTTGGCCGCGCCCGTCATGTTGCCTTCGAACTCGCCGCAGTCGTACGTGAATAGGAAGCCCGTGTCGTAAGGCATGGCGGATGGCGGCACCAAATTGCGTCGACGCAACTCGAAGGGATCGAGCCCCAGCTCGCGCGCGGCGATGTCGATCAGGCGCTCGATGACGTAGGTGGCCTCGGGCCGACCGGCACCGCGATAGGGTGCATTGGTCATGGTATTGGTGAACACGCCGGTGATGCTGGCTTCGATGTCGGCAATGCGATAGACACCGGCGATGCCGCCGACGTTGTTGAGAAGGAACAGCGAGCGGCCCGACAGATAGCAACCGACGTTGACGGTGAAATCCACCTTCAATGCCAAAAAGCGCCCTTCGGAATCAAGGCCCAATTCGGCCTCGAAGGCAACGTCGCGGCCATGATCATCGGCGAGGAAGCTTTCGCGGCGCTCTGCAATCCAGCGCACCGGGCGCCCGAGTTTGCGGGCGGCATAAAGCACCAGCACGTCCTCGGGATAGGCACCGCTTTTCATGCCGAACGAGCCGCCGACGTCCTTGGCGATGACGCGGATCCGGTCGGCTGGCAGCTTCAGCAAGCTAGCGACAGCACGCTGCAAGATATGCGGACTTTGCGTGGAGGCATGCAGCACGAGGCGGCCGGCCTCATCGAGGCGGCCGAGCGCGGCCCTGGGCTCGAGCGAGAGCGCGGCAACCCGCGAGACGTGCGAGGAAAGCCGCGCCACGTGCGATGCCCGCCCGATACCGTCGGCCGCCTTACCCCGCTGCCAGACGAAGGCGATGTTGTCGGGGACCTCGTCCCAGACCGCCGCCGCGCTCGCCGCACGCGCATCGGCTGGGCTTGCGACGGCCGCACGATCCTCCGTCTCAACCAGCACTAGCTCCGCCGCCGCCGTGGCCGCGTCCAACGTCTCAGCGACCACGAACGCCACCGGCTCGCCGACGGCACGAATGCGGTCGCGCACGAGGATCGGACGTTGCGCCTGATGCGCGCGTCTGCCATCCGGGCCGGGCAAATTAACGCCACAGGGGAAATCCGGCAGTCCGTCGGCCGCCAAGTCCTTGGCCGTATAGACGGCGAGCACACCGGGCACCGCCAGCGCGCCCTCGATGTCGATCGCGCTAACGCGCGCGCTCGCCACTTGCGCGCGCACGACGACGGCGTGCGCCAAGCCCGGCACGGCGATGTCGGCGACATAAAGCCCGCAGCCCGCCAGCAGCCGGGTATCCTCGATGCGTCCCTGGAACTCAGCCCACCGTTCCACTTTTTCGCTCTTTCTCGCTATCGGCTGCGTGCGGCCCGGGTGGCGCCGCCGTCATGGAATTGAGAGACCGCCGCGGGCGCACCCCCGCGCGCGCGCGCCCCGAATTTTTCAGCGGTAGACGAAGGCTCGATCGCGCAGGTCGATGGCGGGGAATTGGTCCTTTTCGCTCCAGTAGTCCTGGTTGTGCTGCCATTCCGGCTTATCGCCGCGCTTGGGCAGCAGGTGCATGGAACGCGTGATGTAACCCGGATTGAAATTTTGCGGATCGATCCAAGGCAGCAAGGCCATGTCCTCATCCTCGGGGCGCAAGGCAACCCGCACCGTCTTGGCACCGGTCGCGTCCATGTGCTTGAGCAGCCGGCAGACAAAATCCGCAACCAGGTCGGCGCGCAGCGTCCAGCTGGCCCGGAAGTAGCCGAACACCCAGGCTAGGTTGGGGATGCCGGTGAACATCATCCCCCGGTAGGTGACCGAATCGGCAAATTGCAGGCGCTCGCCATCGATCACGAACTCGATATCGCCGAGCACGCTGATGTTGAAGCCGGTTGCCGCAACGATGACGTCGGCGTCGAGCTGTCTTCCGGATTTGAGAAGGATGCCCGTGGCGTTGAAGCGTTCGATTTCCTCGGTTACTACCGAGGCCTTGCCGCTGGCGATGCACTTGAACAGGTCGGCATCGGGAACGAAGGCGATGCGTTGTCGCCAGGGCCGATAGCTCGGCGTGAAATGCGTCTCGACGTCGTAGTCTTGGCCAAGCAGGTTGCGAATGACGCCGATCAATTCCTTGCTGACGACGTCGGGTTCCTCAAGGCAGCGGCGCGTGAATGTTGCCTGATCGAAAAGGATCTTGCGACGCACGATTTCATGGATCCAGGCCTCATCGACCTGCAATTGCCGCAGCGTCTCGGCGAGATCGATGGCGTTACGGCCGGTGATAAAGAAGGTCGGCGAGCGCTGCAGCATCGTCACGTGCCCGCAGTCGTCTGCTATCGCCGGAACGATGGTTGCGGCCGTGGCACCGGAGCCGATCACGACCACCTTCTTGCCCGCAAGATCGAGGTCTTCGGGCCAGGTCTCGGAATGCACCAGCGTGCCCTCGAAGGCCTCCGTGCCCGGCCATGCCGGCAGGTAGCCTTGAGAGTGCCGGTAGTAGCCTTGGCACATCCACAGGAAGTTCGCGGTGAGCGTCAGGCGCTCACCCGTATCGCTGCGCACGGCCTCGATGGCCCAGTGGTAATCCACGCTCAGCCAGCGCGCCGACAGGATCTTGTGCCGGTAGCGGATGTGGCGCGCCAGGTCATTCTCCTCGATTACCTCGCCCAGGTAGGCGAGGATCTCGGCCGCGGTGGCGATCGGTGGACCTCGCCATGGTTTGAAACCATAGCCGAACGTGTGCAAATCACTGTCTGAGCGGAGGCCAGGATAGCGGTGGGTCCACCAGGTGCCACCGAAGCTCTCCTGCATGTCGAGCACGACGAAGGATTTGTCGGGACATTGCTTGCTGAGCTGAAAGGCGCCGCCGATCCCCGAGATGCCCGCACCGACGATCAGGACGTCAAAATGCTGAGGCGGCGTTGAGTTTCCGTTCTTAGCCATGGGTTCCCGTGCGTGTTGACTGCGCGCCGTCGCGCTCGGTCCTCGAGGGTTGGGCAACGGGGAAGCAATCTTATTGCCTTTGCGGAGCGAGGCAAGCAACGCGGCGTTGCAACAATCGTCAATTCGGCCTCGGCCGTCGTGGGCCTTGCGCGCGGCACAGGTTCCTTTCGCCCGCCGAGCCGCGCGGCCACAAGGTCGCAACGGGCGTTGCCAACGCGACAGGCCTAAGCTGGCGTCCCGGGGGCACACCCGCCTGGGCCCAGCCGGCGAACGCGCCGGTAGCGGTTGGCGCCGCGCGCGCCCGCATCGGGCGGTCAGGCCTGCGCCAAGGCCGCAGACCAGGGCGAGGCGGCATCGCTGATACCGATCCGGCTAGCACCGTGCTCGAGCAGCAAACTG
>DASTMQ010000168.1:0-11329 GCA_035714005.1 Hyphomicrobiaceae bacterium
ATCAGCTCGATTGGGCGACGCGTAGCAATACCGCGATCGTTGAGGCTCCGCAGCACCTCGAGACCGCACAGCACGCCGAGCGCACCGTCGTACTTGCCGCCGCAGATCTGCGTGTCGAGATGGCTGCCGATCGCGACCGCCGGCAGCGAATTGTCCGTTGCCGCGCGGCGCGCGAAGATATTGCCGACGGGATCGACTTCGACTGCACAGCCCGCCTCGCGCACCCAGCCGACGAACAAATCGCGCACCTCCTTGTCTTCCTGCGTCAGGGCCAGGCGGCGCACACCGGTGCCACGGAACCGGCCGATTTCGCCGGCCCGATCGAGAGTGGCCCACAATCGCTCGGCATTGACCTCGAGCGCATTGGCCGGCTTCATGGACGCTCTCCACCATTGCTGGGGTAAAAGGACAGCTCACGGCGCTCGCCGAGCTTGGGGCCTGGCAGCGCGATTTCGCGCGCCGACACGCGCAGGCAACGCGTCATGTGCCTGGCGGCGTGGGCAAACTCCGGTGGCACGGCACCGCGACAGCGATCATCGGCGAAGCGACAGCGCGGCTGGAAGCTGCAGCCATCCGGCAATGCCCGCAAGTCGGGGGGCATGCCCGGGATGGCCTCGAGCCGTTTGCCGAAGGCCGAACCGAGTACGGTGGAGGTGAGCAGGGCGGCCGTATAGGGATGTGCCGGCGAACCGATCACCGCCTCAGTGGGCCCGAGTTCGACAAATCGGCCGGCGTACATCACCGCGATCTCATCGGCGACCTCCACCGCGACCCCCACGTCGTGCGTCACAAAGATGACGGCCATATCGAGGTCCTGCTGCAATTGCCGCAGCAATAGGATGATTTGTATTTGCACCGTCACGTCGAGCGCCGTGGTCGGCTCGTCGGCCAACAACAGCGATGGGCGGCAAGAAAGGGCAAGCGCGATCATGGCCCGCTGCCGCATGCCGCCCGACAGCTCGTGCGGATAGGACTTCAGCCGCCGCGCCGCGGAGGGAATCTGCACCATGTCCAAAAGCTCGAGCGCACGCCGGTTGGCAACATGGTAGGATACGCCCTCGTGTCGCACGATGGTTTCGGCGATCTGCACCCCGATACTGAACACCGGATCGAGCGCGATCATCGGCTCCTGGAAAATCATGGCGGCCTTGCTGCCGCGTACCTGACGCAGGCCGGCCTCGTCCAGCGTCGTCATGTCGTGGCCGGCCACGCGGATCGATCCTTCGACGCGGGTTCGCGGTGGCAGCAGGCGCAACAGGGCGCGCAACGTGACGCTCTTGCCCGATCCGGACTCGCCCAGGATGGCGAGCACCTTGCCGGCATGCACGCGGAAGCTGACGTCGTTGACGGCGGCCACCGGCGCGTCGCGTCCGAGAAAACGCACGCTCAGATGCTCGACCATGACGACGGGTTCGTTGGGCATCAATGTACCGCCGCCTTGTCGGCACGGCTGTGGCCCGAGCCCTTAACGCGCATGTGGCAGGCGACCGCGCCCGACGTGGCAACGGCCAAAAGGCTGGGCGGCACGACTTCGCAGACTTTCTCCGCGAACGGACAGCGGGTACGGAAGCGGCATCCCGACGGCGGACTGATGGGGTTGGGCGGATCGCCGCTCAGCGGCGCCCGCAGCGTGCGACGGCGCGGATCCATCGACGGCATGGCCGAGAGCAGCGCCTGCGTATAGGGGTGCTGGGGACTGTGGTAGATTTGCTGTACGGGTCCGATCTCCACCACCTTGCCCAGGTACATGACCATCACGCGATCGCTGATGTAGCGGACCACGTTGAGGTCATGGCTGATGAAGATGTAGGTCAAGGCAAACTGGGCCTTCAAATCGGCAAGCAGGTTCAGCACCTGTGCCTCGACCGACTTGTCCAAGGCCGAGACGGCTTCGTCGAGGATCACGATGCGCGGCTCGAGCGCCAGCGCGCGCGCAATGTTGATCCTTTGCCGCTGGCCGCCGCTGAGCTCGTGCGGATAGCGATTGGCAAACTGCAGTGGATCGAGCCCGACGGCTTCCAACAGCTGCATCGCCCGCTTGAGCGCGGCGGGCTTGCCCAGTCCATGGATGAATGGACCGAAGGCGATCGACGTCACCACCGGCAACCGCGGGTTCAACGAGGCGTAGGAATCCTGAAATACCATCTGCATCTGCCGGTGCAGTTCGCGGCGGCTCAAGCCGTGCGCGGCACCCACCAGCCGGCCGGCAAACCGAATACGTCCGCTATCGCGGGCAATAAGATGCATTATGAGCCGCGCCGTCGTCGACTTGCCGCAGCCCGACTCCCCGACCACACCCAAGGTCTCGCCGTTGCGCACCGAAAAGGACACGTCGTCGACGGCCTGCACGACGCCACGGCTCCGGTTCAGCCAGCCAGCCTTGACCGCGAAATGTTTGGTCAGGTTCTCCACCGTTAAAAGGGGCACGCCGGCATCCTGCTCGGCCCGCGCCACCGCGCCGCCCGCCGCTGCCGCCGAGCCGGTCACAGGCGCACGTCCATTGCTTGGCGCAAACCGTCGCTCATCAGATTGAAGCACATTGAAGTGATGAAGATCATGACTCCCGGCAGCGCGGCGACCAAGGGCGACACCCAGAGCGCCTGGCGCAGGTTATTGAGCATCAGCCCCCATTCGGCGCTCGGCGGCGTAACCCCAAGGCCGAGGAAACTGAGCCCGGCGGCCAGGATGATACAGATGCTGATCAGGCTGGTGGCGTAGACCAGAATCGGTCCGAGCACGTTGTTGAGGATATGGTAGCGCATGATCGTCAGCGGCCGTGCGCCGCTGGCGCGGGCCGCCTCGACGAAGTCGAGATGTCGCGTTTGCGCGGTGACGCTCTCCGAGATGCGGATGATGGGCGGGATGAAACTGATGGTTAGCGCCAGAATCGTATTCTGCAGGCCGGAGCCGAGAATGCCGGTGATGGCGATCGCCAGCAAAATTGAGGGGAAAGCGTAGAGCACATCGGTCAGCCGCATGATGGCGCTGTTCACAAGGCCGCCCATATAGCCGGCGAGGATGCCCAAGAAGCCTCCGATCACGAGGGCCAAGAACACCGGTACGACACCCGCCAGCAGGGATATGCGGCCACCGTATACCATGCGGGACCACAGGTCGCGGCCGACCTCGTCCGTCCCGAGCCAATGGTCAAGCGTGCCGACCGGCTTCAGGCGGCGTAGCACCGAACCCGTATAGGGATCATGCACGGTGAAGAACGGCGCAAAAACCACCATTACGACCAGCAGCAGCAGTACGGCGATGACGGCAAGCGTCACCTTGTCGTCGAGCAGCCGCTCCCACACGCGCCGCCAGTAGCTCTTGCCCTGCTGTGCGCGCTTGAGCACCAGCTTGGCATCGGCGGGCAGCACGGCAGCATCGGCCATTGCCACACTCCCCTAACGCCGCATGCGCGGGTCGATCAGCGCCTGCAACACGTCGACCAGAATGTTGATGACGACGAAGATTGCCGCCAGCACCAGGATGGTTGCCGATAGCACAGGCACATCACGGCGAAAGATCGCAAGATTCATCAGGCCGCCCGAGCCGGGCCAGTTGAACACGGTCTCAACCAGGATCGATCCACCCAGAAGATAGCCAAACTGCAAGCCCACCAGGGCCAAGGCGGAAGGGGCCGCATTCTTGAGCGTGTGGTAGAGAACGCGACGATTGCTGAGGCCCTTCGCGTGCAAGGTGCCGACAAATTCCTGGCTGAGGATCTCCAACACGTTGGCGCGCACCAGGCGGCTCGTCACTCCCATCGGGATCAGCGACAGCGTTACGACGGGCAGGATCAGATGTTTGACCTGATCCCAACTGCTGGGCACACCCTCAAAGCCCATACCCTGGGCGGGAAGCACGTTGAAAACCACGGAAAAGATCGCGACCAGCACGATGCCGACCCAGTAATGCGGCAGGCTGACCCCGATAATCGCCGTGGCGGAGAAAATCTTGTCGAGCCAGCTGTCGCGGTTATAGGCGGCGAGCGCGCCCAGCGCGATACCGAGCGAGAACCCGATCAGCGCGGCCGGCAGGGCGATCACCAGCGTGTTGCCGAGGGCACCAAACAATTCCTCCGCCACCGGCCGGCCGCTGAAGAAGGAGACGCCGAAGTCGCCGACCATGAGACGGCCGAGCCACGCCAGATATTGAAGATAGAGCGGCTCATCGAGCCGGAAGCGGCGCCGCAAACTGTCGGCGATCTCCTTCGGCACTTCCGGCGGCACCAGGATGTCGACGACATCCCCGGGGGCCAGATGAATGAGCAGGAAGACCAGCATCGAGACGCCGAGCAGCACGGGCACGGCGTAGAGCAGGCGGCGCAGTGTAAAGGCCCACATCGACCCTCACCGGGATGGCAGCGGCGGCTGCCGCGCCGGCCCGCGCGGCAGTTCACCGCGCGGGTTGACCGGCGAGCGCGTGCCGCTAGGTATGGCCGACGACGGGCCGCTCAAGGCTTACTCCATCTCCACCCTGGTAAAGTCCTGGAACCAGCTTTGCGCGCTCACAAAGCCTTTGACCTTCTTGGTCATGGCGCGCGGATTGCGGTCATGCACGATGAAGCCCCAGGGCGCCTCGTCGACAATAATCTCATGGGCGCGCTGCGTGTCCTTGAGGATCTCGGCCTGGTCGGTCGACTTTTCGATCCGGTCGATCAGCTTGTCGAATTCCTCGTTCTTCCAGTTCGCCCAGTTGCGGCCCTTTGGCGCCGCGTTGCTGGACAAAAAGTAGAGCGCGATCTGCGAGATGTCCGTCGACGGCGGCAGGCTGATGTTCATGGCGTCGGAGCCGAGCGCCTGCTGCGCGGTCGGCGCGTTGCGCAAGGCCACCAGCATGGTGCCCCATTCGACCACCTCGAAGGAAATGTCGAAGCCGCACTCCTTCAGGTTTTGCTGCAGGAATTCGTTCATCGGCAGCGGCAGCATTTGGCCCGAGCCGCTGGTCGAGATCATGACTTTGCTCTTGACCGGCTTGCCCGCACCGAAGCCGGCCTCGCGCAACAGCGCCTTGGCCTTCTCCGGATCGTATTTGTAATGCTCTTTGGGAGCACCGAATTGTGGATCGGCCGGCTTGAAGGCGCCAACGGACGGCTCGGCCAGGCCGTTCAAGAGCGTGACCAGGCCCTCCCGGTTGAAGCAATAGTTGATGGCGCGGCGCACGCGCACGTCCTTCCAGGGCGCGTCCTCCTTGGCGAGGTTGAGGACCCATGGCCACATGTGCGGATAGCTGCCGGTGACGATTTCGAAACCGGCCGCCTTCAGGCTTGGCACGGCGTCGGGTGGCGGCACCTCGATCCAGTCGACCTGTCCCGAGCGCAACGCCGCCAAGCGCGTCGTTGCCTCGGGCATCGGGAACAGCACCATCTTGTCAAGTTTTGCAACCTTGTTCTTGTCCCAATAGGCGTCGTTGCGACTGAGCGTGACGCTCACGCGCGGCTTGAATTCGGTGATTTTGAAGGGCCCGGTACCCGACGGCGATTTTGCAAATTCCGCCCAAGAGCCGGTCTTATCGAACTGCGCCGGGCTCGAGTAGAGCATGTAGGGCAGCATGTTGGGGAAATAGCTGAGCGGGCGCGGATTGGTGATCTCGATCGTATAGTCGTCGATCTTGCGATAACCGGCCACAAACGGGTTGCGCGCCTGCGCCACGGCGCCACCTGGCGGATCGAATTGCTTGGCGTCTTTTTTGTAGTAGCGGTCAAGATTCCAGATCGCCGCATCGGCATTGAAATCGCTACCGTCGTGGAATTTCACGCCCTGGCGCAGATGGAATACCCATTTCGCCTTGTCGTTGGCGTCCTGCTCCCAGCGCTCGGCCAAACCGGGCCGAATATCGGCCAATTTGTCGGCCCGCGTCAGGTCCCACAGCACCAGCCCCTCGAACACGGGGTAGCCGAGAAAGCGCACACCTTCATAACCATTGTCGGGAGCGCCGGTCGTCGTTGGCACGTCCGAGGCCGTCATGGCAATGCGCAGCGTCCCCCCTGCCAGCGCCGGGCCTGCCGTCAGCAGTGCCAGCACGGCCCCCATGGCACCATAGCCGCCTGCGCCCCTCATCGAGATCATCTGGAACCTCCACCAGCATCCGCCCAGATCGGTGCTCTTCATCCCCCATCGAGGCGCTCAGCGCCGAAGCAAGAGATGGGCCAGCCACGGTTAGGGCACGTCCACCGCCCGATCACCGGGCGCACCCGCAGCGCCGCCCAAAGTTTAGGCACCACGCCATGGGCCTTGGCAAGGCCTATATCGCGCGGCGGCCGCCTGCGGTGGCAGGATTTTTTTGCGGCCGGCCGCGGCGCCAAGATCGCATCGGCACCCCCGCGCGCGCCTCAATGCGCGCCGTTTTAAACCGCAACGCACCTGCTCAGGCAGCGGCAACCCCCTTAATCTCGCGCTTGCGGCCGGCCCTCTCCGCGGCATCGATCTGGCGGCCAATCCGCCAGCGCGCCTCTCGCAAGCGCGGTGCCGCCCGACATCGGCGGGGTCCATTAGCTGCCCGGGGGAGCCAACACGGCGCGAGGCGAGCCTTGACACTGGGCAGCGCTTCCCGTGCCCTTGCCGCGGTCGGGCTCCAGGGCGGCGACTGGTCCCTGGGCTCGCCGCGGCCAAGCAAAGCGATCGGCGGCGCGGTGCCAAAGGCGGCGCCGGCTGCTATTTAGCCGGGGCTTGCGCCGCCTGCGCTGCGGCCTTGCCCAAGCCGAGCGCGGTTGCCATCACCCGGAAAACATAAGTGTTGTCGATGCGGCCCTTGAACAGCTCCGCTCCGGGTCCCATGGCCGTGAGCACGACATCGTCCGCGGCGTGGACGCCCTGGCGCTGCGTGAACGGCAGATTGCCCTCCATGCGCGTGGCCTGCGGCGTGCAATAGGTTTCGTTGGCGATCGCCTTGTCGCCTTTCTCCTCCGTCGGCTTGAACGGTCCCCCGAGCGCGGGCTTGCCGGAGGCACAATGGTCGGGAAAGCCCGCGAAAACGAAGGCCAGCCGCCGCGAAACGTCGACCGAGGCGGGATAGCCATCGCTGTCGGCTTTGGGGTAGTTGGGAAATTTCGCCTCGTTGTAGACGCCAAGCTTATCGCGTAGGCGCTCGCCCGGTCGCTCGTCGTCATAGGTGCCGATGATGCTGACGGGGTGGGCATGATCGGCAACGACAATGATCAGCGTATCCTGGCGCCCGGCAGCGAAGCGTTTGGCGGCGGCTACCGCATTATCGAGCATAATCGTGTCATAGACCGCACGCTCCCAATCCAGCACGTGGCTGAACTTGTCGATCAGTCCCGATTCGACCATCAGGACGAAGCCGTTTGGCTGTTTGGAAAGAATGTCGATGGCGACCTGCGTCTGCTCCACCAGATCGGGCTGATCGGGATAGGCGCTAACGGTACCCTTCTTGAGGATATGACGATCGAGCGCCCCATCGAGGTTGCCCGGATGGAACAGGCCGAGCAGGCGGGCGGTGGCCTTGTCGGCCGCCGCGGCCTTCATCTCTGTCGCGGTCGTCACATATTGATAGCCGTTCGCCTTGAATTTCTCGAGGAAGTTGGCGTCATCCTTGCGCCGACTCGCCTTGTCCGACTTAGGCAAGAAGTAGCCGCTGCCGCCCCCCATCATGACCTCGGGGCCAAGCTCGTAAAACATGCGCACGATATCGTCGTAGTCGCCGCGCCGCCGGACGTGCGCAACCATGCCCGCGGGCGTCGCATCCTCGATTTCGGTATTGGTCACCACCCCCACCGCCATGCCGCCGTTGTGCCGCTTGGCCAGCTCGGCGATGGTTTCGACCTTTGGGTGTTGCAACCCGCTCTTGTTGCGCGCGCAGTAGACCCCCATGGCGTTGACGCAGGACTTGTGCCCGGTCGCATAGGCGCTCATTGAATTGGCAGAATCGGTGACAATCGCGTCGGTACCCGAGGTCGATACCAGCGCCATGTGCGGCATATCATCGATCGCCAGTTCGCCGCCGTAGCGTCCCTCGATGAGCCCCTTGGCAAGCACGCGGGCGGCGGTGCGATGGGCCATCGACAAGCCGTCGCCAATGAACAGGATGACGTTGCGCGCGCGGCGCTCGGGTGCGGCGAAGACCTCCCAGCGAACGGTCTTCGCGGCGCTGCCGGCGGCGGCCGTCACCTCGTAGGAGCCAGGGGTGGTGAGCACAGCATCGCGTATCCAATAGGCCGTGTGGCCAAGCCCATCCTCGTTGACCTCGACGGCCGGCGGCTTGCCAAGCACGGCCGCGGCATCACGACCGTTGATCGTGATTTTGATCGCATCGGCGGCAACGCTGCCCTCCAGCTCGACCTTGAAGTCGAACTTCGAGCCGAGCAGAATTTCGGCCCGATTGAGCGGATAGATCGATTGCGCCGTCGCCGGCGTCCCCGCCAGTGCCGTCAACGCCAATCCGAGCAGCAGACTGCGCACGCATAGCATCGTTCGCTCTCCCCTGTGGTGTTGCGCGCGCCGTCCATAGTAAGCCGCTGTAACAGTTGCGTGACAAGCGGCATCCTGCAGCAGGCGCGTCGCCGCCTAGGTTTGCGGCATACCTGCCAATGG
Source organism: Hyphomicrobiaceae bacterium (assembly GCA_035714005.1). Taxonomy (GTDB): domain Bacteria; phylum Pseudomonadota; class Alphaproteobacteria; order Rhizobiales; family Hyphomicrobiaceae; genus AWTP1-13. Next base: position 8,544 of record DASTMQ010000168.1, read on the forward strand.
CCCGCTGTCCGGCGCGGCCAGGACATTGCGATCCTCCACGAAGCGGGCGCGCTCGCTCCAGCGCACGATTTGCAAATCGCCGTCGCGCGTTTCGATGATCGCCGTGCAACTTTCCACCCAATCGCCGCAATTGAGATAGTGGATGCCGCCAAAAGCCCGATCGGCGGCGTGATGGATGTGTCCGCAGATCACGCCATCGAGGCCGCGGCGCCGGGTTTCGTTGGCAACGGCTTCCTCAAAGGCTCCGATAAAGGCCACCGCCCGCTTGACGCGATACTTCAAGTAGGCGGACAGCGACCAATAGCCGAGACCGAGGTGACGGCGGCACCAGTTCAAGGGATGATTGAGCCAAAGGGCGAACTCATAGCCACGGTCACCCAGAACGGCGAGCCAACGCGCGGTGCGGACCACGACGTCGAATTCGTCGCCGTGCAATACGCCGTAGCGCCGCCCTTTGGTGGTGGTGTGCACGGTGTCGCGGCAGATTTCGATGCCGCCGAAGCGCAGGCCAATGTAGTCGCGCAAGCCCTCGTCATGATTGCCCGGAATCAGCACAAGGCGAACGCCCTTGCGGACCTGGCGCAGTAGTTTCTGCACGACGTCGTTGTGGGTTTGCGGCCAGTGTGGCCCGCGCCGGACCCTCCAGAAATCGATGATATCGCCGACGAGATAAATGATCTCAGGCTCGTAGTGCTTGAGAAATTCGAGCAATTCGCTGGCCTGTGCGGCGCGTGTACCGAGATGCACATCGGAGATGAAGACTGCTCGCACGTGCCGGCGAAAGCCCAAAGCGGATCCCCACGGAGTATTCATGGGCGCTAAAGAGAGGATTCGCGTTGCACGGTTATGACAGCGCCCCCATCCGGCATGCGGCAGGCCCGGCAGCTTGCATCTGAGAGGGCCAGATCAACACAAGCTGCCGGACCTACAATTGGCGCAAGACGTCCGCTCAGCGGCGTAGCGCGGGTCTGCAACCAACCAGCTGCCGCGGCTCTACGCCCATTCAAGCGGGGAGTGAGAGCTGAGCCGAGCAGCTTTAGCCGAGCTCACGATCGGATGGACACTGCCATCCACCTGCAGTGTGCCAGAGACGCACTACAAAACCGTGACACGCCGGGCAGGGGTCCGCCTCAGCAGGCTTCGAAACTATAGCCGGCGCCTCGCACGGTGCGGATCGGATCCGACTGCCAACCTTGCAACAGCGCCTTGCGCAGTCTGCCGATATGTACGTCCACGGAACGCTCGTCGATGTAGACCTCGCCACCCCACACGCCATTGAGCAGCTGCCGACGCGTGAACACACGGCCGGGCGACAGCATGAAAAACTCGAGCAAGCGGTAGTCGGTCGGGCCAAGGTGGACGGAGGTGCCTTGCCGCAACACCAGCATGGCATCACGATTGAGTTCGATGTCGCCCACTCTCAGCTTGTCGGCGATCAATCGTGCATCTCGCCGCCGCAACAGCGCGGCCGCGCGTGCCAGCAATTCATTGACCGAGAATGGCTTGGTAACGTAGTCATCCGCACCCATCTCCAGGCCGCACACCTTGTCCATCTCGTCGCTGCGCGCGGTGAGTAAGATCACGGGCAAGGTCTTGGTGGCCGGGGCACGGCGCAAGCGTCGGCAAAGCTCGATACCCGACAGCCCGGGCAGTACCCAATCCAGCAGCACCAGGTCGGGGGTGGCTTCTTTCAGCCGTGCATCGGCGCGATCGCCGTTGCTGATGCTTTCCACCACATAGCCCGCCTTTTCGAAGTTGTAGCGAAGAACCTCCAACAGGCAATCTTCGTCTTCGACGATCAAAATGTGCGGCGCCATGCTTGCTCTTTTCGTTGCTGGCGGTCCCAGGCGGACGCTTGCTGCGGCAGGATGGTTCTCTCTAAAAAGTACCCCTTGGCCTCAAGACTCCACACCCGGCCCCCCGCACCCACCGGTGCTCGGGCTCGCAGACCGTCCCAACCGACAAGGGGGGGGAGCAACGCGATTGCGTCGCGAGCGCCAGCACGTGGCCAAGCACCGGTCGTGTAACCGCTCTACCCCAGAAGTGTGAATCCGATGTGACAGGCTGGCGCGAGCGCAAGCCGCATTGTCATGGAAGACACATCGGCCTGTGACTCGCGCGTCATGGGTCCCGCCTAGCCTGCCCGCGAATCGCCGAGCTCAGCTTGCCCGGAGGTAGGATGCGAGGAGGTGTCGAGCGCCAGCCAAGCCGCCGCGAGATCGTCGCCGCGGGAGCCGCCTCGGTGCTGAGCCTGAGCAGTGGCTTGGGCATTGCCGCACCAGTGGTCGCCAACGGCACGGTGTTCCATGATCGGCGGGGCACGGGGAGCCGCCAGCCCGGCGATCCGGGCATAGCCGGGGTCATGGTGTCCAATGGCCGCGACGTCGTCTTGACCGATGCGGAGGGCCGCTGGCGCCTGCCGGTGGCGGAGGGCGACGACGTCTTTCTGATCAAGCCGCCGCACTGGGCGACGCCGACCGGCGCGGGCGGCGTGCCCCGCATCAGTGCGCCGCACAATTTTGCCGAGCGCGTGAACGAGGCTGCGCCCAGCGCCGAGAGGTGGACGCCGACGATCGAGTTTGCTCTCACCCGCGTGCGCGAGAACGCTCGCTTCGAGGCCGTGCTGATGGCCGATACCCAGCCTGCCAATGCGGCCGAGCTCGGCTATCTTTGCGACGATATCATCAGCCCCGTGGTCGGCAGCGGCGCCGCCTTCGGCATCAATCATGGCGATGTGGTCTTCGACGATCTATCGCTCTATCCGCGCTACCTCAAACTCCTCGGCG
>DASTMQ010000169.1:0-2868 GCA_035714005.1 Hyphomicrobiaceae bacterium
TAGCGCTGCATCCAAGTTAGCCACCTCGATGACGTAATAGCCGCCGAGCTGCTCCTTGGTGTCGGCAAAGGGGCCGTCTTGGACCTGGCGCTTGCCGTCACGCAATCGCACGGTCGTGCTGGTCGTCGGGGGCTGAAGGCCGTGCCCCGACACCATGACGCCAGCATCGCGCAGTGCCTTGGTGTAGGCGGCCCAGGCGCCCCAATACTGCTCTTTTTCCGCGCCGGTGCGCGATTTAAATGCGCTCTCGTTTTCGTAAACCATGACCATGTACTGCATCGTCTTTCCCCTTTCCGTGCTCTGGGTGTAGGGAGGCGTAACGACAGATCGCGGCGGCAGGGACCGTGCTTCGGTTGCAAAGATATGTCCGAGGCATGAACAGCCTCCGTTCGCGTCGGGCCAGGGCCAGCCACGACCGGATGACGCGCCAGGATTGGCCAAATCGACAGTCCTTCGGAAATTTTGTGCGGCCCACTCGCTTCGGTCGGATCACGCCCTATCGTGCGGCGAAGTCGGCCGCGCGACGGAGCGGGCCTTGGCCGGGAGCCGGCGTCTCCGCCCATCCAGGTGACGGCGGTTTCCGCGCCAACTGCGACCAGCCGCAGGGCTCGCTCGACGGTCGCGTATGCTGAGGGCGGTCGTGCAGCTGCGGCAGGTGAGTGAAAGCGCATCACGCAACACCGTTTGACCAACTCAAGTGTCGATCCAGTCAACTCTCTCCACCCAACGAAGCCCATGCTTGGGTTCGGAGTGGCGCTTGCTCGCTCCATGAGGGGGGCCCGTGCGGCTGGTCGTGCAAGTTGCCAAGCACGTGCTCGAGCACAACGACTGCAACGGTCTGACCCGACCACGTGCCTCGGTGAGCCAAAACGGCTTGACGGGGGCGGGCTCCTAGGCGCGCGCCTTCAGCACCGAAGGCAAACGTCATGTCATTGACCCACGTCCCGTGCAAGATGATCGCAATCAAATCGCGCACAAATCGTAGCGAGAGGCTGGGATCGAATTGCCCCAGTTGCCGCGGGAGCTCGCCGCACGGGTGGAAGGCAGGCAAGTAACCGGCGCCAGTGCGCCCCGTGCCCTTGACACGACCACCCGCCACGGCAAGGTGTCCCATACGTTTTTTGCGGATAGGGGTCGCGAGGAGCTTAAAGAGTGGCTGGCTTGGAACGGGCTTGGCTCGGCAGCGTGCCGCCGATGCGGCACGAGCGGCACTACGGCGATCGGATCATGCGCTGCTTCCTCGAGCGACCCGGCAACGCCTTTGATCTGCTGGCCGCCGCCGCTGCCCGCAACCCTGGCGGGGAAGCGATCGTCTGCGGCGAGGAGCGCCTGAACTACGCCGTCTTCCTTGAAAGCGTAGAGCAATGCGCCGCGGGGTTGGCCGCAGCCGGCATCGGCAGGGGTGACCGGGTCGCCATGCTGCTCGGCAATGGCATTGCTTTTCCCGTCGTGCTGTTTGCCACGCTGCGGCTCGGCGCCATTGCGGTGCCGCTCAGCACGCGCGAGCAGCGCGGTGGGCTCGCCTACATGCTGGTGCACGCCGCAGCAAGGCTGCTGGTCTATGACACCGATCTGGCCGACCGGCTGCCGGCGCCGGCGGCAACGCCCGACCTCGCCCATCGCATCGCCGTCGACCCCTCGGCCTCCTATCGATCCCTGCGCTTGCTGGCCGGCGCATGCGGGGCTGCGCCTGCCGGGGTCGAGGAGGAGAATACCGCCATCATCCTTTATACCTCGGGCACCACCGGCCGCCCCAAGGGCGCCATGCTGACCCACCTCGGCATTTGTCACTCTGCCATGCACTACGAGGCCTGCATGGGGCTCACCGCCCGCGACCGGGCACTGGCAGCGGTGCCGCTCAGCCATGTCACCGGCGTGATTGCGCTGATCGCGGCCATGGTGCGGGCGGCCGCGGCCTTGATCGTGATGCCGAGTTTCAAGGCCGGCGAATTCCTGGCACTGGCCGTGCGCGAGGGCATGACGCACTCGCTGATGGTACCGGCGATGTACAACCTGTGCCTGCTCGAGCCCAGCTTTCAGAAAGCCAGCCATGCCGCCTGGCGCGTCGGCGGCTACGGCGGCGCACCGATGGCGCCGGCGACCATCGCCCGCTTTGCCGAGAAGCTGCCGAACCTCAAGCTCATGAACGCCTATGGTTCGACGGAGACAACCTCGCCCGTCACCATCATGCCGCCGTCGGAGACCGCGGCGCGGTCCGACAGCGTCGGCTGTGCGGTGCCCTGCGCCGACATTCTGGTCATGGATGAGGCGGGGCGCGAGGTCGAAGCCGGGGCGCAGGGCGAACTGTGGCTCGGCGGTCCCATGGTGGTGAAGGGATACTGGGAGGATCCGGCCGCGACGGCGGAAAACTTCGTCGCCGGCTACTGGCGCTCGGGCGATATCGGTTCGCAGGACGCCGAGGGCTACGTGCGCGTGTTCGACCGCAAAAAGGACATGATCAACCGCGGCGGCTACAAGATCTACTCGGTCGAGGTCGAGAACGCGCTGATGAGCTTTCCCGGCGTGGTGGAGGCGGCGGTGGTGGCCGAGCCCTGCCCGGTCCTGGGCGAGCGCGTGCACGCCTTCGTCGTCAGTGACGGCGCGCTCGGGCTGGCCGAACTCAAGGGCCATTGCGCGAACCTGCTCGCCGACTACAAGGTACCGGACGCCATCACGCTGCGCCGCGCGCCCTTGCCCCGCAACGCCAACGGCAAGCTTTTGAAGCGTGACTTGCGCCTTGAGGTCGCCAACGGACGCTAGCCCCGAGCAGGGTCGCATTGACCGCCGTGGACCTTCGATGCCTTGCCATCGAGGGCACGGCCCCGGCGAGCTTGCTGGATAGTGCGCACATGCGAATAAGATATTGAG
>DASTMQ010000170.1:0-2294 GCA_035714005.1 Hyphomicrobiaceae bacterium
TGCACCGGCACCGAGGCAAACACCGTCGAAACGTCCGAACGGGGTCGGCAGCCGCCCGGCTGGCTGGCGAACGAGCCAGTTGCGGGTGAAGCTTGGAATGATGCGGCCACCCATCAAAGTGATCAAAAACACGATGACGCCGATGCCAAGGCGCAGACCGTAGCCGCCGCTGGCCTGCGTCATCGCCTCCCAGTGAAAAACGGCGTTGCCGACCCATAACAGCGCCACCAGAACCAGCACCTTGGCATTGCGCAGGTTGCGTCCTGCAACAATCTCGCGCGCCATGACGCCAGCCAGGCACGCCAGAAACAGAAGGTCGACCAGAGCGGCCAGCGGTGCTCCTAGTCGCGCCGACGTGAGGATTGCCAATCGGCCGGCGACCCAGGTGGCGACCAAACCCAGCAGAGGCCCGCCCGTGACGGGAAGACGGCCCGTCCAGTTTGGGATGGCGGTCAGCAGGAAGCCGGCAACAATTGCGGGCACGTAGCCATAGACGAGTTCGTGGACGTGCCATTCCAGTGCTGAGAAGGCCGTTGGCAGGGCCAGCCTACCGCCGAGCATTGGCAACCAGACGGCAACGACGAAGGCCGCCCAAATCGCACCAAGCAGAAAGAATGGCCTGAACCCGTAACTGAGGATCGCCGGCCCGTGATAGGTTCGCATGCGTTCAGCGGTGGTCGGCATCACGGCGCGCCAGGGTCATGGGCGGGCGTGTGATGGTGACCTGAGCTTGCCTCGACCGGCAAAGCCGCCGAGAGCATGCGGTGCAGGCTGGCGGAGGCCGGATCGGGAGCGCGGGCCGCAATCGTAACCAGCGACAGCCAGGCCGCAGCGTCGGCGTGCTGCAGGAATTGACCGACAAGCCCGGACGCGAAGCCGGCCAGGGGTTCTTGCGCCGCCTCGGCAGCGGCCCGCAGCCGCGTCAACAGCACAATATCGTCGAGACCCGCGAGCGCTTCCTCGACGCAGGCTGCATCGCCGAGCTGGGCAATCATGTGTCCGAGTGTCATTGGCTCGTCCTCAGTGCACTCTGAGGCTGGCCGGCGTCGGCAAATCAATGCCGATCACCTGGGCCCGGCTTGCGAGTAAGGCCACGTACTGGGCGGCGGCGATGCGCTGTGATCGGTCAGCCAAATAGCTCTTGATCTTCCCGTGCACCAGCTCGAAGGGCAGCAGCTCGCCCGGCAGATGCCGATCGAGGCGAATGATATGCAGGCCATAGCGGGTTTCGACCACCGGACTGATCTCAGCGGGCGTCAGGCGCCGCAATGCCGCCTCGAATTCGGGCGTTGTGGCGCCCGGCGTGACCTGGCCAAGATTGCCCCCCACCGCGCCCGATGCACAATCGGACTGGCTGGAGGCGAGCTTGGCAAAGTCACGGGGGTGCTCGCGCAGGTGCGCCAGCAGCCCGTCTGCGCGCTGGCGTGCCGCCGTGAAGGCCTCGCCGTCGTCGCGACGCGCCGCAATCAGGATATGCGCACATGCAAAAATGTCTCCGCAACGAAAGCGGGCCGCGTTGGCGTCGTAGTAGCGGCGGCAGCTCTCTGCATCGGGGGTCGGTGTGCGCACCTCACTTTCGATCAGGCCGCGCACCAGCGCCTCCGCCTCGGTTTCCCGCCGGCCCTCAGCATCCCCGAGCGGTTCGGCGCAAAGCCCGATTCGCCTCGCCTCCTGCAGCAACAGCTCACGCACGACAAGGGCGCGGGTCGCCGCCGTCCAGGCGAGAGTTGGATTGGCGGCCGGGTGGTTCTGTGTCTCGCGCGAGATGAGGTCATGGGCGATACCGACGCCGTTGACCGATACGGCTTGTCGCCGCGCCTGCGTCAGCAGCGGCTTGATGGAACAGCTCATCGACGCACCTCCGCCGGCCGCGCCAAGCGGGTCGGCTGCGGTGTCGGGGTCGGCCGGCCGGCGGAGCGGACAATCTGATAGCCGCGGCGCCCCAGGTACCAAATGGGGGCACTAAAGGCGTGCACCAGCCGAGTGAAGGGGAAGAGCAGGAAGATGGTCATCCCTAGAAACAGGTGGGCCTTGAAGATCGGATGCGCATCGGCGACCAACATCCAGGCGTCGGCTTCGAGTAGCAGGACGCCTTGTGCCCAGTTCATAAACTTCACCATCTCATGGCCGTCGAGGTGACCCATGGAGACGGGAATGCTGGCGAGGCCGAGTAACAGCTGCGCCAACAGGATGAGCAGGATGGCGATATCGCCGACGGAGGAGGTGGCGCGGATGCGTGGATCGAACAGTCGCCGGTGCGTGAGCAGTGCAATGCCGGCAAGGCAGAAGAGGCC
>DASTMQ010000171.1:0-5335 GCA_035714005.1 Hyphomicrobiaceae bacterium
GGTGCTGGGCTACGTGGTGGGCTACATGATGAAAGACATGCTGGACAAGGCCGGCGCGACCGAGACCGAGAAAATGCTGGGCGCGCTGCGCGGCGGCAGCTTCAATACCATCGTCGGCCCCGTCCTCATGCGCGCCAGCGATCAGCAGTCGACCATGGGCGCCTGGGTTGGCGAGACCACCAAGAACGGCAAGGTCGGCACCATGAAAAACTGGAGCTATCAGGACGGCGCCAACTACATGTTCAGCGAAGCCGAGGTGAAGGCCGCGCGCAAGGATTAGCCGCCCCGATGCTTCGGCAGGCCCGCAGGCGGCGCAGCGGCGTGCCGCGCTCAGCCAGGCAAGTGCCGCGCGGGTGTCACGTGCGCACGGTGCGCTAATGGATGTCTCCTTCCTGCTGGTGCAGGCGTTGAACGGGCTGGCGAGCGCCTCGACGCTGTTCATCATCGCCGCCGGGCTGACGCTGGTGTTCGGCGTAACCCGCATCGTCAATTTTGCGCACGGCTCCTTTTATATGTTGGGCGCCTATCTCGGCGTCAGCATCGTTCCGCGGCTGCTCGATGTGGCCAGCAGCCTGCCGATGTTCTTAGGGGGCGTGCTGGCCGCCGCCATCGGCGTCGGCCTGATCGGCGTCGTCATGGAACTGACGCTGCTGCGGCGCATCTACCGGGTCCCCGAGCTGTTCCAGCTGCTCGCCACCTTCGGCGTGGTGCTGATCGTTGAGGACCTGGTCATCAAGATCTGGGGGCCGCTCGACATTCTGGGACCGCGCGCGCCCGGGCTCGGCGGCGCGGTTGCCATTTTCGGCCATCGCTTTCCCGTCTACGAGCTGTTCCTGATCGGCATGGGCCCGTTGGTGCTGGGCTCAATCTGGCTCACCATGCACCGGACGCGCTTTGGCTCCTTGCTGCGGGCCGCCACCCAGGATCGCGACATGGTGGCGGCGCTCGGCGTCAATCAGGCGCTGCTGTTTACCGGCACGCTGTTTCTGGGCGCAGCGCTGGCGGGCCTCGCCGGCGCCCTGCAGATCCCGAAAGCGGCGGCCAACCCACAGCTGGATATCTCGGTGATCGCCGAAGCCTTTGTGGTGACCGTGGTCGGCGGCATGGGATCGGTCATGGGTGCCTTCTTGTCGGCGCTGATCATCGGCCAGCTGCAGGCCTTCGGCATCCTGATCTTTCCCAAGGTGACCTTGGTGCTGGTGTTCCTGCTGATGGCGCTGGTGTTGGTGGCCCGGCCCTGGGGCCTGCTGGGCAGGCCCGAGAGCGGCCAGCAGCGGGCGGTGCTGCCGGAAGGCATTGTCCAACTGCACCGCTTTGGCCCCGCTGCCCGGCTCGGCGCCGCGGGCGGCCTGCTGCTGGCGGCGCTGCTGCCGCTCGCCGGCGGCGCCTACCTGACCAAGGTTGCCATCGAGGTCATTTGCTTTGCCCTTGCCGCCTTCAGCCTCAATTTCCTGGTTGGCGTCGGCGGCATTGTCAGCTTCGGGCACGCCGCCTACTTCGGCATCGGCGCCTATGCGGCGGGACTGCTCAGCACACGGCTGGGCCTGCCGATGGAGGGCGCACTTGTGCTGGCGCCGATCGCCGCCGGCCTGGGCGCCGCCCTGTTCGGGATTTTCATCGTGCGCCTAAGCGGCATCTACCTCGCCATGCTGACGCTGGCCTTCGCCCAGATCACCTATGCGGTGGCCTTCCAGTGGGTGGAGGTGACCGGCGGCGACAATGGCGTGGTCGGGGTGTGGCCCGCGCGCTGGGCCGCCAGCCGCGAGGCCTACTACTATCTGACCCTGGTGGTGGCCGGCGCCGCCATTTTCCTGCTGGGGCGCGCCATCTACGCACCCTTCGGCTATACGCTGCGCGCCGCGCGCGATTCCGCCGTGCGCGCCGACGCCATCGGCATCGACGTCAAGACCCACCGCTGGCTCGCCTTTTCCATCGCCGGCGCCGCCGCCGGCTTGGCCGGCGGCCTGTTCGCCTTCTCCAAGGGATCGATCGATCCAACCCTGCTCTCAATCCCGATGTCGGTCGACTTTTTGGTGATGAGCCTCGCCGGCGGCATCGAGACCATCACCGGCCCGTTGGCCGGCGCCCTGTTCTTCCACGCCATCAAGGATCTGGTCATGCCGCTCACGGATTTCTGGCGGCTCCTGCTCGGTATGGCGATCATCCTGCTGGTGCTGGTGTTCCCACACGGCATTGTCGGCGGCCTGGCGCGCCTGCGCTATTTGACCGCCGCACGCCCACAGGGAGCCAACGCCGCATGAGCCTGCTGTCGGTCGAGGGCCTCTCAAAATCCTTCGGTGGCGTGGTGGCGGCAATTGATGTCAGCTTTTCCCTGGAGGCCGGGGTCTTGCTCGCCGTCATCGGTCCGAACGGGGCGGGCAAATCGACCATCTTCAATATGCTGGGCGGCCAGCTCAGTCCCGACCGCGGACGCATCGTGCTGGCCGGCACCGACATCACCGGCCTGCCGCCGCGCCGCATTTGGCGCCTCGGCGTCGGTCGCACCTTCCAGATCGCGCAAACCTTCCTGTCGCTGTCGGTGATCGAGAACGTGCAGATGGCCCTCATGAGCCTGGCCGGCCGGACGCGGGCGGTCTGGCCCGGCGCCGCCGGCCTCTATGCAGGGGAGGCAAGGCAGCTCCTTCAGCGCCTCGGGGTCGAGGCCGAGGCGCGACGACCCTGCAGCGAGCTGGCCTATGGCGCCCTCAAGCGCGTCGAGCTCGCCATCGCCTTGGCGAGCGCGCCGAAACTCCTGCTGATGGACGAGCCGACGGCGGGCATGGCCGCCGGCGAGCGCGCCCAGTTGATGACCTTGATCGGCAGCATCGCCCGCGAGCGCGGCATCGGCGTGCTGTTCACCGAGCATGACATGGACGCCGTATTCGACCACGCCGACGCCGTGCTGGTGCTGGTGCGCGGCGAAATCATCGCCCGCGGCCGCCCGGCCGAGGTGCGCGCCGATCCCATCGTGCGCCAAGTCTACCTTGGCCGCTCCGCGGCCGGCCCCAGCGCCTGAGGTCGTCTCCCCATGCAGCAGCCCTTGAGCCTTCTAAGCGTCGACGGCCTCACGGCCGCCTACGGACGCGCGCAAGTGCTGTTTGGCGTCTCACTCAGGCTCGAGCGCGGGGAGACGGTGGCCCTGATGGGCCGCAACGGCGCCGGCAAGTCGACCACGCTCAAGACCATCATGGGGCTAGTGCCGGTTGCGGCCGGCTCGATCCGGTTCGCCGGCCAGGAGATCTCGCGCCTTCCCACCTATCGCATCGCCCGCCTTGGCCTCGGCTATGTTCCCGAGGATCGCCGGATCTTCACCGATCTCAGCGTCTATGAGAACCTCGAGGTCGGCGCCAAGGCCGCGCGCGCGGCGGACCGCGCAGCCTGGACGCCGGAGCGGCTGTTTTCGATCTTTCCCAACCTTGCCGAGATGCGCGGCCGCCAGGCCAGCCAGATGTCGGGCGGCGAGCAGCAGATGCTCAGTATTGCGCGGACCTTGATGGGCAACCCCGACGCCATTCTGCTCGACGAACCGACCGAAGGACTGGCGCCCGTGATCGTCGATGAGATGGTTGAAGCCCTTGCCCGCATGAAGGAGGAAGGCATTGCCGTGCTGTTATCCGAGCAGAACTTGAGCTTTGCCGGGCAAGTCGCCGACCGCGCCTACATTATTGCCAAGGGCCAGGTGCGCCACGACGGGCCCATGGCCGAGATTATCGGCAATGCCGCCCTGCGCGAGGCGCACCTCGGGGTCTAGGCGCGCTCTGTTTGGGGCGCAATCTGCGCCGTCGGCAGCCGCCGCGGCGGCCGAGCTCAAGCCATTAGCGTCGGAACCTCGCGGTGCGACGGGGCGTTTCCGCCGACACAGCCGATGAACCCGGAGGCCCGAGAATGGATCAACGACCCCGTGATGTTCCGCCAAATACCGATTGGGATCGCATCCCCCAAGGCGACGATGGCAGCTGGAGCCTGATGCCGGTGCTAATCGTGGTCGCCCTGCTTGCGGTCGGCGCTTGGCTGCTCTTTGCCAATAGCGCCACGACGCCGACGACGACCACGTCCGAGCACACGCCGTCGGCAACCCCGAGCCCGAAGCCGTCGCCGCCGCCGGCAGCGACGCCGACGACGCCACCCTCCACGGCCGCACCTTCCGATACGGCACCTTCAAATACCGCGCCTTCCAATACGGCACCGGCACCGGCGACGAAGCCCTAGGGCTTTCCTCCCCGCCTCGCTGTTTGCCGTCTGCTTCGCCCCCCTTAAGCCCCGCATTTTCCGCGGGGCTTTTCTTTCGGCCCCGCGGGACTTTTCTTTGGGCACAGCTGCGAAGCGGCGGCATCCCGCCAAAGCCCCGAACCTTGAGCTGCCTCCTCAAAGGGAGGGTCGCGGCGCGTCCCAGGGCCGTGCCGCCTCAAACAGCGCCGCCACGCGCAGCAAGCGCTGATCCTCGTTGCGACGGCCGACCAGCTGGATGCCCACGGGCAGGCCGTCGGAATGAAAGCCCGCCGGCAGGCTCACGGCCGGATGCCCGGTCAGGTTGAAGGGGTGGGTGTAGGGATACCAGGCGCGGCGCACCGTATCGACCGGCTCGCCTTCGATCTCGATCGGCGCGAACAGCCGCTCCTCGATGGGCAGCGCCGTGCGCGTCAGCGTCGGCGTCAGGATCACATCGAAGCGCTCAAACCAGCCCTGCACTTGGGCGTAAAGTTGGCTGCGCCGCAGCAAGGCCAAACCGACGTCGGTCCCGGTCGCATCCTTGCCGAGCTGCATCTGCGCCAGCAGCGTCGGGCTCAGCCGATTGCGCAACCGCGGCACCAGCTCGCCGAAGCGCGCATTCCAGAGCGCGCTAGTATAGGCAAACCAGGCGGGCTCGACCGGCTCGAGATCATCGTCCATCGGCTCCACGTTGGCGCCGAGTTCGCTCAAAGCTAGGCCCGCGCGCTCGGTGAGATCGAGCACCTCGCGGTCGATGACATGGTTCGCCATCAGCGGACGCCAGGCCACGCGCAGGCCGTGCAAGTCACCTTCCGGCCGCGCCGCGGCAATAAAGCCGCGCGCCGGCGCGCCGTAGCTATAAGGATCGCTGGGGTGCTCGCCGGCCATGATCTCCAGCATCAGGCCGCAATCGGCAACCGTGCGCGACATGGGATTGATGCTCGAGACGTTGGCAAACAGCTCCGGCGACATGTCGTGCGGAATGAGCCCGGCGGACTGCTTGAAGCCGATCACGCCGTTGCAGGCGGCGGGAATCCGGGTCGAGCCGCCGGCATCGGTGGCAACCGCCAAGGGGGCGACGCCGGCGGCGATGGCGACGGCGGCGCCGCCCGACGAGCCGCCGCAG
>DASTMQ010000172.1:0-1654 GCA_035714005.1 Hyphomicrobiaceae bacterium
GGTTTGCGAAAGGTCGAGGCCGATGGCTACCTTGTCCGTGCGAAAGCCCTCGAAGCCCTCCGCATTGAAGGCTTCACGGATCTCGTGCAGAGATTGACGCAAGGAGGCGCGGGCCTTCTCCTCCTCCGTCTCGCTCCACAGCAGTCCAACCAACCGCTCGCGTGTCTCTTGGCCGGCGTCGCTGAGCGCCAGATAGGCGAGGAGTGCCGCCGATTTCCGGCCGATCGTCCCGATCGTGCGTTTTCCCACACGCAGCGTGAGTTTGCCCAGGGTCCTGACCGAGAGCACAGTGGCTGCTGGCTGCCGACCGCCGCCGGATTTATCCCTACCGCCGCTCATCTGCAGTTTGCTCAACGATCAGATGGTGTGCGCCACTATAGTCATGCTAGCTGACTTTGTCCGCCGGTGCCGGCAAAGGCGAGCGCATGGTCAATGTAGCGGTATTCCCTTGGTGAAGCGCTCGCCACCCCCCGTGGCGGCGATCACCCGCTGCAGCCTTTCGCTCGACATGTCGCTCGGCATGAGCTGCAACCCGGATGCGAGTGCCTGAACGACGGCAATCTGGAACTCGGGTCGGCGCAGGTCAACGAGAATCGCGGCAATGCCTTGATGCTCGAAGATGCCCCGCAGGTGGACGAGGTCGTTGCTGGTCGCAGGCGGCGGCAAGCGCCGCGGGGCCCCGAGCGGGTGCAACAGCTCGCAGCTGCCAGCATCAATCGCCGTGGCGCGGGCGAGATGTCGGCGGTCGGTGTCGTTGAGCGCCGCCTCGCCATTTGCCATTTTTTTGCTCAGCGAAATGGGAAACGCCAGCTCCATCTGGCACATCTCCAGGATGGCAGCCCGAACCGCCGCTTCCAACGAAAGTCTGGCAGCCAAACCGCAGGCAAATCCGCGTCCATCAGCATCGACGGATACCGCGGCGACGCACGGGACCTCAAAATCGCTGGTAATGTCGAGAAGCCAGCTGGCGCGCCGACGGCTATTTTGACGAAGGCTGCCGAGCAGACGCACGCCCTCGTTCATGGCCTGGCCGTCGACCGCGAGCGGCCGCGGCCGTTGCCCACCGATCCACCACAGACTAGCCGCGTCGCGTTCTATCAGCTCGAGCAACGCCCGGCTTGCCGCCGCTTCGAAGCTGGGTCCCGCCGCACACCCCGTGCTCATGGCAGCGCCGGGAAGGCCGAGGTACGGGGCACCGACCCTGCGCAGGCACCAGTCGGCCGGCACGCTGACCGCGCTGCCGTCCGACAGGGAGCGTCCTCGGACCCATGCGATCGGCGCGCCACGCGGACGCTGCGACTTGGCGAGCAGCGCCGCGATCCCGGCTGCAACCGCCGGACTGACCGGCGGCTCTATGTCCTCAATCGCACACTCGATTACGATATCTCCGGGGCGCCCGATTTGTGATAGTCGCTCGACGGCTTCCCCGATACAGGCGGCAAGCGCGTCCTCGAGGGCCTCAGCGCTACCCGCCAGGCTGAAGGGGGGCTGAGGCACACTCCCTGCCAGGCCTCGACCGGGATCGGCCTGTCCACCGACCAGGCGCAACCCAGGAGCCCACGGCGTCTGCAGGAGGAAAAGGCGACTGGGCAGCTTGGCAGCCTGAGCCAGGGGCGCTCCGTGCCGATCGGCCAAGGCTGCGAGCAATGCCAAG
>DASTMQ010000173.1:0-13010 GCA_035714005.1 Hyphomicrobiaceae bacterium
TCGACGCACAATCGGACCAGTCGGCATCTTTTTAGCCTCGTAATACCATGATTTCATTGTATTTTTTGAATGGTGCCCAGGGGCGGAATCGAACCACCGACACCGTGATTTTCAGTCACGTGCTCTACCAACTGAGCTACCTGGGCGTCGCGAGGAACATCACGGGCGCCTCGCAAAGCGGCGCTGTTATAGGGGCTCGGCGTACCCCTGTCCAGCACGCGTGCCGAGACCAGCGCCCCGGCTTACTGGGGCGGTCGCGCCGAGATTAGCTTCAGGAGATCCTTGTCCCGGCTGATGACGGCAATGTCTTTGCACTGCGCCTTGTTGCGCTGGGTGCATTCAATCGTGACCTTGTAGGGCACTTGGCCAAATTTATAGACGGTGTATTCGGCAATCGCCCCCTCCATGCCCTCCTCGGTGCGTTCATCAAACACCGAAACCTGCGGTTCTACCGCCGCGCCTTGGCTGCTTGGCCCGTAGATGGGATAGTTGGACGGAAATTGGTGCTGTACCCTCAGGTCGGCCTCGACCGTAATGGTCATGTCGCCGTAGCGGTCGACGATCTGATACCAAACCGGCTCCGCCTCATCGGTAATGATCGTGCGTTCGAGCTGTGGACGGGCCCCGGTCGAGAACGCGTTGCTGGCCGTTGCCGGCGGCGTATCGAAGGCGAGAACGGGCAATTTTAAGCGGGCGAGCTTGACCTCGTCGGCCGAGCCGGGCCCGACAGACAGCGGTGGATTGGCCGCCCGATCCCGAACAAATGCCGCGATTTCAGGGTTCTGCCAATCGACCTGGATGCTTTTTTCCTGCCCGAGCCCCAGCTGGGGTAACAACAGGCATAGGCCCGCGGCCAGCGCCAAAAGGCGGCCCGTGCTCTGATGGGCATTTGACGTCATTGTTCAACTCCCTCGGCCGCGGTCCCAATACCTCCGGGCGCGCTTGCCCACCGCGTTCGGGCCAGCGCCACTGCCGTCACAATTGCGCGGCAAGACCATGGCCACCGGATTATACTGCCGACACCGCCGCGACGCCAAACCCAAGCCGTCGCGCACTTTGGGGGGAGATTGCCAATGCCCGCAGCACAAGACAAGCCACGCCGCAGCCTGTGGCGACGGCCGCTATTTCTAATCCCCTTCGGCCTCTTTCTCACGCTGGTGCTCGGGCTTGCGGCGCTCATCGTGGCTCCCCCGATCGCCTTGGTGCGCGAACAGCTCACGCGCCTGGTCGAGGAAGCCACCGGCCGAGAGCTTAAGATAATGGGCGCCGTCAAGCTTGCCTTCTATCCCAAGCCAAGCCTCGTTCTGGAGGACGTCACGCTTGCGGGCCCGCCGGATGCCGCGGGTCCCGAGCTTGTGCGCGCTGAGCGTATTGCCGGGGAGATTGATCCACTTCCGCTGCTCAGTGGCAGGACAGAGATCGCAAAGCTCGAAATCGTTCGCCCCACGCTCACCATTCGTCCCGAGGATCGCTCACTTCTTGACCGCGTGTCGCAAGGTCCATCCGGCGGCATCGGGTTGCAGGCCGATGCGATCGTTTTCCGCCAAATCACGATCACGGACGGCTCAGTCAATTATCTTGTCAGGCAACCCAATCCGAGTTGGCGCATCGATCAGGCCTCGGCGACTTTCGCTGACACGGCGGGCAACGGCGCGACTAAGGGTAGCGGTAGCTTCAGATGGCGTGACGACCGGGTGACATTTAGCTCGATGCTTGCGGACGCGCGCGCCTATGCCCGCGGCGAAGCCTCGCCGCTGACGGTCAAGGTCGAAATGAAGAACCTCGCACTCGAATTGAAGGGCGAGCTTTCGCCAAAGGATACCCCTAATGTTAAAGGGAGTTTGGTCGCCAGCACCAATTCGGTGCGCGATCTGGCGCTCTGGCTCGATGCCGATCCCGGGGCATATGCGCTAAAGGGACCCGCGAGTTTCGAGGGGTCCATGGTCGCAAGCGTCGATCAGATCGCGCTCGCGAAGGCGTCATTAAAGATGGACGCCGGCGAAAGCACCTGGGATACACAGATTCGCTTTGGCGAGCTGCGACCACAGGTAACCGGCAACATCAGCTGGCGGCGGCTCGATCTACAGAAGCTTCTGGGCGAAACACCCAAAATCCCGGCGCTCGCCGTCCAAGCACGCGGCGTTGATGGCACCAACATCCCCTCGGCGTGGCAAGCCCTTGTTGCCCAGCTTGCGGCGCTCAATGCCTCGCCAGGCGTGGCACTGAACGCGCTCGCGACTTCATCGGTGACGCGGCCCGATCGCAGTTCCTGGAGTGTGGAGACACTCGACCTCGAGGCCCTAACGGCCGTGGACCTCAACCTGACGACGGCCGCAGACCTCGTGACGCACGGGACCGTGCAGATGCAGGATGCGCGCGCCGATGTCCTTCTCCACGACGGCAGGCTCACGTATACCCTCAAGCAGATCGGCATCGACAAAGGCCGCGCCACCGGCCGGGTAGACGTCGATGCGAGCACCAAGCCTGCCAAGGTAGCGCTCAGCCTCAGCGCCAGCGACGTCCCGGCCGAAAAAGTTTTGGCACAGATCGTCGACAATGCATTTCTGAGTGGGGCCGCCAAGCTGGATCTCGTGGTTGCCGGCGAGGGTCGCAATGCACAGGAGGTCCTGAAAACGCTCGATGGTAAAGTCGACGTCACGATTGAGAAGGGCCGGCTCATCGGCTTCAACCTACGGCGGGCGCTCCTCGAGTGGTGGCGAAGTT
The DNA here is from genome assembly GCA_035714005.1 of Hyphomicrobiaceae bacterium. GTDB lineage: Bacteria > Pseudomonadota > Alphaproteobacteria > Rhizobiales > Hyphomicrobiaceae > AWTP1-13. The sequence continues at coordinate 2,725 of DASTMQ010000173.1, forward strand.
GGTCCTATGATCCCCAACAGCGAACAAGCTTCGACAAGATCTTTGGCAATTACGGCATCAAGGATGGCGTGGTGCGAACGCTCAGCGATTTGTCGCTGACTGGACCCGAAATCGAGATCACCTCGAATGGGACCATCACCCTGCCCTCGCAGACCCTCGATCAAAGGGTCCGCCTCAAGGCCTTTCCCCCACCCCAGCATCTTGCGGTGCCCCTGCGGGTAGGCGGGAGCTGGCAACGCCCATCGATTTCGTGGGATTGGTTATCGGTATTCTCCGATCCATCCAATTCCGCGGCCCCCACTAGCGTGACGAGTTCCCCAGAACCAATACCACCGGAAGTTAAGGCCAGTATTCAACAAACCCTCAATGGTCCGAATGCGGACCAGCTTCCAGCGCAGGTGCGCGACCTGCTGCAGGCGTTGGCGAGCCAATAGGCGGCAGGCGCATTGGGGGCATGGTAGCGATGCCGGTCCGGCAGGGTTACGGGCAACCGCGGCGCGAGAACGCCCGAAATGGCTAGGCGACCGCTAGGAGACCTGCATCACGTCGCGTTGCTCGCGACGCTCCCAGGCCAGTGCCGTGCGAATGATATCGTCGAGACCATAAAGGGCGCGCCAGCCGAGCGTCTTGCGAATGGCCGACGCATCGGCAATGAGGGCCGAAGGGTCGCCCGGCCGTCGCTCGGCCGCCGCAACAGGCAATTTTCGTCCATGGGCCTGCTCAACGGCGCCAATCACCTCCAAAACCGAATGGCCCATGCCGTTACCGCAGTTGAAGCAAGCGTTGCGGCCGGACCGGCATAAAAAATCGTAGGTGGCGACGTGCGCGTGCGCCAAGTCTGTCACGTGGATAAAATCGCGCACACAGGTCCCGTCCGGCGTGTCGTAGTCCGTGCCATAAATCCGCATGCCATCGCGTTTGCCAACGGCGACCTCGCACGCAACTTTGACAAGGTGCGTCGCGTTTGGCGTGCTCTGCCCCGTCCGCCCCTGGGGGTCGGACCCCGCGACGTTGAAATAACGCAAGATGCCATAGTTGAGGCCCGAAGCTGCCGATATGTCTCGAACCATGCGCTCTACGAATAGTTTCGACCATCCATAGGGATTGACGGGATTGAGGAGTGAGGCTTCCGACACCGGCGCGCCGCCGGTTGGAATGCCATAAACCGCCGCCGAGGAGGAAAACAGAAACCGCTTGATCCCTCGCGCGACCAGAAAATCGATCAGGTCCAGGCTGCGAAAGGCATTGTTGCGATAATACCTCGCCGGATCCGCAACCGACTCCGGCACAACCGCAGAGCCCGCAAAATGTAGGACACCGTCGATCGTGTGCTGTCGAAGAACTGTGTCCAAAAGGTCGCGATCAGCAATGTCGCCTTGGTAGAGCTGGGCCGCAGGTGCCAAATTCTCCCGAACGCCCGTCGAGAGGTCATCAACGACCACGACCTTGTAACCGGCATCGAGGAAGCCATAAACGGCATGGCTGCCGACATAACCACTGCCGCCTGCGATCAACACAGTTAGCATGGATTGAAACCCCTCACAGGCGCTCTAACCCCGCCAACCCACGATCGCACTTTCTCTAGCACAGGCACGCACAAGGCCCTTGTGGAATGGATTGATGCCTCGATTAATGGTTAGCGCTAAGAACCGCGGGTGAGGTGTTGACTTTGCCGGGGGATGCTAATGGCCGCACTTGCATGGCTTCGCCGAGTTGTCGTGTCCGTCGGGATCGGCACCACGAGCTACGCCTTAATGCTTGGCATCATGATCTTGAGCGTGGTTTACGATCGCGAACTGGAGCCGGTCATAACCTCCGCCTTCAACCTCGGCCGCCAGATCGTCTCGGCTTTCGACGAGCTTGCCTCGGGTAGCCACTGGGGACAGGTCGCAATCAACCACCTGCGCGAACGCGTAAACATGACACATGTGGTCCTCTCGATTCCGGCCATCATTGTTGCAACGATCGTCGTCGGTATTCCGTTCAATCGGCTGCTAGGAGGGACACGGACGGCAGTCCAGCGGATTGTAATTGCCCTCGTCAGCATCCCTGCCACCGTCGTGTTGGCGGTCGTCCTGTTCACCTTCAACGCCCTGATGCCTGCCGTCTATGCCGAGCTGTTGCGATTTGCCGACTGGATCTGGCAGGGCTCGCTCGATGCGCTGAGCGCCGCGGGTGATAGTCTGCCCGGGGCACGCAAGCTCACCAATGCCGCGCGTCAGGGCTTCTCTGGCCACCATTACGTGATCATGGCCCTGTGCAGCATGCTGGCCTCCTTCCTGGTCAATGCCATTTTCGTCTCCTTCTCCAGCTCACGTTCCAAAGCATCGGGCAGGCCGCGCCGGCCGGCCTAGATCCGACATGGCCGACGCCGCGTGACTTGCAGAGGCCGTGGCAAATCGACCACGCATTTCGCGTTTGCTGGAGGCTGGTTAAGGATTTGATACCCAAACTGCGCGAATACACATATCGCTCGGGAATCACAAGATTTTTGTGGTTATCGGATCGCAGATAAACAGAGGGCAGCACATGAAGCGCATCGAATTGAGCATCCCCCGGATCGCCCCGGGCAAGGCAAAAGCCAAAGTGGAAACGGTCACGCTCCGACACCTCGCTACGGCTCTTTCGGAAGCCCATGCGGTCAAGAAGGCCGAGGTCAATGCCATGCTGGTGCACATGGTCGAGGACATCGCCAAGCACCTGAAAAAGGGCAAACGCATTCGCTTGAACGGCCTCGGGATCCTGCAGGTCCGCAAGCGGCCGGCACGCATGGGGCGTAACCCTGCGACCGGCGAAACCATCAAAATCAAGGCCAGCAAGAAGATCGCTTTCCGGGCAGCCAAGGACCTGAAGCAAGCCATCTAACGCGGGCAACCGGAACGACCTGTCTCGGCCTCGCCTGGTGCGGGGCTATTTTTTTGCGGAGACTTCGCTTGGCACTCGCTCTCGTGCACCAAAACGCCGTTGACTCCTCACCCGCGCCTTGGCGGCTTCGATGTCGCGGTCACGCGGCGGTGCATGCGTGATGAGCGAATGCAACAGTCGATGCGCCGCTTGCGTAACCTGCTCCACGGCATCATTGAACGCCTGCTCGTTCGCCTCGGACGGGCGCGTGAAACCGGACAGCTTGCGCACGAACTGAAGCGAGGCGGCCCTGATCTCCTCGTCCGAGGCGGGTGGTTTGAAGTTATGCAGGGTCTTAATGTTTCGACACATGAATGCCTCCGAGACCACCAGCCGACCTGGCGAGCGCTAATCGACCAGCAAGCGGCCGACAACGGCGGGCTCACCCCCGGCAGCGATGCGCACAACCACGATCTCTCCTTGCGCCGGATTGATGCCTAGCAAAGCTGAGATGAGAATTCCGTGCGTCACAAACAACACCCGTGCGGCGGGGTCCAATTTGCCCAGGTAGGATTTGATGGCTGCAACCTGGGACACCCTATGCTCCTGGCGACCGACGAGGTTGCTCAGGGCATCGAAGTCTTCTGCCATTTTGTCGGTGACGAGGCGTGCCGTCTCACGGCATCGACACCAGGGGCTGGTCAGGACCTGATCGAACACCACCTGGTTGCGCGCAAGCGCGGCAGCGGTGCGGCGCGCCTGGGCACGACCTTCTTGGCTCAGATTACGTTGGGTTGCGCAGTCATCGAGCCGAAAGGCCGCCGGGTCACCGGCGCCGCCCGGAGCATCCGCGTGCCGCATGAAAGCGGCGTGGCCAGGCTGCCGGAGCGCTTGCCAAGGATCGGCCTGTGCCTGGGCGTCGGAGCTCGCCAGCAACGCCAGCGCCACGCACAAAAGGCCACCGAGCAGCCGCGGCGCTAGCGGCGACCGGCGCGGCCTCAATTGTGGTCCTCTGGCAGGATCGGGAGCGGAAAAAACTCGATGCCTTCCTCGCTTAGAGCCTCGGCCTCATCGGCCGTTGCCTCGCCGTGGATGCCCCGCGCGGGTGCCTCTTCGTAGTGGATCTTGCGCGCCTCGTCGGGAAAGCGGGGGCCCACGTATTCCGATTTGGCCTCAATCTCCACCCTCAGCTTGCGCATGGCGGCCATTAGTTCGCCGTGGGCGGCGAGGCGATGTGTCTCGGGTTTGCTTGCCTCCCGGGATCGGGCCGCTTCCTTTACCACCGCCTCCTTGGCGCTGGACCGCTTTGTCAGCTTCGGCGCCATCAGCGCCTTGGAAACCTGCGTGCTCCCACATTTGGCACACGACAGTTGCTTGCCCTTGGCCTGCCGCTCGTACGCGGCACTACTGGCAAACCACGCGTCGAATTCGTGGCCCTTCTTGCATTTGAGGCGATAGCGGATCATGAGCTTTGCTTCGTCTCCGCCAGCGCTAGGGTGGCAACCTGAAACGGGCGGTCATGCTGGAGCGAGGGGATGCGCCGGCGCGCCTCAGTTACCTCGGCACAGTTAAGATCAGCAACAATGACAGAAGTATGAACGCCGCCTTCGGCAACGATTTCGCCCCAGGGCGAAACGATCAGGCTGTGTCCATAGGTTTCGCGGCCGCTTTCGTGCTTGCCGGCCTGGGCTGCGGCCAAAACAAAGCAGCCATTTTCGATGGCTCGGGCGCGCATGAGCACGCTCCAATGCGCCTCGCCGGTGGGTCGGGTAAAGGCGGATGGAATGGCAAAAAAATCGGCACCCGCCTGAGCCAGTGCGCGATAGAGCTGAGGAAAGCGCAGGTCGTAGCAAACCGTCAGCCCCAACACCCCCCAGGGGAGCTGGGCCAGCACACCCTGACGGCCAGCTTGATAGTTCTTGGACTCGCGATAGGTCTCCCCGTTGGGAAGGGCCACGTCGAACATGTGAATCTTGTCGAAGCGTGCGACAATGGTCCCGTTTGGCGCAAACAGGAAGGAGCGGTTGGCAATCTTGTCGTCAGCAAGCAGGATCGGCATTGAACCGATATGCAGCCAAACCTTGAGCTCGAGCGCCAAGTCGCTGAACACGCCGACCGCGCGGTTGCCTGCTTCGGGCTGCACGGCGGCAAATAGGCGGGCGCGCTCCATCTCCATCAGGCTGGTGACCTCGGGGGTCTGGACGTAGTGAGCCCCCCGTCCGACCGCCTCCCGCACGAGCTCGCTCGCCTGGCGCAAATTCCGCTCCACGTCGCGTCCGGTGCACATCTGCACCAAGCCCACGCGGACTGTGGCGGTTGCTGGTCTCGACATCGAACAAGCGTTCTCCGGCCGTTGCTGAGGCTAGTGTAAAGCCTGGGCAGCTGCACGCAAAGTCTTGCGATCAGGCGGCTCGCCCGACCGGTAACCTCAAAACCTCGGGCCCCCGTCGGTCGAAGCCCCTAAAGTCGCCCAGCCTTGCTCTATTTTGCTTGGCACGCCGGCGGCGCGGTCGAGCGCATGGCTTGAGCTTGGGCCGGGCGGAGGGAGGCGTCGGCATCCAGCTTGGCACTTGCTTGCGTACCCCCGCACTTTGAGCGCATTGAACCGGCGGCTGGCGCCAACTAGCTTGGCGTCATGGGCGACGAGCCTCTCATTTTTGACCGTGCTTTGCTGCGCCAGCGCCGGCATCGGGCCGCGCCAGCGGCCAGTGGCCACGATTTTCTGATCGCACGGGCAGCGGAGGATCTGATCGAGCGGCTAACGATGGTGCGGCGCCGGTTCCCCATTGCCCTCAATCTGGGCGCCCATCACGGGCTGCTCGGCGCCCGGCTGCAGTCGCTCCCCGGCGTCGAGGTCGTTATCCAGATGGAGGTGGCTCGGGGGCTCCTGTGGCAATGCAGCGGCCTGCGGGTGCAAGCCGACGAGGAGGCGCTGCCCTTCCGCAGCCAGGCCCTCGATCTTGTCGTATCAGCGCTGGTGCTACAACTCGTCAACGACCTCCCGGGCACGCTGGTGCAGATCCGCCACGCCCTAAAGCCGGACGGGCTGTTGCTCGCGGCGGTGCTCGGTGGTGCTACCCTGCACGAGTTGCGCACCGCGTTCTTTCTTGCCGAAGAGGAGGTGGAGGGCGGCGCCAGTCCTCGAGTGGCTCCTTTCGCAGATGTTAGGGAATTGGGTGCCCTCCTGCTGCGCGCTGGATTCGCGCTGCCGGTTGTCGACGCCCAGACCGTGACCGTCACCTATCCCGACGCGCTGGCGCTGATGCGGGAGCTTAAGGCCGCGGGCGCCGGCAATGCCCTGCAGGCGCGACGCCGTCGCCCCCTCCGGCGAACCACGCTACTGCGTGCCGCTGAGCATTATGCCGACCGCTTCGGCTTGCCGAACGGACGCGTCCCGGCCACCTTTGAGGTCGTCACACTAACGGGCTGGGCGCCACACGAAAGTCAGCAGCAGCCGCTGCGACCGGGATCGGCCACGGCGCGGCTTGCCGAGGCGCTGGGAACGGTGGAACGGACGCTCCGCCCACCTGCGGATGAGAGTTAGGGCGCGCGGTCCTGCATCGCGTTGGTGATCTTGTTGCTGGTGCTGCTCCAGCTGCTGCCGTTGCCGGCACCGAGCGCCTTCAGCCCGGCGAGCATACCGACGGCGACCAGCACGGCAATGAGGCCGTACTCGACCGATGTCGCCCCGCCGCAGTCGCGCAGGAGGCGGCCGAAGGCGCCGTGGCTCTGCCGCCAGCCAATACGGATCATCATGGCCCCTGCCTCTCCCAATCGCCGCTCGGTGCCGCCGCCGCTCACAGCAGATCCCGAAGCATCGCCTTCAATGGCTCATCCGCCGGCGGCATTGCATAGTCACCAAGGCGCTTCGCACGAACCCAGGCAAGCTCCTGTCCCTGTCGCGCCGTCACCGTCCCCTCCCACTTGCGACACAAGTAAAGAGGCATCAGCAGATGGAACGCCTCATAACTGTGGCTGGCGAAGGTGAACGGCGCGAGGCACTTCGGCGTGACCCTGATCGCGAGCTCTTCTTCGAGCTCGCGGACGAGGGCCGCATCGGGTGTCTCGCCCGGCTCAACCTTGCCACCCGGAAACTCCCAGAGTCCCGCGAGCGGCCGTCCCGGAGGACGCTTGGCCAGCAGCACACGCCCGTCGGCGTCGATCAGCGCGCAGGCAACGACAAGCAGAATGTCCAAGCCCATGCTTGTGTTCCAGCCTAAGGGGGAGACGTTAACACTTCGGCAGAAAGGGGGGTTAAGGATTGGCAAAACATGGCAAGGCGCGATCCGAGGCGTTGGCCGCCCGTTAGCTCAGCGCGGCCAAAGCGGCTTAGAGCAGCGAGCGGGGGTGGCCGATGGTGAGCTTAGCTGCGGTAATCGGCGTTGATGGAAATGTAATCGTGCGTCAGATCGCAGGTCCACACGGTGGCCTCGCCGGAGCCGACCCCGACGTCAGCCCGGATTACAATCTCGCGGCCTTGCATGTAGTCGGCGACCGCGCGCTCGACATAATCGGGTGCGCGCTGGCCGTTGCGGGCAACCTCGTGCGGGCCGAACCAGATCGAGAGCTTGTCGCGGTCCGCCGCCTCCCCGGATTTGCCGATCGCCATCACGACGCGGCCCCAATTGGGATCCTCGCCAAAAATAGCGGCCTTTAGAATGGGCGAATTGGCGCACGCCAACCCGATCCGGCGGGCGGCTTCCCAGCTTTCTGCCCCGCCGATTTCGACCGTCACGAACTTGGAAAGACCCTCGCCATCCTTGGCGACCTGAATGGCAAGATCGCGAAGCAACGCGTGCAAAGCAGCGTCGAATGTGGCGAGTTGGGGGTCCTGCATGCTCGCCACAGCCGGCTGGCCGCGCTTTGCTGCCGCCCCGGTCGCAAACAGAAGGCAGGTGTCGCTGGTGGAGGTATCTCCATCGATCGTCATGCAGTTGAAGGTCGTGCGCACGTGCGTTGCGAGCAGAGTTTGCAGCACCGCCGGCGGGAGAGCGGCGTCGGTGAAAACGAAGCAGAGCATCGTCGCCATGTCGGGCGCGATCATGCCTGCACCCTTGCAGAAACCGTTGATGTGAACCGGCACACCCCCAATTTCGGCCGACCGGGTCGCGAGCTTGGGATAGGTGTCGGTGGTCATGATCGCCCGCGCGCCGGTTTCGAAGGCGTCGGCGGCGGCCTGTTGGACGAGACCGTCCAAGAGATGCGCGAATTTGGCGGCATCGAGCGGTTCACCAATCACCCCCGTTGAGGCCACATAGACTTCGTGAGGGGCGCAGCCGACCGCCTCGGCCATGGCCTGCGCGGTGAGGCGTGTCGCCTCGCTGCCCTTTTTTCCCGTAAAGGCGTTGGCATTGCCGGAATTGACAACCAGCGCACGGGCACGGCCGTGCTCAAGATTATCGCGGCACCATAGCACCGGGGCCGAGCAGGTCTTGGAGCGGGTCAGCACCCCGGCCGCGGCCGTGCCCGGGTCCATCACCGCAACCATCAAGTCGGTGCGGCCCTGGTAGCGGATACCCGCCTCACAAGCGGCCAGACGCGCCCCATCCAGTCGGGGGAGCACGGGCAGGCGCGTGGGCGCAAATGGCGACGGCTTGGCTGCGAGCTTGGCCATGATCCCTCCCGACGGCGGGCGATCGGCCTGCCGCTACTGCTTTGGCGGGGACGGCATCCGATCGCTTTCGACCGACTTCTTAATGTCTGGATCGATGTACTCGATCTGGGCCTTGCCGCGCAATTCGCCGGCGAGCTGTTGCGCCTTCTTATGGATCATGGAGGCCCGCACCCGATCCTTGACATCCTCGAAGGCGGGCGCACTACGCTGCCGCCGCTCATCGAGCTTAACAATATGCCAGCCGAACTGGGTCTCGAAGGGCTCTCCGACCTCGCCGGGCTTGAGTTTGAAGGCCGCCTCCTCGAACTGCGGCACCATCTGCCCGCGCGAGAAAAAGCCGAGTTCGCCGCCTTGGTCTTTCGACCCGGGGTCCTTGGAATGCTCCCGGGCAAGGGCGGCAAAGTCGCCGCCGTGCAGGATTTTTTCGAAGAGTTCGCGGGCTTTGTCCTTGCTCTCAACCAATATGTGACGTGCGCGCACCTCATCCTCGGGTTTCAAGGCGCCGACCTGCTGGTCGTAATATTTTTTGGTCTCCGCATCGGAGACCGTGTCCTTGACGCTCTTGTCAAAATAGACGTCGCGCAGCGCCCGCCGGCGCCAATACTGCATGCGCTCATCGAAGCTCGATCCAGCGCTCAGCTTCTGTTTCTCGGCGGCATCGGCAAAGAGCTGGTTCTCGATCAGGAATTCCAGGAGCACACGGCGCTTTGTACCGTCCGGCAGGCTACCGAGATCGCTGCCAATCTCGGTTTCGGCAAGCCGCATGTCGGCCTCGGTGATGGTCTTGCCGTCCACTTTGGCGACGACACCGTCCTGTGCCCGCACCGCCAGTCCACCGAAAGCGATCAGGGCAACGGCGCATGCCGCCGTCCAGCGATGTGTCACAGTCACGTGATGGTCCTCGAATTGTGCTAGGATTTTCCTCGCCAAAAGCCCGCCGATCCATAACCGAGCCCTCGCCCAGGGCAAAGTTACGTTTGCGTCATGGGTAAAGTGTGGCGCGGGCGGCTGCTATCCCTTCGTTGACAAGGGTATTGGGGCTCCTTATCTGGAATAGGCCCGGCGGGACCGGCTATTCGCAGGCGCTTCTTCGCGCGGGTTCAGGCTTTCCCTGCAGTGAGATAACGCTCGCGAAGCCCGGCGCAGGTCCGGCTTCTACAGTGGCGGCCAACTTGTGCTATTGGCACGGCGAGGGTTCGGAGGGCTGCCGCGACCCGGCGCGTGAAGTGAGGAACCTTTTGCATGCTGTCCATCGGCACTTTAGCTGCCAAAGTGTTCGGCAGCTCCAATGACCGCAAAGTCAAATCCTACCGACCCAGGGTTGCGGCCATCAACGCCCTCGAACCGGAAATGGTGCGGCTCTCCGATGCCGAGCTCAGGGCCCGAACGGACGTCTTGCGCAAGCAATTGGCCGATGGCACCCCGCTCGATGAGTTGCTGGTACCGGCGTTTGCGACCGTACGCGAAGCGGCGAAGCGAACCTTGGGTCAGCGCCATTTCGATGTGCAGTTGATCGGCGGCATGGTGCTGCACCAGGGCAAGATCTCCGAGATGAAGACCGGCGAAGGCAAGACGCTGGTTGCGACCCTTCCGGTCTATCTCAACGCCCTCACCGGACGCGGTGTCCATGTCGTCACAGTCAACGACTATCTCGCCAAGCGCGACGCCGAGTGGATGGGCGCCATCTACAGGTTTCTTGGACTGAGCGTCGGCTGCATCGTACACGAACTCGACGATGAGCAGAGGCGCACGCAGTACGCCTGCGATGTAACCTACGGCACCAACAACGAACTTGGCTTCGACTATCTGCGCGACAACATGAAGTACC
>DASTMQ010000174.1:0-16524 GCA_035714005.1 Hyphomicrobiaceae bacterium
CCCCAGCGAGGAGGGCTTGATCATCATTCGCGCGCCCCTCAAGGGGCTGGCCTGGAAAGGGGAAGCGGAGACCGCTCTGGCGCGGGCCAAGTGCAGCGTCGGCGCCAAGCCTTAAACGCGGCAACGGCGGCCGGGCGCCAAGCTGTGGCGCTCAATCCGGCAATTCGAGGCGGTCGCGCTTTGGGCGCGCCTTATCCTTGCGGCGCGGCTTTGTCGGCTCGCCCTGGCGCTCGCGCCGCACGCCTGGAAAAATAATGATTTCCGCCCCGGTTGTGCTGGCCTCAAGGCGCGGCTCCAAACGCAAGGCATGCGCGCGAAAGTCGATGATCATGGCTAGTCTGTCCCCCTAACCGCCGCCGAACGTTGCCGGCCGCGGGTGCCCCTATCGCGCGACACGAGCGATCGCGACGAATCGCACCATTTGACGGCCACACACGTTAATGGATCGTTAATCCTTGCGCGGGCGACAAAGGCCGCCGCCGGCTCAAACCGGGGCCAACCAATCATCTAGGAAATGGCGGCCCTGCCGGTCCTCGACCACGATGATCCAAAGGTCGGGATCGAAGGCCACCTGCTGCGCCAGGTAGTGATCGGCCTCGGCCTCTGGCGCGGGCAGGCTGGCAAGGCAGGGCTGCCAGCGTCGCTCCAAATCGGTGGCGCCGAGGCTCGCCGGCGCCGGCCCGAACAGGCCGGCGCTGCCGTCGAGCCGGCTGACCTTGATGTAAATGGCACCCGCATCGGCATCGCCGCGACGCTCGAGCAGGGCCGGGGCACCCGCCGTGGCGCAGCGGCGCAGGTAGGCCTTGACCCACAGTTCGGATTTGAGGCGCATGGCGCTCAAACATAGGGCCGGTTTGGCCACAGCCCAAGCCGGCAAGCGACGTTCAGCGGCGCGATAGCTTGGCGGAGGCGGGCGCGGCCAGCTGGGCCAGGAGCTCGGCGCTGACCCGACCCTTCGGCACCAGTCCCTTGTCCATCTCGAATTCGCGAATGGCGCGAACGGTCTCGGGCCTGAGCTGGCCGTCCAGGGGTCCCGGCTGATAGCCGAGCGCGGCGAGGGATTGCTGCACAAAGCGCACCAACTCGGCCGCCTCGGCCGAGCCAACCGTTCCCACCGGTTCCGTGCCGGGGCTGCCGCCGAACAGAATGCGGGTGAGCAAGCCCTCGCTTCCCCGCCCGGTCAGCACCAGGCCGTTGTCGTACTCATAGGCCATGATCGCCGCCCGGGTTTGCGGGCGCAGCGTGCCATCGCTCGCCAAGTTGCCGTAGCCCCTCTGGCGCAACTCGCGCTGAATGGCGCGGATGGTGTCGGGGCTCGCGCTCTCGGACCTTTGCGGCCCGGCGGTGCCGGTGCTGTCGGTGGTGGCCCACGCCTGCTGCGGGGCGGGATTGACGCGCTGAGCGCGCACGGCGCGTTTGTCTGCTGCGTCCTTGCCGGCGGCGGCAGGTTCGGCCGCGACGCTCGCCGGCTTGGGCTGGGATTGCGCGGGCAGCACCGGCGCCACCGCGGGCGCGGCAGCGATACTGGCGCCCAGCGTTGCCCGCACCTGTCGAAACAGCGCGTTGTAGAAAACCGCAACCGCCAGCACGAGAAACACGCAGAGCGCTTGGCGCGTGCGCCGTGGCGTCATCAGCCGTACCCCTCAACAAGAGCAAGCCGCGCTTGCCAAGGCACAATTTTCAGGGCCGTTTGCTAACGAACGCTTAACGTCCCGCACGCGGGGCCCCTCGCGTGCCAGCAAAGTCCATAAAATTCGCGATAATTTTGTCGCCGATTGCCAAGGCCGGCTTTGCCGGAGCGATACCTTTGTCTGCTAATTGAGCGACACATTGCGCCGGCAGCGGTGCTGAAAGCCGAGGCAACGCATCATGTTTCTGTTCAGGATGCTATTCTGGCTTGGTCTTGCCGTCGTGCTGTTGCCGACGGAGGAGAACCAACAGGCCAGGCTCTACGAAACCACCCAGGCGGCGGTGGAGCGCATCGCCACCTTCTGCGAGCGCAACGGCAAGGCCTGCGCAGCGGGGGCGGAATTCTGGTCCACATTCCTGAAGAAGGCCGAGTTCGGCGCCCGCGTCGCCGCCGATCTCATCACCTCGCGCGGCCAACGCAACGATGGGCTGGCCCCGACCGCCGCGCCGCGAAGCGGGGGGACGGCGGCCGAGCCGCGCTCGAGCCCGGCATCACGCAATACGCTCAGCCGCGACGACCTGGGCCCGACCTGGCGCGCCCCGCCACCGCGCGCCGGCGCCTGAGCTTGGCTTTTTGCCGCCATCGCTTGCGCCTTGGCGCCCCAAGACCATATGCATAGCGGGACGCTCCGCCGCCGGGGCCGTGCGCTTGAGGCGCCAGGATTTTTGTTCCGCCATGTCGATTGATGCCATCCGTTCGGACTTTGCCCTCCTCGATGACTGGGAGGACCGTTACCGCTACGTCATCGAGCTTGGGCGTTCCCTGCCCGTCCTGCCCGAGGCCCTGCGCACGGACGCCAACAAGGTGCGGGGCTGCGCCAGTCAGGTTTGGCTGGCGAGCCAGGCCCTCGCCACCGCGCCGGGCAAGGCCCCCGTGCTCGCCCTCCAGGGCGATAGCGATGCCCATATCGTGCGCGGCCTGATCGCCATCCTGTTTGCGCTCTATCAGGACCGCACGCCCGAGGAAATCTTGCGCACGGATGCGCGAGCGCTCTTTGGCGAGCTGGGCCTGGGCGAGCACCTGACGCAGCAACGCTCGAACGGCTTCTTTTCCATGGTGGAGCGCATTCGCAGCGATGCCGCGGCCCTGCAGTCGGCCTGAAGCCTCAAGCCTGCAGCCGCAAGCCCTCGCTCCAAGCCTCGCGCCCCCAAAGGCGTTCTCGTCAGCGCCCCCGCACCCCGTCAAGGATGCCAAAGCGACAAGCTGTGAGCGCGATCTTGGCGGGCGTGGGCCACCGCCTGCCCGCGCTGTGGACCTATTTGTCGCGCCGGGTGCCGAGCCCCATCTGCTTGGCGAGCTGCGAGCGGGCCGCCGCATAGTTCGGCGCCACCATCGGGTAGTCGTGGGGGAGCGCCCACTTTTCGCGGTATTCTTCGGGCGAGAGGTTGTAGTGGGTGCGCAAGTGCCGCTTCAGCGATTTGAACTTTTTGCCGTCCTCCAGGCAAATAATGTAGTCCGGTGTTACCGATTTTTTGACGGCAATGGCAGGACGGGGCTCCTCCCGCTCGACCGGTCCTGGCCGCTGTGACGCCTTGCTGAGCGCTTCGTGCACATCTTGGATAATGCCTGGTAGGTCCGTAGCAACCACCGTGTTGTTGCTTACATAGGCAGAGATGATCTCGGCGGTGAGCCCCACTAGGTCGGTTCTATTCCCCTCGTCCATTTGATCCTCTCCGTTGCTCGCGCAAAATACCCGGCCCGGAAACCTCCGACCTTGATCCAAGCCGTTGCCGTGCAAACTTCGTGTGGCCGTTTTTACATTATGGCCTGCGCCATTACAATGATAATGCTGCAACATAAAGAAATAAGTCGCGACTACGCAAGCAACCTGAGCCTTGATCTAAGCGCTTGCGAGCTTATATATAGGCCACAGCTTCGCCCCAATGTTGCAAGTGCATGACAGTTTGCGCGTATGGCTTGCCCAATACTCCGGCCGACCGGAGTTGAAAGGGCTGCTACAACGCTCCTGCACCGACACGAAGACTTGAAAAGGCTGCTCTCGAACCCGGCGCCCCCGGCCGCCATAATGGGCGCCAGCGGTTCTGATAGGGCCGCCCTCAACAAACGCCAGGCCTCGAAACCCCATGACCAAAGACGCCCCCGACGCTGCCGACAAGGTCGTCAAGACCGACGCCGAATGGCGCAGCGTGCTCTCCTCTGAGCAATACTACGTCACCCGCCAGCACGGCACCGAGCGTGCCGGCACTTCGCCCCTCAACAGGGAGAAGCGCCCAGGCACCTTCACCTGTGTGTGCTGCGAGGCGCCGCTGTTTGCTTCGACCGCCAAATACGAATCGGGCTCCGGTTGGCCGAGCTTCGACAAGCCCGCCAGCGCCGAGCTGGTGAGCCAGCACGAGGATCGCTCCCACTTAATGAACCGCACCGAGGTTCGCTGCGCGCGCTGCGAAGCCCACCTCGGGCACGTCTTCCCGGACGGGCCGCGCGACACCACCGGTTTGCGCTACTGCATCAACGGCGCCGCCCTCAAGTTCAAGCCGACGGAAACCTGACGCGATCCGTCCTCGCGCCCCGCCCGGGCCGCCCGCCACGCGCTGGCAGGCACCGGCGGGGCCCCGCCCGCCCGCGTCCTCTTTAACAGGTGCCCCAATGCACGGCCTCAACCGACCTCTCTCCCGTCTGGCGCCGCCCCTCGCCCAGCGCCGTCCCGTCTTCTCGGTCCGCCACCAGCTCGAGCTGGTTGACGAATACGCCTGGCTGCGCGCCGACAACTGGCAAGAGGTGATGCGCGATCCGGCGCTGTTGGCGCCCGAGATCCGCAGCTACCTGGAGGCGGAGAATGCCTTTACGCAGGCGGCGCTCGACGACACGCTGGCCTTGCAGGACGCGCTGTTTGCCGAAATGAAGGCGCGCATCAAGGAGGACGACAGCTCGGTGCCGGCGCCGGATGGCGCCTTTGAATATTTCACGAGCTATGTGACCGGTGGCCAGTACCCCCGGGTGTGCCGGCGTCCGCGCGGGGGCGGACCCGAGACCGTGCTGCTCGACGGCAACCGCGAAGCGGCGGGCCATGCCTATTGGCAGCTCGGGAGTATCGCCCATAGCCACGACCACAAGCTGCTCGCCTATGGCGTCGACGAAAAGGGCTCCGAGCTCTTCACCATCAAGGTGCGCGATCTGGCGACCGGGGTGGACCTTGCCGACACCATTGTCGACACCCGCAGCGCCGTGGTGTGGGCCCGCGACGGCAAGACCCTGTTTTATGTTCGGCTCGATGCCAATCAGCGCCCCCTCTACGTCTACCGGCACCGCATCGGCACCCCCGCCAGCGCCGATGTGCTGATCTACGAGGAGAAGGATCACGGCTTTTACGTTGGGGTGGGTCAAACCCAGTCGGGACGCTTTATTATCATCGACGCCCATGATCACCAGACCAACGAAGCCTACCTGATCGATGCCGATCGGCCGGAAAGCCCAGCCCGGCTCGTGGCACCGCGTCAGTACGGGCATGAATACAGCGTCGAACACCACGGCGACCGACTGATCATCACCACCAATTCCGGCGGCGCGGAGGATTTCCGCATTTGTGAGACGCCGCTGTCGGCGCCCGAGCCCGCCAATTGGCGAGAGATCTTGGCCCATAAGCCCGGGCGCCTCATTCTCGAAACCATCGCCTTCCAGGATCACCTGGCCCGGCTCGAGCGCGAAGACGGTTTGCCGCGCATCGTCGTGCGCCGTTTCCAGGACGACCGGGAGCACACCATCACCTTCGACGAGGAAGCCTACGCGCTGAGCATGTCGGGGCTTTACGAGTTCGACACCAGCACGCTCCGTTTCACCTACTCCTCGATGACGACCCCGGCGCAGGTGTTCGACTACGACATGGAGACGCGCGCGCGCCTCCTGCGCAAGACCCAGGAAGTTCCGAGCGGTCACAATGCCGCCGACTATGTGACCCGCCGGCTCTATGCGCCGGCACCCGACGGCGAGAGCGTGCCGATTTCGCTGCTATACAAGAAGGGTACCGCGCTCGACGGCTCCGCGCCCCTGTTCCTCTACGGCTACGGCGCCTACGGCATCACCATTTCGGCGGCCTTCTCCACCAGCCGCCTGTCCTTGGTGGATCGCGGCTTCGTGTTTGCCATCGCCCACATCCGCGGCGGCAAGGACAAGGGCTACCGCTGGTACACCGGTGGCAAGCACACCAAAAAGGTCAACACCTTTACCGACTTCATTGCCGCCGGTGAGTATTTGGCCCAGCAGGGCTATACGCGCCGCGGCCGCATCATTGCCAATGGCGGCTCGGCCGGCGGCATGCTGATGGGCGTCATCGCCAACATGGCACCCGATCTCTTCCTCGGCATCATTGCCGACGTCCCCTTCGTGGACGTGCTCAACACCATGCTCGACGAAAACTTGCCGCTGACGCCACCGGAGTGGCCCGAATGGGGCAACCCGATCGCCTCGAAGGAGGATTTCGACATCATCCGCGCCTACTCGCCCTACGACAACGTCGGGGCCAAGGCCTACCCGCATATCTTCGCCTTTGCGGGCCTGACGGATCCGCGCGTCACCTATTGGGAACCGGCCAAATGGATCGCGCGCCTGCGCCGGCACAACACCAGCACCAATCTGATCCTGCTCAAGACCAACATGGAGGCCGGCCACGGCGGTGCCTCAGGCCGCTTCGAAGCGCTGCGGGAACTGGCGGTCGACTACGCCTTTGCCCTCAAAATTACGGGCAAAGCCGACGCCTAGCCGAGGGCTCGGCTGCCCGGCGCCGGGCTTTTAACGGGCGAAGGGCACCTCACACGTCAAGACTGTCGTCGCCGAAATCGCCGTCGCTGTCGAAGTCATCCTCGGCGCTGTCGTAGTCGCCCTGATCCTGGTCGCTGGCCTGCTCCAGTTCCCGGTCCTGGTCCAAATCCTGCTTGCGATCCTGATCGGCCTGGTCCAGGTCCCGGTCCTGCTCCAGGTCCTGCTTGCGATCCTGATCGGCCAAGGCCTGCTTGTCGTCTCTGCTGCCGCTCTCACCGGCTCTGGCGTGGCTGCCGCCCAGCATATTGCGGATGCTCTCGGCCGCCAGCACGCCACCGGCAACGCCGGCCGCCGTGGCCATGGCCGAGCGCATAAAGCCACCACCACCACCGGCGGGCGGCGGCGGCTGCCCCGGCGGCGGGGGCGGCGAACCCCAGGCGGAGGGCGAGGGCCGGTCGTAAGGGGAGGGCGTGGCGCGGGCGCCGACCTGGGGAACGCTGCTCGGACGGGGGTCCGGATCCCTGCGGCCGGCAAAACCGCCGCTGAGGAAGCTCCCGGAGCGCCGCGGCGGGGCGCCTTGGCCTTCCTCCAGGGCGCGAAGGCGGTCCTCGAGCTCCACGACCTTCTCATTGGCCGCTTCCAGCGCCTGTTCCTGCACCAGCACCGATTGTGTCAACATGTAGACGGCGTCGGGCATGGCCCGGACGCGCTCGCGGATCAGGGCTTCGGCCTCCCTGTCCTTGTCCGGGGTGCCATAGTTCATCATGCGATCGAATAGGTCTTCGATCAGCCTGCGTTCCTCTGGCGACATGCGATCCTCCACGAAGACGACGTGACTGAGGCCACATATCGGGATTTGCCGGCGTTTGCACAATGCCACCGGCAGGGCGCCCGGTCGGCAAACGCCCCAACTAGAATAGCGCACCCCTAGCCGCCACCGGCCATAGGCTTTCAACCCGTGCATCGGCCCCGCCGAGCCCGCGCACGCCTACGTACCAGTCGTGCAGATTGACCGTTGGGTCACAGTGGCCGGGTACCAGCAAGACCTTCTCCCCGCGCGCCGGCGCGCGGCCGCAGGCGGCAACGTCGAGGTTGCCGTGCTCGTCGGAGGGCCGCAGGTAGACCGCACCTGGAAGCTGCCACGGCATGGGCATGCCGCTGTCGATGGCAACCGCCTTTAGGCCGGCATCGAGCACGCGTCGTTCCGGCACCGTCGCGCTCATGACGCTGGCATAGATGAACAAGGCATGCTCGAAGCGGTCGAAGGGCCCCCCGTCGGCGCGCTTATTGCGGGCATAGTCCGCGTCCATGAAGATGTAGGAGCCGGCCTGCAGCTCATTATAGACCCCGCTTGCCGCCTCGTGCTCGTAAGTGCCCGTGCCGGCGCCGGAGACGACGGTGGCCTCGAGCCCGACGGCCTTGAGGGCGGCCTGTGTGGCGTTGACGTGCGCGACGGCGCGCGCAATGTGCTGGGCCCGCTCGTTCGCCTCGCGCACGTGCTGGGCCGACCCATAATAAGCCTGCAGACCCGCAAAGCTGAGGTGTCTCGAGGCGGCGACGCGCTCAGCCAAGGCCGCCGCCGCCGGCCCTGGGGCCACGCCGCAGCGTCGCCCCCCAACATCGATCTCCACCATGACGCCGAGACGGGTGCCGGCGTCGGCGGCAGCGCGCTCGATTTCCTCGACGTTGTCGGCCGCATCGACGCAGACGCCGATCTTGGCTCGGCCTGCCAGCGCGGCCAAGCGTGCAAGCTTGCGCGCGCCGGCCACTTCGTTGGAAACGAGCACATCCTTTATGCCGCCCGCTACCATGATCTCCGCTTCCGCTACCTTCTGGCAGCAGACGCCGACCGCCCCCAGCGCAACCTGGCGGCGCGCCACCTCGGGGGACTTGTGGGTCTTGGCATGCGGGCGCAGGCGCACACCGGCTTGCGCGGCATAATCGGCCATGCGCCGCAGATTGCGCTCAAAGGCATCGAGATCGACAATCAGGGCCGGCGTATCCACATCAACGAGCGGCATGCCGGGGGCGGCGGGGGGCTGGGGTGACATCGGCTTCTCCTCGGGCAGGAGCAAAACCATTGCGACGTCCCCGCCCGCCAGGCAAGAGCCCGCGGCCCCGTTGCCGCCGCGGCGGGCGGCCGACAAAATAAGAAAAGGGCCGCTTGCGCGGCCCTTCCTCTGACATTTGCTTGGTTGTGGCGGCTCAAGCGGCCTTGGCGACTTTGTCCGCCAGTTTCTTTTCCTTTTCCTGGGTTCCCGTCGGCCTCAGCGCGATATCGAAATAGCGCGTGCGCCCGCCGATGCGCTCCTTGCGGATGCCAAAGGACTTGAACTCGCGGCTAAAGGTGGGCATCGCAAACGGCTCCTTGTCGCGTTCCTCGCACCAAGAACAATAGCTTTCGTAGAGGTCCTGTGAGGTGAGGCTCGATCCGCCGGAGGCAACGATCCGCTCGCGGTAGTAGCGTTCGACATCGCTGTCGGGCAGGAGCGGCTTGCTCGCGATCCTGTTGTCGTTGGCGCCAAACCTGCGCACCGGCGGCCCCTCCTCGGCCGCCGTCGCCGCTTCCTCCTGCGGCTCGGATGCGCTCGGCGGCGGCAGGGCCGGAACCACAGCCTCGGCTCGCGACGTCTCGGCCACCTGCATGGCCGGGGCGGGAGCCCGCGGAGCCGGCTGGTCGTGCAGGCGCCAGTGGGCAAAGGCAACATACATGCCGAAGCCGGAGCCGATTTCGATCAAGATCGCCACGAACAGCGTCAGCGCCGTCTGCACCTTATCGACGTTGAGACCCGAGAGCTTGGCGAGCACGCTCGCCTGCGGATCGGCCTCGGCCAGAACGGTACCGCCGGTGGTATTGGCAAGGCGACCGCCGATCTCGGCGATGCGTGCCTCGAGCTTCTGTGCCTCCAGCGCCGAGGCCAGCTCGGCATTGAGCTTGTGGAACTGCTGACAGAATTCGCGATTGGACTTGCCCGTCACGTCGCTGCAACCCGACGTCGTGGTCCAGGCCCTTTGGCCTTTGAGGCCGTTGAGCTCGCTGTGCACGGTCTCGGCCGGGCGGTGCTGCGGGATCCAACTCAGTTGCTCCTGCGCCCGTTTGGAGTCGGCGCGCAAATCGGCATAGTTGGCGGCTTCGACGGCGCGCTTGCCGCTGGTATCGAGCCGGTTCAGCGCCGCGTGACCGAGCGCGGAGGTCATCGAATAGCCGGTCACGACCGACCACACCAGCGCCGCCGCCACCGCCTGTGACCACATCTTGTTGCGCACGGCCGCAAAAAAGAAGAACGGCACCAGCGCCTTGAAGCAATCGGCGGCCGCCGATGCCAGGCCGTAGATCTGCCCGTCGATGGCCGATTTACCCAGCGAGAACCCGAACCGGTAGTTCATGGCGGCAGATACCGCCAGCAGAATGCCAGCGGCAACGACCCCCATGAGCCCTAAAACATGTCGCATCATCTGATGCCCCCTTCATTCTGACTGCGCCGCGGATCGGCCAGTCAGGGCGACGCAACACGCGCGGAAGAGGGAAGCCGCACATGCCGCCACGCTTTGGGAGGGCGCCAGAGGCAACGCCCCTGCACCCCGACCAGTCGACGTTAACCGGTACAACCCAACGCGCTCACTTGCTTGGCGGCGCGGCAGACCTTTGTAGAATTATGCACATTTAGCTCACCCGGTCGGGTGTCACGTTATGCACAAGTCGCCAAGGCCTGCTTTTTGACAACGCATAAACCGACACACGGCCCCCTGTTGGGGCAACGCTACGCGATTCGTTTCTTTTTGTTAACGGATTCAGCCAACTATGTCCGCCCCGCACCACCTTGCCCGGATCTTGCGGCTCGTCGCCAACAAGGGCTTGCGCGGTGAGTTGCAACCACACTGAGTCCGGCTATCCACTGTTCACCCACCGCGCCGGAGGCCTTTTCCACAGCGGGCATGTTAGGGCATCACCAGTTCCACTTGCGCCACATCGCCGGCACGAACGGAGAAGTCGCGCCGAAACTGCTGGCCTGAGTGTCGCGCCAGAACCGTATAACGGCCGGGTGCCAGGATGTGTGTCGGCAGCGCGCCGACGCTCTCTTTGATCGCTTCGCCGCGCAGGCTCGTCACACTCCATTGCGTCTCGGCCATGGCTTCGCCGCCGGCACGCTGCACCAGCTTGAAAGTGACCTTGGCCGCCGCATGGCTGAGCGTTGCTTCCGTCAGCTTGCCCGCCTCCACCGTGACATCGGCCCGCGCCGTCGCATTGGCATCGCCGTAGGTTGAGACCAGGCTGTAAATGCCGGCATTGAGGCGGACGATCACGCCGGTCTTGATGGCGCTAACAACCTTGGTTTTCTGCCCATACTGGTCGCGCTCGTCGGAAAAAATATCATAGGTGACGATGCGGTCGTTGATGGCCTCCCCGTTTGCCAGCACGCCAGTGACGCGCAGACCGCCGGCGTTGAGCACGAAGCGCTCCTGGCGCTCCTGGCCCGCCTGCTCAGGGGCAACGACGATTTTCCGCGTCAGGTGCGCCCGCCCAAAGGCGACATTGACGAGATAGCTCCCGGGCTCCAGCCGCAGGGACGGACTGGCATCGCGATGCTGCGCCACAAAGGCCGCCTTTTCCGCGCCTTGGCCGACGCGATAGACCCGCCACACCAGGCCTTGCTCGATGTTCTGGCCGTCATCCGTCAACAGCGCCGTCAGCGAAATCAGCCCCGCTGTACCAGCCGCGGTGGGCTTGCTGCCACCGGAGGAGCGCGGCACGACCGTGGTGTTGGGCGGCAGCTGCTGCAGGCCGGACGGACCGGTCGCACCCGTGCCGTCTCGGCCCGGCGGCGCCTGCACCCAGCCGGGTGCGGCTTGCTGGGCCGCCGCGGGCAGCGCCGCCCAGACCCACGGCCCCGGCATCGATAGGGCGGCCAAGATCAAGCACCGGCACGCCGCGGCGCTGCGCCCAAACCGCGTGGTGTGCATGGTCCGATCCCCGTTTTGGCCCCGTTTTGGCTCCGTTTTGGCCCCGTTTTGGCCGAGAGCCCCCAGCCCGGGGCCGCCAACGCCTTTAGTCTTGCGAGGGGTCAATCGTTGCCGAGTTCAATCACCCGCGATTCCCCGGCTTTGAGGTCGATTACGCGCTGATAGCGCTTTTCTTGTGTCTCGAGCTCCAGCACGTAGCGGCCCGCTTGCAGCAGCGCCGCCGGCTCGAGCTGGCCGCTCGCCCACACCGTGCGCCCGGCCTCGTCCCGGGCGCTCCAGAACGGCTCGCCTTGCGCAGCGGCACTGCCGGCAAGGCGAAGGCGGACGTTGGCCGCGGCGAACTCGAGGGCAAGCTGCAGCGTCTGGCCCCCCTTTAATTCAAATTCGCGGACGCTGCGCACGTTGCTGCCGGGATAGCGCGCCTCGACCCGATAGCGACCGCTTGCCAGCAAGAGTTCGGGCCCCGGCCGGCTGGTGGTGATGGTGAGGGGTTCGGCGCTGTCGAGTTGCTCGATGCGGTAGGACACGGTCTCGCCCGCCTTTTGCGCCGCACCCGCCAAGCGGCTGTCGAGCACCAATTTGCCGGCCGCCAGCGACAGCGTGCGTCGCACCGCATCGCCCGGGCCCACGGCTAGGACCTCGCGGCCTTCGAGGCCGCCTTGCCGCACGCTGACATGGTAGGTGCCAGGCGGCACCACGAATTCGGCTTCCCGGGCCGCCGACTGGGCGATTTCGCGCCGGCCGCCGGGGGCGTCGGGGTCGTCCTCGGCAATGCTGAAGAGGGGCGCTTCGAGCTCACCCAGGCCATCGCGAAGGGCGGCGGCGAGGCGCACGCGGGCGCCATTGAGCGCCATATCGACGCGACCCCGGCTACCGGCGGGCACGACAATGGACCGTTGCGCGCGCACCAAACCTTCCTCGGCGAACACCACATAGCGACCGGCCGGCAGCAAAAAGGTCGTTTCACTTCCCCGCACCGACGCTAGCAGGGCACCGGCACGGCCATCGCCCTTGCCGGCGGGCGCCGCCTGCCCAGCATCGGCGATACTGATCACGCCATCCCCGATCGGCGCGCCCGTCTTTTGCCATTGCGCCCTCACCCGCAGCGTGCCGGCGTTCAAAATGAGATCGGCAGAGGTTGCGCCCTTGTCGCCGACCTCGACGGTTTGCGTCACGGCAAGCGGCCCATCGTGTGCATCGATCCGGTACTGGCCCGGTGGCAGCGCCACGTTGGGATTGGCGGCGCGGCCCTCGAAGGCGGGTGCCCCACCTTGCCCAACGCGCGTCACGCTCCAGTGCATCGGCCAGGCGACGGGCTCGTTGCCTTCGGCCAACAGCGTGCGCAGCAGCAGGCCCGGCCGGCCATCGGTGAGTGCGGGCGGCGCAACCGCGTTCGCGTCCTTGCTTTTCGGCGACGCCGGCGGCCGGGTGCTCTCGCTTAGCCCTGGTGCGCTGCTGCTCGCCAACCGCAGCGCGTCCTCGATCGCCGCCTCCGCCTGCTCGGCATTCTGCACCAGGAACAGGCGCCCGCCCGTGGTCTCGGGCAGACAGGTCATTTTGGCGAGATCCTCAGGCTTGGGGCCGAGACTGATGACATGGGCCTTGATGCCGCCGGCACGCAGCTCGCTGGCCAGCGCACACAGGTCGGGCTGGCAATTGTCGGCATCGTCATGGATGAGCAGAAGGCTGCGCTTGGCTGCATCGCTCGGCAGCACCTTGGCGGCTTCGCGCAAGGCCAGCGTCAACGGGCCCCGCCCCTTGGGATTGAGGCGCTCGAGCGGCAACATGATACGGTCCATGTCGATGGGCTCGGCGCGACGCATCACCTCAATGTCACCGCAATCACCCCGCCGGTGGCCGAAGCTCGTAAGCCCAACGCGCGTCTGCGGTGCCAGCTTGGCGAGCGCTCGTCGCACGCCCTCCCGGGCAACCACCAGCTTGCTGAGCCGCGTCCCCTCGATCGGGCCCCACATCGACCCCGAGCCGTCGAACACAATCACCACGGCGGCGTCCCCCGGCTGCGCGCGCGCGCCGGCACAGGCCATGAGCAGGAGCACCGCCGCCAGGCCCCAAGGCCGCAGGCGCCGACAGCCTTGGCGCAAGCTTGCCAGCATGAGCTCCCAACCTCCCAACGGCGGGTCCGGCACCAGGCACCCCCCAGGCACCCCCCAGGCACCCCCCAGGCACCCCATTGTACTCGCCCAGAACTTGGTTTAGCGAGGACGCATCGCTATCCGAGAAGCGCCTCCGATGAGTCAAATCACCCTCGAGTTGCTCCTGAAACGGCGGTCCGTCAAGCCGATCATGATGACCGAGCCGGGCCCAAACCCCGACGAGCTCGAGGCCATCCTGACCGCGGCCGCCCGCGTACCCGACCACAAGAAGCTCGCACCCTGGCGTTTCATCATCTTTGAGGGAGAGGCCCGCGCCGACTTCGGCCGCGTCTTGCTCAAGGCCCTGCAGGCGGAGGAGCGCGAGGCGCCGTCGGCGGCGCGCTTGGAAACGGAGCGAACGCGGCTGATGCGGGCACCCACCGTGGTGGCAGTCATTTCGCGGGTGACGCCCAATCCGGGGGCGCCGGAATGGGAGCAGGTGCTGTCCTGCGGTGCCGCCTGCTTCAATCTGTGCCTTGCCGCCAATGCCCTGGGCTTTGGGACCTCCTGGATCACCGAATGGTATTCCTATAGCCGCACCGTGCAGGCAGCCCTCGGGCTCCAGCGCAACGAGCGGATCGCCGGCTTTATCTACATCGGCACCGCCAAGGAGCAACAACCCGACCGCGACCGCCCCGAGCTCGATCAGATCGTCAGCCGCTGGACCAGCTGAGTTAGCGCAGGAGACGCGAAAAAGTGTTTTACGAGACAGGCGACAACAAGCATGGGCTGAAGCACGATCCCTTCAAGGCGCTGTGCGTGCCGCGGCCGATCGGTTGGATCTCGACCGTCAGCAAGGCCGGCATTTGCAATCTTGCCCCCTACAGCTTCTTCAACGCCGTCGGCGAGCGGCCGACCTACGTCATGTTTAGCTCGGCCGGTCGCAAGGATTCTCTCGCCAACATCGAGGAGACGGGCGAGTTCGTGTGCTCGCTCGCCACCTACGATTTGCGTTTCAACATGAACATGACCTCGGCACCGGTGGCGTATGGGATCGACGAGTTTCCGATCGGAGCGCTCACCGCGGCGCCCAGCCGGCTTGTGAAGCCGCCACGCGTCAAGGAGAGCCCCGCCGCCTTCGAGTGCAAGCATTGGCAGACGATCGACCTGCCCGGG
Source organism: Hyphomicrobiaceae bacterium (assembly GCA_035714005.1). GTDB lineage: Bacteria > Pseudomonadota > Alphaproteobacteria > Rhizobiales > Hyphomicrobiaceae > AWTP1-13. Next base: position 14,638 of record DASTMQ010000174.1, read on the forward strand.
CTCGAGCCGGGCAAGCCGTCGACCTATTCGGTCGTCTTCGGGCAGGTGGTGGGCATCTACATCGACGACGCCTTCATCAAGGCTGGCCTGGTCGACACCGGCGCCATGCGCCCCATCGCGCGGCTCGGCTACATGGACTACGGCGTGGTGAACCCCGAAAACGTTTTTTCCATCGACCGGCCCACGGCCGAAGAGGGCATGGCAAAACTCAAGGTACGGGCGGCGGAATAGCCTTGTCCGTGCCTGCCACGCCGCCGAGCACCGGCAACACCGTCGCCTGAGCGGGAAGACCGGCGCCAGGGCTCATGATGCCGCCAGCACCCAAGCCCCGCCGCCCCGCCCTCTTTGCAAGCATGCCCTGGGGCTGGCAATGGGGCCTGCTCTTTGCCGGCTCGCTGCTGTTGGCGGCGCTGTTTGCGCGCGCGCACCTGCCGGCCGCCTTGCTGTTGGGCCCGATGATCGCCGCCATCATCTTGGGCAGCAACGGTGCCCGCCTGCAGCTGCCGCACCGGGCCGTGTTCGCCTGCCAGACCATTGTTGGCTGTTTAATCGCGCGCTCGATTACGGGCGATATCGTGCACGCTTTTCTCAGGGATTGGCCGCTCCTGCTCGCAACCGTGCTGGCCATTATCGCCACCAGCGGCGTGCTCGGCTGGCTCATCAGCCGCTGGCAGGTGTTGCCCGGGTCGACCGCGGTGTGGGGCAGCGCGCCGGGCGGTGCCTCGGTCATGATGATCATGGCAGGGGCGTTCGGTGCCGATGCTCGCCTGGTCGCCTTCATGCAATATTTGCGCGTGGTCCTAGTTGCCGCCGTTGCCTCGCTGGTCGCACGCCTTTGGGTCGGCCAACCCGGCCCAAGCGCCGACATCAGCTGGTTCACCGCGCTCGACTGGGGCGGCTTCGCCGCCACGCTTTTGATCGCGGCCAGCGGCGGCCTGATCGGCATGGCGCTGCGAATTCCGGCCGGCGCCATGCTGGTGCCGATGGCGATCGCGGCGGTGCTCGAGGCGGCTGGCCTCGTCACGATCGTGCTGCCGCCATGGCTATTGGCGATAACTTATGCGTTGTTGGGCTGGAGCATCGGCCTCAGCTTCAACCGCGAGATTTTGCAGCATGCCGCCCGCGCCTTGCTGCCGATCATGCTTACCATCGGCGTCATGATCGGGGTGTGCGCGGCGCTCGCCGCCATCCTGGTGCACTACGCCGGCATCGATCCGTTGACAGCCTATCTCGCCACCAGCCCGGGCGGCATGGATTCGGTGGCGATCATCGGCGCGGCCAGCAAGGCCGATCTATCCTTTGTGATGGCCTTGCAGGTCGTGCGTCTCGTGCTCGTGCTGCTGCTCGGACCGCCGCTTGCCCGCTTCGTCGCCCAGCGCCTGTAAAGCCTGTCATCGTCGCGCCGCCTGGGCGCGGGCCAACAGCCGCTCGGCACGCGCGACGTGGGCCTTGTCGACCATGTGACCGCGGATGGCAATCACGCCCGCCTGCGGATTGTCCTTGAAGGCCTGCACGATCTCCTCCGATTGGGCAATCTCCTCCGCTGCCGGGGTAAATACCTCGTTGATGACCGCCACCTGATTGGGGTGGATCGCCATTTTCCCACTGAAGCCGTCCCGTGCCGCCGCCACGCACTCGGCCCGGAAGCCGTCGGCGTCGCGAAAATTGACGAACACGGTGTCGATGGCGGCGACCTCGGCGGCCGCGGCCGTCATCAGGCACAGGTCGCGGGCCAGGCGGAACGGCGAGGTCCAGGTGCGCCCGTCAGCCTCGCGGTTGCTGCGCGCGCCGATCGCCGCCGACAGGTCCTCAGCCCCCCAGGTCAGCGCCAGCAGCCGCGTGCTGGCGCCGATATAGCTAGGCATCTGCAGCAACGAGATGGGCGTC
>DASTMQ010000175.1:0-7059 GCA_035714005.1 Hyphomicrobiaceae bacterium
CCTACGCCATCCAAGCTGAGATCGTGCGGCTTTCGGGCCACGAGCTGCGGGGCTTCAAGGTCGGCTCCACCAGCAAGGAGGCACAGCGGCTGCTTGGCACCTCCGGACCGGGGTCGGGCCCCATTCTTGCTCCCTACTTGCATACGACGCCGGCCAGGGTGGCAATCATCGCAGGCCACACGCCGGCCGTGGAAGGCGAGTTCGCTTTTCGCCTGGGGAGGGCGCTGCCACCGCGCGAGGCAACCTACACCGAAGCGGACGTTGCCCAAGCCATCGACGCCGTCGCGGGTGCAATCGAGATTGTCGGTAGCCGACTTGCTGGCGGGCTGGCGGGCAAGGGGCGCAACTTAGTGACGGCAGATGGCGGCGCCAACGTCGCACTCATTACCGGTTCCTGGACAGCGGACTGGCGGGGGCTCGACCTTAAAAGGCAGTCGGTCGCCATGCACATCAACGGCCAGATCCGCGGTCGCGGCGAGGGGGCCCGCGCGCTTGGCGATCCCATGAAGGTGATGGTGTGGCTTGCAAACCAGCAGTCGCGGCTGGGCCGTGGGCTCAAGGCGGGTGACATCGTCTCGACGGGAACCTGCACCGGCCTCGACGAGGTCAAGCCCGGCGACGCCGTGCTGGCAGACTTTGGCGCGCTGGGCCGTGTCGACCTGCTGCTGGAGTGACGCAGGCCTGAAAACCCCGTCGCGTTCCTGCCTTGGCGATGGCCTTGGCGATGGGCGGCGGGCAGCGATTCCCGGCCGAGGCGGTGGACGACCTGCGCCTCGGCGGCGCCGTCGGATCGACGATCCCGGGGGTCGTGCGAGCAAAAAAAGGAACTCTTTGCACCGTCGGGAGGTTGCCGATCCGACGGCGACTTGGGCCAGCAAGGGCCAGCAAGACTTGGGCCAGCAAGACGTGGGCCAGCAAGACGTGGGCCAGCAACCGGCAAATGCTGAGGTGAGGTTTCGCAAGGGTGCCAAAAAGGTTGCGCCGCACCGACGAGCAAGCCCGACTGTTTCCGGCAACGGCGGCGCTGCCGAGCGGTTTTAGCTATCAGGCGGACTTCATCGCGCCTCAAAGCGAGGGCGCGCTGTTGCAGCAATTGAGCGCCCTGACTTTCAAGGAATTCGAGTTTCACGGCTTCCAGGCCAAACGTCGCGTCGTTTGGTTCGGCTGGCGCTACGACTTCAACGGCGGTGGCTTGCAAAAGACGCAGAGCGAGCTGCCTGGTTTTCTCGCTCCCATTCGCGACCAAGTCGCGGCCTTCGCGCAAGTCGGCCCGGCCGACCTGCAGCAAGTGCTGGTGACGGAGTACCGGCCGGGTGCCGCCATCGGCTGGCACAAGGATCGCTCCATGTTCGGGATCGTAATCGGCCTGTCGCTGCTGTCGCCCTGCCGTTTTCGCTTGCGGCGCAAAATTAAGGCAAGCTGGGAGCGCGCGGAGCTCACCATCGAGCCCCGATCGATCTACGTGCTTGCCGGGCCGGCACGCAAGGAGTGGGAGCACAGCATTCCGGCGGTTGCGGCCTTGCGCTATTCCATAACCTTCAGAACCGTCTTAGGCACTGCGGACAGCTGAAGCCATGCCCCGCGTTTCGAAGCTTCCAAAGCGCCTTCAGCCGATGCTCGCCACGCTTACGGATGCTCCCTTCGACGATCCCGATTGGGTGTTCGAGACCAAATGGGACGGCTTTCGCATGGTTGCTTGTGTCGAAGGCGGCAAGGTCACGCTCTATTCGCGAAACGGCAAGATCATCAGCGATAGTTATCGCGGCGTGGCGCAAGCGCTGGAGCGCCTGAAAGTGGATGCGGTGTTGGATGGTGAGCTGGTCGCCCTTGATCGGCGCGGCATCTCTCACTTCCAACTGCTGCAGAATGCGCTGCGCGCCGAAGCCACTTTGCGCTACTTTATTTTCGACCTGATGTTCCTGCAGGGCGAGGATTTGCGTGACCTGACGCTGGTCGAACGCAAAGATCGCCTGCGCCGGCTGCTGCCGAAGCACCCCCTGCTGGCCTTCAGCCCCCACCGCGCCGAGCACGGATCGAAATTCTTCAAGCAGGCGCTGGAGCGGGGCCTTGAAGGCATTATGGCCAAGCACAAAAGCAGCAAATATTTTTCGGGGACGCGCACGAGCGAGTGGCTCAAGATCAAAACCGCGCGGCGCCAGGAGGTGGTGATCGCGGGCTTCACCGCGCCGCGCCGATCCCGCCCCCATTTTGGCGCCCTGGTGCTTGCGGTCAGGGAGGGCAAGGCGTGGCGTTATGTCGGCCACGTCGGGACTGGCTTTTCCCACGCGACCCTCAAGGCGTTGCACGCCAAGCTCTCATCGCTGCGAGCCTCGACCTCTCCCTTTGGCGTGCGGGTGAAAGACGAAGCTGTCACGACCTGGGTGAAGCCCAAGCTCGTTGCCGAAGTCCGGTTCACCGAATGGACCTCGGCCGGCGAGATGCGCCATCCCGTTTTCCTCGGCCTCCGGGACGACAAGGCGGCCGAGGACGTGACGCGGGAAAGCGAGAAGAAGGGACGCCGGCGCTAAGCATGGCGCGTCGCAGGTCGGGTCCGCCCCGAAGCGGCCGATCGCCGGCCGCGCCGGCGCACAGGACGTTCGCGGCCGGGGATTTCGGGCTTTACAAAACCATCGCAACCTTGCTGATCTTCCGGGCGTTGGCTTGCCAATGCCTTTGACTTGCTGAAGGGTGAGGCATGCGGCGACCGCTCCTCATTATCGACGGGGACTCCTTTGCGCATCGCGCCTACCATGCCTTGCCGAAGTCGATCCGGCGGCGGGGCAACAAGGGCGGCGGGGCGATCTTGGGTTTTGCCAATTTTTTGCTGCGCCTTTACCAGACCGAGGCTCCGCGAGCCGTGCTGGTCGGCTGGGACACGCTCGATGAGCCCACCTATCGGCACGAGGCGCTCGCCGACTATCAGTCGGGCCGCACCTTCGACGACGAACTGACCGACCAGCTGGAGGTGCTCCCGGAGTTTGTGACCTCGTGCGGCTTTGCCTGCGCAAAGGCCGGGGGCTATGAAGCGGACGATTTCCTGGCCGCGGCCGCAGCCCGTGAGGAAAAGCTCGGCGGCACCGCGCTGGTGGCGAGCGGCGATCGCGATGCCTATCAACTCGCCTCCGAACGCACGACCATCCTGCAGCCGGTTCGCGCCGGCGAACTGGCTCGCATCGGTCCTGCCGAGGTTCACCGGCGTTACGGGATCGAACCCAAACAGGTGCCCGACTTTATCGCGCTCAGAGGTGATGCCTCGGATCGGATACCCGGTGCAGCAGGCATCGGCGCCGTCGGCGCGGCCCAGCTTTTGCGCAAGTATGGTAGCCTCGAGAAGATCCTTGCCGCGGGTCGGTTCGCAACCCAGGCCGAGAAGCTTCGCCTCTATCGCGCAATCGCGACCATGGACAAGACGGCACCCTTGCCGCCGCTGCGCAATCAAAAGGCCACTTGGGCCAAGGCCGCGTTGCTAGCCCGAGAGTGGCAACTCAACAAGCTCGCCGAGCGATTGCAGGCATTGGCGGCGCAGGGCTCAAAGTGAGGTCCTATGCTGGTCGGCGTCATCTCCGATACGCATGGTCTCCTGCGCCCCGAGGCGATCGCCGCCCTGCGCGGCACGGCAATGATCATCCACGCCGGCGATGTCGGAAAGGCCGCGGTGCTCGAGCAACTGCGCGAAATTTCCCCCGTCATTGCCGTGCGTGGCAACATCGATACCGCGCCTTGGGCCGACGCCTTGCCGGAAAGCGTCATCGTTACCGCCGGCGCTCACAAAATCTTGGTGCTGCACGACCTGTCTCACCTGGCCATCGATCCGGCGCAGGCGGGCCTGGCGGCGGTGGTGTCCGGGCATTCGCACAAACCCTCAATGGCGAGGCGAGCCGGTGTCCTTTATTTGAATCCGGGAAGTGCGGGCCCACGCCGCTTCCGGCTGCCGACTACGCTGGCCCGCCTCGCCGCCTCGCCGACATCGCTCGAGCCGGAAATCGTTGCCCTGCCCGTACGCTAGAGGCAAGCGCGTCCGGCTCGCAGCGCTGTGGCGCACCTCCGCCCACGGCCGGCGCTTGTTCCGTCCAGCCGCCTTGCCTCGCCATTGCCGCCGGCATGGCCTGCGGCGCTCATCGGCCCTTGGCGGCGCCGACCAGCCTGCGGATCGCGGCCTTGAGCGGCGCTCCCGCGCCGGCATAGTCGGCCCATGGTTTGTTTTTGAGCAACAGGGCTGGCGCCGTCACTATGGTAAAGCGCTGCGGCTCAAGCCCCGCGCGCACTTGGCTCCAGGGGATAGGCATCGAGACCGGCGCACCCGCCCGCATGCGCGGCGACAACGGCGCGACCGCCGTCGCCATGCGGTCATTGCGCAAGTAATCGAGCAGGATGCGTCCGGCCCGCAACTTCTTCGACATGTTGAGCAGGTACCGGCTGGGGCTATCGGCGGCCATTGCCGCGCAGACCGCCTCGGCAAACGCCTTGGCTTCATCCCAGCCCAGCGCATCCCGGTCTTGCACGCTGATCGGCGTGACCACGTGCAATCCCTTGCCGCCCGTCGTTTTGCAAAAGGTGGCAAGCCCGAGAGCCTCCAGCCGCTGGCGCATCTCCTTTGCTGCGGCGATCACGCGATCAAAGGCAACGTCGGGCGCCGGATCGAGATCGAAAACCAGCCGGCCCGGAACACTCGGATGTCCGGGCTCGTTGTTCCATGGATGATATTCAATGCCGGCGATCTGGGCGGCGGCAATCAAGCCTTCTACTCGGTCGATCTGGATATAGGCCTTGCGATCGCCCGCGACCTTCACGCTGGAGAGGAGGTTCGACATGCCCTTCATTTCATGGCGTTGGAAGAAGCGCTCGGCTTCAATTCCATCGGGGGCGCGGATGATGGAGCAGGGCCGTCCTTTGAGATGCTCGATCATCCATGGTCCGACCGTCTCGAGGTAGCGGGCTAGATCGCTTTTTGTGTAGTTGTCCGGCGCCGGCCAAAGCGGCTTGTCGGGCTTGGAGATGACGACGCCCATGATGATCTCGCTGCCGCCCTTGCTGCGGTCCGGCCCACGATCCGGGCGGCGGCCAGGCTTGCGAGGCAGCTTAGCGGTGGGAAGCTCGGTCATTTGCGTCGTCGCCGGGCGTTCAGCCCGGATCTCCTCGGCCGGCCGGTCCGCGCGCAAACCTTTGAAGGCGGCCTGCCGCACATTACCATCCCCCGTCCAGCCGGCGAACTCGATCTCGGCCACAAGCTGCGGTTTGACCCAGTTTAAGTCCGCCTGTCGCCGGGGCGCACCCTTGCCGCCGAAGGGGCTTCGATTGGTCTTGAGCTGCACCAGCTTTTGCAGGAGGTCGCCGGCATTGCGCGCATTGAAGCCGGTGCCGACACGCCCGGTATGCACCAGTTGGTCACCGCGGTAAACGCCGACGAGCAGCGAGCGCAAGTGCTTGTCACTGCCGCTCCAGCCGCCGATCACCACCTCCTGTCCACCGCGGCACTTCAGCTTGCGCCAGCTCTCGGTGCGACCTGAGACGTAGGGCGCGTTCGCGCGCTTGGAAACAATGCCTTCGAGATCGAGGTCGCGAGCCGATTTCAACACTTGCTCGCCCGGCTCCGACAGGTGCTCCATGAATTTTATCTGCTGCGCGTGGGGCCCCTTGCGCTGCAATCGCGCGCGCAGACGCTGCTTGCGCTGAAGGAGGGGTAGCGGCCGCAGATCCTCGCCATCGGCAAACGGCAGATCGAAGGCGAAATAAATGAGGTCGTCGGCGCGGCCTTCCGCCAACGCGGCCTGCAGCGCGGAAAAATCGGATGCACCATTGTGAGCAAGCGCAACCACCTCGCCGTCGACGATGCAGTCGCCTAGGCCGCGGCCGGCGGCGACAAGGGGGGCGAATTTGTGCGTCCAATCGAGGCCTTTGCGCGTGCGCATCGCCGCATCGCCCGCCTCGATGCGAAGCTGCATGCGGTAACCGTCGAGCTTGATCTCGTGCACCCAATCCCGACCGCTGGGTGGTCGGGCGACCGGCTCGCACAGCTGCGGTGCAATGAAGTCCGGCATGACGCTCGCAGGTTTTCGCCGCGGCTCGCCGGGTGCGTTGCGGCGAGACGGGCGCGGCTTTGCCGCGGCAGCCCGGGCCGGCCTGGCCGGATGCGGCGGGTCGGCTGGGCCATGGCGATCGGAATGCCAGATTGCATTCGCCGTGAAGGCCGTCTTGTCGGCAAGCATGAATGGCTTGGGGCTACGCCCCGTACCGGCCGCGATTTGCTCCATGCTGCGGCCGGACGCAACCGACCGGTCAGCCCCCAGGATGCCGTCGCCAGCGTCTTCGCGCTCATAGCCGTCGTGGCGTTTGATCAGCAGCCAGTTGGTGCGCTTGCCGCCCTCGCGATCGTGACGCAGGCGCACCAACACCCAAGCACCCTGCAGCTTTTCGCCGACAAGCGTGAACCGGAGCTCGCCCTTGCGCAGGGCTTTCGCCGCCTCCCCATCGCTCGCCCAGAAGCCGCGATCCCAAAGCATGACCGTGCCGCCGCCATATTCACCTTGCGGGATGGTCCCCTCGAAGTCGCCATAGTCGAGCGGATGGTCCTCGGTCTCGACGGCAAGCCGTTTGTCCTTAGGATCAAGCGAAGGCCCCTTGGTGACGGCCCAGGACTTGAAGACGCCGTCAAGCTCGAGGCGAAGGTCGAAGTGCAGGCGCCGCGCCGCGTGCTTCTGGACGACAAAGCGCGGATAGGGGGCGGACGCGACCTCACGCCTGCCGCTGGGTTCGCTGGTGCGCGCAAAATCGCGCTTTTTTTGATAGAGCGAGAGCTTGTTCTTCGCCATCACTGCGTCCTGCCAGCTCGTTGCGCAACGGCTTGGAGCGGGCGCCCAAGTTCCTCCAACAGCGCCGAGATTGGAAGACACCCGCGCATTAACCGTTGCCAGCGGTTAACCCCGATAGCCCCAGGTGACGGCATCGCGCGCGAGCGCAACGCAACTGCGCACCCCACGCTTGGGTGAGAGCCAGGCACCGCGACGGGGATCAAGGCAAAAGCACGGGGCTGCGTCTGTCGGGGAAGCGCGCCCCAAGGCA
>DASTMQ010000176.1:0-7240 GCA_035714005.1 Hyphomicrobiaceae bacterium
CTCAACGGTGGTCTTCAAGCCGCGCCCGGCCAGCGACGGCAAGGCCTGCAGCCCGCGATCAAGCGCCAGTTTCGCCGGCTCGCAGGCGGCGCGGATCGCTTGCGCGCCGCCTCTCAAGAAGCGGGCCGGTCGCAAAAGCAGGCGCCGGCCGGTGCGGCGCCCGGCGTGTAGGCGCGCGCGGCCAGCGCCGAGGAGGTGGTGGCCAAGCCGGGCTAACGCGAGCGGCGATGGTGGCGCGGCTCGGCGGCGCCAGGCGGCGATGGCACCGGCGATGCCGCCGCTGGCAAACAGCGCCATCAGCACCAGCGCCGGCCCGACAATGACCTTCCAGTGCTCGGTCAGCCGCGATAAAGTTTCCTCCAGCAGCAGGAACGCCAGCGCGCCCAGCATGGGACCACAGCGCGTGCCCGTGCCACCCAAGAGAACCATGATGATCAATTCGCCGGAGCGCTGCCAGTGCATATAGGCGGGGCTGACGAACTCCGCCTGATTGCCAAGCAGGAACCCCGCAAGTCCGCAAAGGCTGCCGGCAATGACGTAGGCGGCGAGCCGGTAGAGGTAGGGCGTGAAGCCGATCGCCTGCATGCGCGTTTCGTTGTCTTTCAGACCACGCAGCACGCGGCCAAAGCGTGAGGCGATGAGGCGGCCAACGCCGAGATAGGTGGCGATCAGCAGGGCGAGGCAGACATAAAAGAAGGTGAGTTGGTCCTTCAGGATGGGCCTGCCCAAGACTTGGGTCCGCATCGGCCAACTCAGCCCATCATCGCCGCCATAGGCGGCAAGCGAGCTGGCGATGAAGAACGCCATCTGGGCGAATGCCAGCGTAATCATAATGAAGTAAACCCCGCGCGTGCGCACGGCAATTGCGCCGGTCGCCAGGGCAAACAGGGCGGAGGCGGCAAGCGCGGCGGGCAGCGCGATGGACAAGGTGCCAAACCCATGGCTGGCCACGATACCGGCGGCGTAGGCGCCGATGCCCAAAAACGCTGCGTGTCCAAAGGAGACGAGGCCGCCGGCCCCGATCAGCAACTCCAGCGACAGCGCGGCGATGGCAAAGATCGCCACCCGTTCGCCGACGAGCAGCAAATAGCTGCTCGCCATGCTGCGGCTCAGGAGCGGCAGCAACGCCAGCAGCACAAACAGGCCGGCCGCCAGGCGCTCCTCGAAGGCGAGCGTGCGAGACCCGCTTGCTGCCGCAGCCGGAATGCCGCGCCTCGCCCCTGGCATTAGGCGCGACCCTTGGCGGGAAACAGGCCGGCGGGCCGGATGGCGAGCACGACCGCCATCAGCAGATAGATCGACATGGAGGCCAGTGCGGGTCCAAGGACCCGCGCCGTCGCCGGCGGCAGAAAGGAGCGCAAGAGGTCGCTCATGAAGGAACGCCCGAGCGTGTCGATGACCCCGACCAGCACCGCGGCCAGGAAGGCGCCTCGGATCGAGCCGATGCCGCCGATCACGATCACCACAAACGCCAAGATCAGAATCTGATCGCCCATACCGGGCTCGACCGACAGGATCGGCGCGACCATCACCCCGGCAAAGCCGGCCAGCATGGCGCCGAAGCCGAACACCACCGTGAACAGCCGCTTGATGTCGACGCCGAGGGCCGACACCATTGCCGCGTTGGTGGCGCCGGCCCGCACCAACATGCCAAGCCGGGTCGAGGTGACGAACAAATAAAGGCCGGCCGCCACCAGCACGCCGGCGGCGATGATGGCGAAGCGATAGACGGGATAGCGCAGCCCTTCCATCAGTGGCACCGATCCCGACAGCAGATCCGGGATCGGCATGTTGAGCGGGGCCGCACCCCACAGCAGTTTTACGCCTTGGTTGAGGAGCATGATGATGCCGAAGGTGGCGAGCACCTGCTCCAGGTGGTCGCGTCCATAAAGGTGGCGAAAGACCAGGAGCTCGAGCACGAGGCCGAACAGCAGGGACGCCAGCAGCGCCAGCAGCACGCTGAGGAAAAAATTCCCGGTGAACCCGTAGGCCGTCACCGCCAGGTAGGCACCCAGCATGTACTGGACGCCGTGCGCGAGGTTGATGAAGTCCATCACGCCAAACACCAGCGTGAGGCCGGCCGCCACCAGGAACAACAGGATGCCGAGCTGCAAGCCATTGAACAATTGCACGACAAACAGCGAAGCAGACATCGCGAGACCCTAGGCGGCGGCGGCGGGCGCGGCGACGGCGTTTTGCAGATCGGGCGCGCACCGGTTGTTCGATAACCGGCCCAGGTCCCGCGGAGGGCTCTCCGTCGAGATCAGGGCTGGCCTACTTTAGCGGACAATCGCCGGCATAGCTGTCGACGGCATTGCTGAACACCTTCTCCACGATCTCGGTCTGGAACTTGCCATCGGCGCGCTTGGCGACCCGCACGAGATAAAAATCCTGCACGGGAAAACCGTTATTGGCGAACTTGAATGCCCCGCGCACGGACTTGAAGTCGGCCTTTTGCAGCGCCACGCGCAGCGCGTCCTTGTCGGCGAGCTGTCCCCCCACGGCCTTGACGGCGCTGCCGATCAACTGCGCGGCGTCATAGGCCTGCATGGCGTAGCTGCCGGGGACATAGCCATACTCTTTCTCAAAGTCGGCGACGAACCGCTTGTTCTCGGGCGTATCGGTGTTGGGCGCCCAGGTCATGCCGGAGAAGAAGCCGACCGCGGCGTCCTGTTGGGCGGGCAGCGTCGATTCATCGACGGTGAAGACCGAAAGGAAGGGAATGCTCTCAAGTCCGGCCTGGCGATATTGCTTGACCAGGTTCACGCCCATGCCGCCAGGCATGAAGACGAAGAAGGCGTCAGGCTTGGCGCTGGCGATTTTGGCGAGCTCGGCCGAGAAATCGAGTTGGCCCAGGGGCGTGTAGAGTTCATCGGCGATCTCGCCTTTGAATTGCTTCTTGAAGCCACTGATCATGTCTTTGCCGGCCTGGTAGTTGGGTGCCAGCAGAAAGGCTTTTTTGTAGCCCTTGTCCTGCGCGTACTTGCCAAGCACCTCGGGTGGCTGATCGTTCTGATAGGAGGTGGAGAAGAAAAAGGCAGAGCAACCCTTGCCGGCGAGCGGCGAAGGCCCGGCGTTCGGGCTGATCAGGAATACCTTGCCTTCCGCGACCGGCTTGTGGATCGCCAGCAGGATATTGGAGAACACCGGTCCAACCACGAAGTCGACCTTGTCGCGCTCGATCAATTGCTTGACCTTGCCGACGGCGACGTCCGGCTTCAGTTCGTCATCCTGCACGACGACGCTGGTCGCCAAGCCGCCGAGCTTGCCGCCGGCATGCTTGACCCCGAGATTGAAGCCGTCGCGCAATTGTCCACCCAACACGGCCTGCGGCCCCGACAGCACCGCCATAATGCCGACCTTGAGCTCCTGGGCCTGCGCCGTTGCGGCGAGGAGCAGTGAGGTCGCCAACAGGCCCGGCGCCGCGAGCCAGCGTGTCGTTGTCATTTGTGTCATCCCGATACCTTGCGGAGCCGCCTGGCCGTGGCGAGACCGCTCCGCAGCCGTCCCGCCGGCGACTTTAGGGCCCCGCCGTGGCGGCGGCAATGTCGGGCTGGCGGCGCCCGCTCGGCAGCCGAGGGATCTGCGAGGGAGAGCGCGGTTAGGCCCGTCGTATGGGCCCGATGTCTTGGGCGGGCCAGCCGCGCCGCGGCCGTTGCCCACCCGCGGGACGGAACGGCGGCCGACATTTTGTTGGCTCTTGCTCCTTGGCCGACTTGCCGACGGTGCAAGGCACTCCCTGCTCAGGCTCAAAGGCTGCGAGCAGCCGTCGGTGGGCTTGCGGCGCGGTGATGTGGGCGACGGTTCACACCTCTCACCCCGCGCCCAAAACCGGTGATAGGCAGGCAGCATCCAAACAAGGGAACAGGCCGCGGCCTATTGCGACACCAGGGTGCCATCGCGGAGCTCGAGGAGGTCGAGAAACTCTCTGAGCCGCCGTTCCTGGTGACCGATCAAATGCCACGGCTCCGCCAGCATGCCTTCGACCATGACCTTGGCCTCATGCCAATCACCGTGCAGGCAGGCATGCACGAAATCCTCGCGCGCCCGGGTGCCGGCGCAGTGGCCGGAAATGATCTCCGCGATCACGGGAGCAAGGTCATAGACAATTTGCATCGCAACCTCGTTGAACGGCAGCGCCGGCCCGCTGCTAAGAACCAGGAAAGTCGCGTTGCGTTCCGATCTTCGAGAGTGCCACGCGGCCACGCCTTTGCAGCCGCGGCTTCACTTGGGATCTAACGAGACGTTGTGCCGCCGGGTGCAGGCGGAACTTTTCCGCTGGTTGGGGAACGGCGCCAGGCAACGCCCGCCCGCGCCGCGGCCCAATCGCGCTGCCAGCTTGGGCAGTGAGCTTGGGGCGCCGGCTTGAGCGGCGCCCCACAAAGCCTTCAGCGTCCTTCGTAGGTGATGGTCCAGATCACGCCCGACTTCGGCACCGTGTACATCGGCGGGGTCAACTGGTAGTCGGTGAACACCTCACCGTAGTCGACCACGTACATGGTTTTCCCATCGTTGCTGAAAACGACCTTGTTGGGCCGCTCCAGGCCACCGCGATTTTCTGGTTTCTGGTAGGCATTAGGGCCTGGCTCGATGTTCTGTGCAAAGGCCGACCATTTGACGCCCGCCGGCTCAAGGAACTCGACGCGCAGAACCATCGGCCAGGTCGGCACCAGGCTCTCCGGCCCGGTGTCGAGAATGCCGTAAACGGCGCCGAACAAATTGTTGTCGGCACCGAAGTTACGCGTGCTCCAGGCAATGCCGTCGATGGGATTGTTGGTGTCCCATTCCAGTACGGGATTGATGTAGCCGTTCGGATTGGGGTTGGCGGCAATCAGCGGCACGCCGCGTACGCCGTCGACATGGAACTGGAACTTGTAGGGCACCATCTTCGGCACGAACGGCTTGTCGCCGATGTAGAGCTGCGGCAAGGGCCGGTCGACCGGATTGCCGCGGTAGGCTTGCCACGCAAAGCGCTTGTTGGTGACGAAGCCGAAGCCTTCCTTGTCCGGGAAGCCGGCATCTTGCCCCGCTTGCGTCACGATAAAGAGCTTCTCGGGGGCATTGGCGATGCGCCGGTGACCGAGGTCATTGCCGCCGTTGTCGGTCACGGCAAGGGCGTTCGCAAACCGGCTTCCGGCCGGACCGAAGGCGACACCGGCCTGGTTGCGGAAGCCCATGGCGTAGACTTCCATCTTCTCGTGCGGGTAGATGCCATCGGCGCCCTGGTCCGTCATCTTGACGCGCATCACCGAGCCACCGCACGGCACCTGCTTCTTGATGATCATGCCGGGTTTTGCCGGGACCCCGACCGGCAATAGGGCGCCGGTCATGCGGCCATCGGAGGAGCGCACGTTCAAGCCCGTGTGCTCGATGTCGCGGCACACCGGATCGTGCGGTGTGGTGCCGTGGCCATCCTGATGCTTCACCCAGAAGGGATCGTTGGGAATGTCCGTCCAACCATGGTTGTCCGGATCGGCAAAGCCGCTGTTGCTTGGCAGGCCGAGCGCAAAATAGATGTAGCCGTCCTTGCAGGTGATGCCGCCGTTGCGGTGATCGCCGTTGAACAGATCCTTGATGATCAGCTTTGGCTGAGCGTTGACATTGTCCATCTCCCAAATCTTTTCGCCGTATTCGGGAATGTAGGTCTTGCCGTTCTCTGCACAGTAGCCGATCTCGTTCATCACCGTCGTGAAGGTGCCCTTGCCGACCTCGCGCAGCAGCTTGCCGTCCTTGTCGAAGATCTTGACGTGCGCTGGCTCGAACTTATCGGGTTCGGCGCTGCCGAGAAGAAGGCCCGAAATCGCCACCCAGAGGTTGCCGTCTTTGTCCAGGGTGGCGGAGGAGGGTGTATCGAGCCCGGCCTTGAACACGCTTACCTTGTAGCCAGGCGGGACTTTGACCTTGCTCGGATCGGGCTTGACTGGTTCCCGTTTCACCCATTCGCCGGTCACCGCTTTCTGGGCCATGGCTTGAGGCGCCAGGCAGACCGTGGCGGCGGCAGTCAGCATGATGCGCAGGAAGACTTTCACGGCTTTCCTCCTTGAGTTATGTGGTATCGATGTTTCCCGCGATTTCCCCCAATTCTTGGCAGCGTACTCGTCGTCCTCTTTTCATCACTCGGACGTGGGGTCCGATCCCCATTGGTGCCGGTGGCAACGCCAACTTGCACAGACCCAGCTTACCCCCTTGGAGGATCGCTGCGAAGCATGATTAGTTGCGCGAAAGGCTGCGCACGTAGGCGATCACATCGGCAATGTCGTCGGGCGAAAGGGTCCCCTTAAAGGAGGGCATGTAGCCGCTCTTGCCAAAGGCGGGACCGCCTTGCGTAATGATGCTCGCCACATAGTCATCATCGAGTAGCTCTGTGTGGCCCTTCCTGTTCAGGGGGCCGACGTGGGGCATGAAAACCTTGCCGCCGCCGCGGCCGTCGACACCATGGCAACCCGAGCAATAGCGCTGATACATCGGCTCGCCGCGTTTCGCGTCCCCGGCGGCAGCCAGGCTGGGGATCAGCAGGCAGCCGACGGCGGCGGAAAGCACGATGCGCCCCCAAAATCTGTTGCCTTCGTATGCGCATTGCATGCTTCGCCGTCTCCCGTTGCTGCACCGGTCGTCGCCACCATCGCTTGGCCGGCGGCATCAGAGGTCCTCGCAGCTGTTCGCCATCCTGCTCTTATATCTCCCACGACCTCTGTCGACCTCTCCGCGCTTGCCGCACGGGCGTCGCGCAGCCTCTTTTGCAATCGACTGGCGCTCAAAATCGCGGGCGACGAGGAGGACTATGATCTTTGTCGCAAAGACGGTCAAAACTATGTCGGGCGCGTACGGCGGACAAGGTCGCACGCTCGGCTGATCGGCAGCTGGCGCCGGCTGCGTAGCATTGGCGGCAAAGCCAAGGCGCCTCGCTTGCCCGAGACCTTGCCCGAGACCTCGCCAAGCCCAGCGCGCTCGACCCGGTGCGCCTGGCCGGTGCGCCTGGCCGGCGCGCCGCGCACCGATCGCCGATCCGGCCGAGGCTTCCCGCCCCCATTGCTGTCAGCTCATGCTTGGGCGCCGAGCTGCGGCCGAGCCCGCCGGTGCGGTGCCTAAGCCCTGGCGGCGGACGCGGCTACTTTAGGGGTTGCGCGCCGCCGCGGACCGGCACGCGCATCGGCGGCGGGACCGGTGGCGGCGCAAAATAGGGCGCCGCGACATAGGGAGCCGGTGCAATGGTGACCGGGTAATAGACGCCGACGGGCGG
>DASTMQ010000177.1:0-2821 GCA_035714005.1 Hyphomicrobiaceae bacterium
CGATGACGGCGACGCGGTTGGCCAGGCCCAGCGCCACGAAGGCCAATTTGCCGTTGCGGCTGATGCGCACGCCGACGGGCTGGATGGCGTCCGGATTAACGCCTGGGATCTCGAAGGCGATCTTGGCCAGGATCTTGCGCGACTTGGGATCGATCACGCTGACCTTGCCGCCGATTTCGGCGCTGACCCAAACCTGCGAGCCGTCGGGGGTGAACTCCGCCACCCGCGGCCGGCTATCGACCAGGACATTGTCGATAATCGTGTGGCTCGCGGTGTCGATGAAGTGGGCCATGTTGGTGGTCTCGGAGGTGGCGACCAGCAAGCTTCCGTCCGGGCTAATGCCCAGCCCCTCCGGTTCGACGCCGACGGAGATCTCGGCCAGCACGCTATTTTGGGCGACGTCGACGACGGTGACGAGGTTGTCGTCCTCGTTGGCGATATAGAGCGGATTGCCGGAGGGATGCAGGACGAAGAGCTCCGGATCCGGTCCCGAGGGGAGGGTTTTTACGAAGCTGAGCGTCTCGGTGTCCCAAACCTGCACGGTGTTATCGTCGCTGGTACAAATGAACAGCCACTTTTGGTCCTTGGAAAGCGTGATGCCGCGCGGGCGTTGCCCGACCTTGATGGTCTTCACCACCTCGAGCTTGCCACTATCGATGATGCTGACCGTGTTGTCCTTCTCGTTGGTGATATAGACGGTGTAGGCCGCAAGCGGGCTGGTGCCGGCGCCGAGCGCGGCAAGGCTCAACACCCAGGCCAGGGACAGCGACCGGGCGAAAGGGCCGACGCGGGCGAACACGGCTGTCTGAGCGACGGCCCGGAGCCACGCGACACACTGGGGATGTGGCCTCATGGGGATGCGTAGGCTTTGCATGGGGATTCCGGCTTGTCGCTGCCAAGCGTATCGAGCTCGGAGGTTGGATGCAAGAATCCGGGCTGGGGCGAGACCGTCACGGGCAGCTTGGGCGTGCCGAGCAAAATCGGCTGCCGCAGTTGGCCATTCCAGGCGCGATAGCTGAGCTTGCGGCCCTTGAAGGCGGCAAGTTCAAACTCGCCTGAGCGCAGATAGGCAATGACGTCACTGGCCGCCGCGCTCTTAGCGCGGGTGGCCGCCTCACCGATCGAGCGAACCGCCACCCAGACGTTGTAATCGAGGGGGCGCATGGGTCGATTGGCAAGACGGACAAACCGGTTTTGAAACTGGGTGGCACCCCACTGCTCCAGCGCCGGATGCCAGCTCGACGGCACCAGGCCTTGGCTGCCCGCGACCGGGCGCGCATCCCAGGTGCGATAGGGCAGGTAGTCGCCGAACTGGCCGGCCTCGTCGGCCACCACCAGCACGTCATAGTCGGGCACGTTCTGGCTGAAGGCTGGAATTTGCTCCTGGATCTGTTCGTGGCCGCCGTCGGCGCGTCGGTTGCCAGGATCAAGGCTAAAGGTGCGCTCCTGCACGATCTTGGCGCCGAAGCGTTTGGCGCCGCGCCGGATGGCGTCGGCAAAGGCCCGATCGTCGGCATCGGCGCCCAGCACCAGAAACCAGCGCCGCCAGCGCTTCCACACCAGGTACTGGGCCAAGGCGTCGGCCAGCATGCTGCGCGAGGGTGCCGTGTGCACGATGTTGCGCCGGCAGCCCTCGGCCCTGAGCTCATCGGCGTTGGAGCCCGCATTGAGCAGCAAGACGTTGCGGTCCTTGAGCCGATCGGCAAGCGCCAGCAGCGTCGGGGCGCTGGCGTCGAGCACGAAAAAGGCCACACCTTGGTGCGCCCGCGCCTCCACCTCGGCGAGGAGGTCGCCGGCTGGGGCTTGGATGACCTCGAGGCTGAACTCTTGCTTCAGAAATCGACCGGTCGTGTTGTTATCGTTGATGGCGAGCTGGGCGCCAGCGGTGGCGTCATTGGCGGCGGGCATATCGAGCAAAGACAGGGGTGGGGGCAGGTCGCGGCGCTCGCGGGCGAGCACGATCGCCACCCGTTGGCCTACCGCGGGCGCGCCCGCCGCCTGCTGCGAGGCGGCCATGGCGGGGAAGGCGAGCTGGGTGGCAATGATTAGGCACAAGCCCAGGAGCCCGCGCGCGCCGCGTCTGCGGCCAAGTTTGCGGGCCCCGCCGATGCGAGCATTGCAGGCAGCCTTTGAGCCCCGTGGCTTGCGCGTTTGCTGTTCCATCCGCATCAGCATGTTTCGCCTCATGCGAGCATAAAGGGTCGTCAGCGTGATCGGCGTGGGCCGCGGAACGCCGGTGCTCACAAAGTCGTCAAGCCGGAACTTGGCAAATTCCGTTTGCTCTCGACCGCACTCTGCCTGATACTTCGGGAATTGCCGGACGGGACCAAAGCGAAACGTCTTCCAACCAGGAACGTCCTGGGGTGCCGAGAGGTCCCGTGTCGCCGGTGTCGCGCCGTGACTGAGCTCGGGAGCAAGCCATGAAAAAAGCGTGGGATAAGCCTCAGGTTGAAGAACAGCAGGTCGGCATGGAAGTTAGCAGTTACCTGCCGGCGGAACTAGATGGGCGTTGAGCCAGCCTTGCTCTGCGCCAAGGGCGCCGGCGTGATTGAGACGAAGTGCCAGCAGGCGCGTGCGTCCAGTTTTGCCGGCCCGGTCGCCTTCACGTTCCCGCCATATTTACGCTAGTCTTGCGCCCGTCCACGCGAACCTTGGCCGGTCGGCTCGTCGGCTCGGCCATCACCGCTCAACAAACGCTCCACGCACCCCGCATGCCAAATCACCGCGATTGCCAATTGTGCTTGCAACCTGTCCGCGCGCGGCCTCTGGCCGCCCTCGCGCTGCTTGCCGCGACGCTCGCCTTGACCCTGGCCTCGACGCT
>DASTMQ010000178.1:0-3498 GCA_035714005.1 Hyphomicrobiaceae bacterium
TACATGCCCTCGCGGCAGCGCTTGCACTGCCCGCAGCCGGCATGAATCTCGACCGAGATGCGCTGGCCGATCTTGTACTCGTCGACGCCGGGGCCGAGCGCCACCACGGTGCCCATGTATTCGTGCCCGGGCGTCCAGTTCTTGTTGAACGGCAGCCCGCCCTGAACCATCGCCGGCGGGCCGTGATAGATGTTGTCGAGGTCGGTGGCGCAGATCGCCACCGCGTCGATGCGCACCAGCACCTCGGCCCTGCCCGGCACCGGCACGGGCTTTTCGGTCAGTGACAATTGGCCGGGGTCGCCGAGCACCCACGCCTTCATCTTGTCCGGGATCGGCCAGTTGGGGTCGGTCTTCACGCCTGCGGGGGCATACATGCATCGGGCTCCAAAATCCTGGTCGGTCTCAGTATAGCGGAGGCCGCATCGCGGCGAACGATCATTCCGCCGCAGGCGCGAGCCGTCGGGCGTATTGGCCCGAAGGGCGCGATGCCCCGCGAGACGGCGCAAAACGCTGCGCTATTGTGGCCTACACTCGTCCCACCAGGGCGCAGCGCGAGTGTGGTCCGCGCCGCCGCCGACCCCCTCGCACGCTGACCGATACAGGTCCCGGATCAACTGACCGACCGGCGCATGCACGTCAATCTGCTGCGCAAGATGGGCGGCAATGCCGACATCTTTGGTGAGCAGCCCCAACGCGAAGCCGGTGGCGAACTTCTCGTTCAAAACGTGCTCTTTCATGACCACGTCGCTGGCGAAGCTGCGCCCGGTCGAGACGTTGATGACGTCGATCATCACCGCCGGATCGAGGCCGAATTTGCGGCCGATCCGCACCGCCTCATTGGCCGCCGCAAACGACGTTGCCGCGAGAAAATTATTGAGGCATTTCATCGCGTGGCCGCAGCCGAGGCCGCCCACCTCGAACAGCCGGTTGCCGAGCCGCGCCAGCACCGGGCGCGCCTTGGCGACCGCCGCCGGCTCGCCGCCGATCATGATGGCGAGGGTGGCGTTCTCGGCGCCGGTGATGCCGCCCGAAACCGGCGCATCGACGAGATCGACCCCGCGCGTTGCGAGTTCGGCGCCAAGCTCACGCGTGCCGACCGGCGCCGCCGAGCTCATGTCGATAACAAGGCTGCCGGGGCGCAGGTTGGCCGCCAGCGCGCCGCCCTGCATGTCCAGCACCGCTTCACGCACCTCGCGCCCGCTCGGCAGCATGGTGATCACCGCATCGGCCTCGGCCGCCACCTCGGCAAGCCGATCGGTCGCTCGCGCCTGGTGTGCATCGGCAAAGGCTTGCGCCCGCCCGCTCGCGATATCGAACACGGTGACCGCGTGGCCGGCGCGGACGAGGTGGACCGCCATGCGCGAGCCCATGTTGCCGATGCCGACGAATCCGATGTGCTTGATCTCGGGCATGCTGCGCCTCCCACCGTGAGGCGCAAATCATTGCCCGTTTGCCGGCCCGCTTAAAAGGGGCTCTCCGGCATAACCGAGTCGCCGCGACAGCTCCCGTGCCGCCGTTTCGAGCGCCGTGACGACCGGACTCGATCCGTCGATCCGCATGACCTCGGTGCGGCCGACGGCGCAGATCACCGCGGCAAGCTTGCCGCGATATTCGAACACCGGCGCGGCGACGGCGTCGACCCCGGGCAGCAGGGGGCTATGCGCCCAGCATACCCTCTGCTGGCGGATGTCGGCGAGCAGCGTTTCGAGCTCCGCCTTGGATGGCACCGCGGAGCCGCGCGCGCGGCGCTCGGCCGCCACGAACGGACGCGTCGTCGTCTCCGGCATGAAGGCAAGGAACACACGGCCGATGACCGAGGACAACAGCGGCAGCACCGACCCCATGCGGACGTTCATGGTGACCGGGTGGTCGCTTTCCTCCATCGCCACGATGGTCGGCCCGTGGTCGCCCCAGATCGCCGCGGTGACCGTCTCGCCAATCGCATCGCGCAGATGCGGCAGCACGTCCTGCACCTGGCGTACCGGGCTGGTGTGGCCCAGTCCGACGAGACCGATGCCGATCGCGGCCGAGCCGATGCGATAGTGGCCGGTCTCGGGGTCCTGGGCGATCAGGTCGGCACCGCGTAGGCTGGCAAGGTAGCGGTGCACCTTCGCCCGCGGCATGCCCGTGGCGGCGGCCACCCCCTTAAGCGGCAATTCGCCGCCGGCCGCAGCCAGGGATTTCAGAATTGCCGCTGCGACCGCGACCGATTGCACCCCACCGCGTTCGTTATTCTGCGCCATGCGCGTTCTTATAGCGGCAATCCGCCGCTGCTGCCTTGAAGTCGCCCTTGTCTCACTATACGAAACACGTTACGGATTACAGTACAACATTATCAACCGACCGCGCCGAGCGGAGAACCAGGAGGAATGCCGATGGCCAACGCATTAAAGCGCGTGAAGATTGCCCCAAAAGGCATGGGGCTCAATGATTTCGTCGCCTACGAGGAAGGCTTCTTCGCCGCCGAGGGGCTTGACGTCGAGCTCGACTGGAAGACCTTCAAAGGCACGCAATCGAGCTGGAAGGATTTCAAATATCTCGAGCGCCCGCAGGACCAGCCCTACACCAAGGACCATCAGGAGGTGATCCAGGGCGCCTGCATGTGGGGCACGATCTGCAACGCCAGCGCCGGCATGGGCCGCCTGGTGCCCGAGGCCTACGGCCTCTCGCCATGGGCGATCTATGTGCGGCCGGATTCGAAAATCCGAAAGCCGGAAGACCTGAAGGACATTCCGGTCGCGGTCGGCATGCGCGCCGGCAGCCATTTCAACGTGCCGTATCGGCTGGAGAAGTATCTGCCGCTCGCGAACATCAAGACGGTCAACACTGGCGGCTTCGGCGCGCGGTTGCGCGCGCTGCTCGACGGCGAGGTCGAGGCGGCGAGCCTGCTGCCGCCGCAAATCGCAATGGCCGATCAGCTTGGCCTGCGCTGCATTATCGCCGACACATTCAAGACGTTCTGGTGGGTGCCGGAGAGCGCCTCGCCGGAGACCGTGCGCGCCTATCTCAATGGGCTCGACCGCGCCGAGAAGGCGATGGAGGCCAATCCGGCGAAGTACATGCCGCTGTGGAAGCACGCGGTGCCCGAAGACTTCCAGAACCGGAACTGGGATTTCTCGAAGTTCGGCCGCGGCGAAAAGTTCGTCTATGAGCCGCTGCCGCGTGCCGAGTTTGACGAGATCGTCGGGCAGGTGGAGCGTTGGGGTCTCGACGACTTCATGAAGGAAAAGAGCATGGACAAGCTCGTCTATGCGGGCGCCCCGGTGAGCTGAGGCCCAACTCCGACTCTTCTGCGGGGCGGGGGTATGCTCGCCCCGCAGGGCCATGAATGAGGAGGGGGTGACCTTACTGCTTCACCCGCACTCCCGCGCGTTCCAGACGCGGCAGCACCTCGGCGCAGAAGTAGGGCAATTCGTCGAGGTAGTTGACGAACGAGACGGCGATGCCGCGCAGGCCCGCCGTGGCGAGGTTGATGAAGACCTGCGCGACGCGGTCGGG
>DASTMQ010000179.1:0-5537 GCA_035714005.1 Hyphomicrobiaceae bacterium
TAACGGTTTGGACCTTGTACGGCAAAACCCATCACCTAGCGAAGGACTTTGAGGGATCTGAAAGCGGGAGCCGTCGCCACTGCGGCGAGAGCACAACGTTTCAGCCGCGCGGCAACCCCCTGGGCTTGCCGCGATATTGGCTAAGCACCCCAACACATGCAAAGATCCAGCGTGCTCCGTGGGACAGAACGACAGATCCTGGTCTTTGGTGGACCATATTCGAACAGTCGTGCCGTGCTCGCGCTGCGATCACGCGCGCAGGCCCTGGGAATTCCCGCCGATCGATGTTACTGCACCGGCGATGTGGTGGCCTATTGCAGTGAACCCGAGGAAACCGTCGGCATTCTGCGCGACTGGGGCTGTCGGGTGATCGCCGGCAATTGCGAGGAACAACTGGCGACGGGCGCCGCCGATTGCGGTTGCGGTTTTGCGGCGGGTACGGAGTGTGAGCGTCTTTCCAAAGGGTGGTACGCCTTCGCCGATCAGCGTGTTTCGCGTGCGAGCCGGGCGTGGATGTCGGGCTTGCCCAAGACGCTGACTTTTCGCGAAGGCGGCGTGAGCTTTCGTGTGATCCATGGCGGCATCGACGCCGTCAACCGCTTCGTGTTCGCCTCCGATCACGATCTCATTGCTGCGGAACTGGCCCGCGCCGAAGCGGATGTTGTCGTGGCTGGGCATTGCGGGCTGCCCTTTATTGGCAAGGTGGGCTCGCGGGTCTGGTTTAACCCGGGCGTGATCGGCATGCCCGCCAACGATGGCACACCCGACGGCTGGTATGGCTTGATCGAAGCCGAGGCGGGACGCGTTAGCCTTGCGACGCGGCGGCTCGCCTATGATTTCGAGGCCGCGGCGCGGGCAATGTTTGCGCAGGGCTATGCCAACGACTACGCGCGGGCGCTGGCCCGCGGCCTTTGGCCGAGCCTTGATATTCTCCCTGCCGCGGAAAGGTCGGCGGCGGGCAACAGGATCGAGGACTGTTCGCGGCTCATCGACCTCCGCGCCTAAAGTTTTGTCGCCCCGGGGGGCAGACCCTTGTCGATGGCGGCGTCTTGGCGGCCTTCCCAGCAAAGGTCGCAAGCCGCGGCGTGCCGGCGCCGCAAGGCCCACGGTTTTTCTGGCAGCGGCGGGCTGTACCGCCCTCTGCTTTGGCCCGGGGCTGCCGATGTTGTTGCCGGCCGTTATTGCTGAGGGGTGAAGCCCGAGGCCTTGATGGCCGGCGCCCACAGTTCGGAGTGGGCCTTTTGCAGCTTGGCCAACTCGTCGGGCGACGTGCCGGTGGCGTAGAGGCCGAGGGCCAGCAAGCGCTCCTTGAGCTCGGGCCGACGCAGCGCGGCAACAATCACGTCATTGAGCCGGGCAATGATGTCGGGCGGGGTCTTGGCGGGAGCGTAGATGGCGTACCAGGCGGTGCCTTGGATGGCGTACCCCTCCTCCTTGAAGGTCGGAATGTCGGGCAGCAGGGGTGAACGCTGCTGGTCCGAGGTGGCAAGGATGCGGATGCGGCCCGCCTTGTGCATTTCGAGCAGGTCCGAGGTGGTCGTGAACACCATCGAAATCTGGCCTCCGACCAGGTCGGTGAGCGCGGCGGCGGAGCCGCGATAGCCGACGTGGCGCAGATCGAGGTTGCTGGCGCGAGCAAAGGAGACGGCAAAGAAGTGCGGCAGCGTGCCGGCGGCAGGGGTGCCATAATTGGCGGCGCCCGGATTGGTTCGCACCCAGTCGACGAGCTCCTTCAGCGTTTTGGCCGGAACCTGCGGTCCGATGGCGACGGCGAATTCAAAGCTTGCCACCTGCGCCACGGGCGCGAAATCGGCGACCGGATCGTAACCCAGAGGGTCATAGACGTGTTGGTAGACCGCGACGGGCGCAATCGGCGTGAGCAGGATGGTGCCGCCATCGGCGGGTGCGCTCTTCACCGCCTGAACGCCGATGCGACCGGCGGCGCCTGTCTTATTTTCGACAATGACGGGGACACCCAGGCCTGCGCGCATGTGCTCGGCCAAGAGCCGCGCCAGCGCGTCGCCGGAGCCTCCCGCAGCAAAGGGAAAGACAAGGCGGACGGGCTGCTCGCGGGTCTGGGCGTGGGCGGGGCTTAAGATGCGCACAATGCCGGCAGAGCTGGCGGCCACTAGACCCGCCAACACGGCTCTTCGCTCGAGCTTTGGCATCGGCTTTCCTCCCTCGGTCAAAACAGCTACTGCGCGCATTTGCGCGGGGTTCCCGCCCCTACGCATGGGCAGCAAACCTCAACCCAACTCGAAATGCTGCGGTCTGCCGGTGGGCCAAGGATCGCCCCAACACTGCTGGCCGCCATCGACGGTCAAGACCTCACCGGTAATGAATTTGGCCGAGGGCGCCGCCAGATAGACGACTGCCTCCGCCACATCCCAGACATCGCCTGCCCGTCGCATGGGATTGGCCTCGGTGTAGGTCTTGAGGCCTTCCGGCGGATAGTGGGCGAAGCCTGAGGTCTCAAGCACGCCCGGCGCAATGCAGTTGACGCGGATGCCAAGCGGCGCCCATTCCACGGCAACGCTTTTCGAAAGGTAGGCGACGCCGGCGCGTGCGGCGGCCGTATGGGCGATGCCCGGCATACCGCGCCAGAAATCGGCGACGATATTGACGATCGCGCCCGCTGACTTGCGCTCGGCCCAGGATTTGGCCGCGGCTTGCATCATATACCAGGTGCCATTGAGGTTGTTGTCGATGACCGCGGTCCAGCCCTTGGGCTTGAAGTCGAGGGCGGGCTGCGGGAATTGGCCACCGGCATTGTTGATGAGGACGTCGAGGCGAGACTGCTGGTGCCAGACGTTGGCGATATAGGCGCTGCAGCGTTCGGGATCGCGGATATTCAAAGCCTCGGCATAGACCACGGCGCCGAGGCTTTCGAAGAAGGTTTTGGCTTTGAGCAACCGCTCCTGATTGCGGCCAAGAATGGCAAGCCCGGCGCCGAGGCGCGCGAACAAAGTGGCGATCGCAAAACCGAAACCGCTGCCCGCACCGGTGACGACGACGACCTTGCCCTTGAATAGGTCGGGCCGGTAGACGGTCGGCAGGGTGCGAAGCTCGGCCTCCGTCAAGCCGTAATGCGGTGCGCCTTCCAGGGCCATGGACTTAAACTCTCTTGGCTTACGTAACGGCGGCAGCCCACCATATCCTGCCCAATTGGCCAAGCCCCGCCTGCTGCGACCGATGTTGCGGCCCGCAGGCGCTTGAGGCCTCGCCATCAGGGCCCCCGTCGCGACCGCCCGGCGCGCCCGCCGGGCGCCGAGGCGATTTTTCCATTGAGAAGCCGCTTGGCGGCGCGCGCTGCCGCTTCCGCATAGGCACGGTCGCCATGCACAAGCATGAGGGAGATCGCGCCCTCCGAAAGCAGCCAGATTTCGCGGGCCAGCTCGCGCGCCCCACCGACGCCAGCCTTGGCCAGCCTGTCGGCAAATTGGCCCTCAAGTGTGGATTTGTGCCGGCGCGCAATCAGACGCGCGGGGTGGCCGGGAAGATCGGCGAGCTCGATCACCAGGCGCGTGAAACCCGAGCCGGCCCAGCGAGGTTTGTCCGCCCACACCGCGAGTTCGCTGAAAAGGCCGTCGATCATGGCTTCAACCGAGCCCGCGAGGCGAT
This sequence comes from Hyphomicrobiaceae bacterium, assembly GCA_035714005.1. GTDB lineage: Bacteria > Pseudomonadota > Alphaproteobacteria > Rhizobiales > Hyphomicrobiaceae > AWTP1-13. The sequence goes on from DASTMQ010000179.1 coordinate 3,622, forward strand.
CGCCGAAGGTTTGGAAGGCGGCAATGGCCAAGTGGTGCTGAGCCTCCAGGACGGCGGTCAGCAACGCGTCTTTACTGACGAAATGATAGTAAAGGCTGCGTTTTGTCAGCCTGGCGGCGCTGGCGATCTCGTCCATGCTGACGCGGCTGTAGCCACGGCGCCGAAACTGAACATAGGCCGCCTCCAAAATGCGCTTGCGCGTCTTGTTTGCGTCGCGTGGCATCGCCGGCACCGATCGAAAGTATACCGATTAGTAAATTTACATTGCCGTCCTTTGCCGGGAAATGACTCGGGCGACCAGTTCTCAGCGAGACGCGAGCCATGCAATTGCCGATTTTGACCTTGAAAAGCCTCAGGGCACGGCCCGTGGTCCTGACGCTCAAGCGCCCCGTCGTTGCCCGCATCGCCACGATCAGGCAGTGGCCCCTCGTGCTGATCGACCTTGCGACCGAGGAAGGCATCATCGGCCGCGCCTATCTGGCCCCCTACATCGTCAAGGCGATGCGCTATCTGGTGCCGGCGCTCCATGATCTGGGCTCTGAGCTCAAAGGCCGGCGGGTTGCGCCGTTCGAGCTTTTCGATGCCGCGCGCAAATCGCTGCATTTCGTCGGCTATGAAGGCCTCTCCGCGATCGCCGTGGCCGGCCTCGATATGGCGGCCTGGGATGCGCTGGCACGGGCAGCCAAGGCGCCGCTCTGCGTCCTGCTCGGCGGGTCGGTCGGCGCCGTTCAGTGCTACAACAGCAACGGTCTGTGGTTGCGGGCACCGGCCGCCGTCGCGGAGGAAGCGATCGAGCTCCGGGCGGAAGGTGGCTTCCAAGCGCTCAAACTTCGCCTCGGGCGCGACAATTTGCGGGACGATCTTGCGACCATCGCCGCGGTCAGGAAGGCCGTGGGCAGCGATATCAATCTGATGGTGGACTTCAACCAGGGGCTCGATTTCGCCGAAGCCTTGCAGCGCTGTCATGCCATCGATGACCTCGATCTTGCCTGGATCGAGGAACCGATCGCCTACGACAACCTCGACGGCTATGCCAGGCTTGCTGCCGAACTCAAAACCCCGATCCAAATCGGCGAGAACTTCTATGGGCCCCGCGACCTGCACAAGGCGCTCCAGCGCCAGGCCTGCGACCTGGTCATGCCGGATTTCATGCGCATCGGCGGCGTCACCGGCTGGCTGCGCGCCGCCGCCATTTGCGGCGCCGCCGGCGTGCCCATGTCGACACACCTTTATCCCGAGGTCGCCGCGCACGTCATGCGCGTCACCGAGACGGCGCATTGGCTGGAATGGCAGGATTGGGCCGATCCAGTCCTCGAGCGGCCCTACGAGGTTAAGGCTGGCCGGCTCCAGGTTCCAGATCGCCCCGGTATCGGTCTGGAGTGGAACGAGGAGGCCGTTGCGGCCCACCTTGTCGATCTCTGATCGACTAGGGCCGCGCCGCTTTACTGATTGATGCTGCTGCCCGGCCGGCGCCGGTGCAACGGCCGCAAGATCACCATCGTCGGCGGCTATGGCCAGGCTTGGCCCGTGCCGAGGCGGCGTCCGAGCTCGCCCGGCGCAAGGCAAGGCGGCGGCATGGGGTGGTCGAAGCAGCTCGTCGGCTTTGATACCATCCGGGAGCCGGCCCGAGTTAAAGGCCAGGAGCGAAAGAGGGCGCAACGGACCGCCGGCTAGGGCCCGGCAAGCCCTAGAGCGCGAGGTGCACCCTTATGAACATCCCTCCCCAGGAGCTAGCCCAGCGCTATTTCACGGACAATGGGGCGAGTTATGACCATATTGCCCGCGTCTCGACGCTCGGTCTCGATGGTTGGTGGAAGCACAAGATTCTCAAGAAATTGCCGGCGGCACCACAAGGTATCCTCGAGCAGGCCTGCGGCACGGGGATTCTGACGTGCAAAATCGCCCGGCGCTATCCC
>DASTMQ010000180.1:0-7840 GCA_035714005.1 Hyphomicrobiaceae bacterium
GGCGCGCGGCGTCAGGAGCTGAGGCGAGGGGAGGCGCAGTTGCCGACAGAGGCAAAAAAATCGTTGGCCGAGCTGCTCGACATCATGGCCGCCCTGCGCGCGCCAGCGACGGGCTGCCCCTGGGATCTTGCCCAGACCTTCGCAACAATTGCCCCCTATACGATCGAGGAAGCCTACGAAGTCGCCGACGCCATCGAACGCGGCGACCCGGCGGCGCTACGGGAGGAGTTGGGCGACCTGTTGCTGCAGGTCGTCTACCACGCCCGCATGGCCGAGGAGCAGGGCGCTTTTGCCTTTGCCGACGTCGTCGATGCCATCGCCCAGAAAATGCTGCGTCGACACCCGCATGTGTTCGGCAGCGCGGCGGAGCGCGCGGCGGGTGCGGCGCCCGGATTTTGGGAGCGCATCAAAGATGCGGAAAAGGCGCAGGAGCGCCCGGGCGCCGGCGTTCTCGATGATGTGCCGGTAGGGCTCCCGGCCCTGACGCGCGCGGTCAAGTTGCAGCAAAAAGCCGCAAGCGTCGGCTTCGACTGGCCCTCGCGCCAGCAGGTGTTGGACAAGTTCAAAGAGGAGCTCGGCGAGCTCGAAGCCGCGCTCGCCGCGCCGACCACCGCCTCGCCGCGCCAGCAGGAGGCCATCGCCGAGGAGATGGGCGATCTCCTGTTCGTCATGGCCAACCTGGCGCGTCACCTCAAGCTTGAGCCCGAGATGATATTGCGTCAGGCCAACGCCAAATTCGCCCGCAGGTTTGCCGGCATCGAGCTAAAATTGGCGGCCGCGGGCAAGACGCCGCAACAGTCCGATCTCGCCGAAATGGATCGGTTTTGGCAAGAGGTGAAGGCCGAGGAGAACAAGGCTTGAGCGGAGTCAACGGCGAGCCGGGGGCCTTTAGCTTGCCCGTGGCGCCATTCCGGCCGTCACTTGCGGTCGTCCATGCCGTTGAGCGACAAGCCGGCGCGCTTTAGCTGGCCGGCGAGCTTGCCTTTGGCGGCGGGCTCGATGCGGATGCGCGCGAGCACGGCGCCCGAGCCTTCCGTCTTCTGATCGAGCACCTCGGCGTTGGCGTGCAGCCAGCTCAGCAGGCGTCCTTGATCGGCCGGGATCTCAAGATCGAACACTTCATCGTGACGACCGAGCTCGGTATCGAGCTGAGCCCGCAAGGCCTCGATGCCCTCGCCGGTCAGGGCGGATACCAGCACGGCCGGCCGGTTGCGGCGGCTGAGTGCCTGCTCGACTTCCGTCCGCCCGCCGGGCGCCAGCTTGTCGGCCTTGTTCCAGACCTCGAGGATGGGCGCGCCGTCGCTATCGGCGTCGATGCCAAGGTCGCCCAGCACCGCCACGACGTCGTGGTACTGCGCCTCGCTTTCGGGATGGCTCACATCGCGCACGTGCAAGATCAGGTTGGCGGCAATTACTTCCTCCAGCGTCGCCCGGAAGGCGGCGACCAGATTGGTGGGCAGGTCGGAGATGAAGCCCACCGTATCGGATAGGACGATGCGCCGGCCACTCGGCAAGCTGATCTCGCGCATGGTCGGATCCAAGGTGGCGAACACCTGGTCGATCGCCAGCACGGCGGCACCCGTCAGCCGATTGAAGAGCGTCGACTTGCCGGCGTTGGTGTAGCCGACGATCGCCGCCACCGGCAGCGGAATGCGCTGGCGGCTGGCGCGATGCAGGCCTCGCGTCCGTATCACGCCGGCGAGATCCTTTTTGATCGCGTCGATCCGCTCCTGGATCAGCCGGCGGTCGGTTTCGATCTGCGCCTCGCCCGGTCCGCCGAGAAAGCCGAAGCCGCCGCGCTGGCGCTCCAGATGCGTCCAGCTGCGCACCAAGCGGCCGCGTTGATAGGTGAGATGCGCAAGCTCGACTTGCAGGCGGCCTTCCCGGGTCAGGGCGCGCTCGCCGAAGATTTCCAAGATCAGCCCGGTGCGATCGAGCACCTTTGCACCCCATGCCTTCTCCAGGTTGCGTTGCTGGATTGGGCTCACCGCATGATCGATGATGACGAGACCGACCTCCTGCTCGCGCACCTGCTGGGCGATCTCCTCCACCTTGCCGGAGCCCAGCAGGGTTGCCGGCCGCGGCCGCGGCAGGGGGAGGCTCTCGGCGAGCCGCACTTTGAGGCCGATGGCCTCGGCCAGGCCAACCGCCTCCTGCAGGCGATCCTGGCTGGAACGGTCGGCGCGCGCGGGCGCCTTGCCGTCGCGCTCGCCGCGCCGCGCCCCCGCCGACCGGTCCGGGCGGGCCTGAGCGCGCGGCCGCACGGGCAGCAGCACGATGGCGCGCAGCCGTGGCGGGCGCCGATCGATCGGCTGACGACGCTTGGGCGGCGGGGCTTTGTTCGGCGCGGGCGTTGCCGTACTCGCTATGCCTGACTTTCGGCGCTATCGGAATCCATCAAATGCACGGGTTGACCGGGCATGATGGTCGATATGGCATGCTTGTAGACGAGTTGTGAATGTCCGTCCCGGCGCAACAACACGCAAAAATTATCGAACCAGGTCACGATCCCCTGCAGCTTCACGCCATTGATGAGAAAGATCGTGAGCGGAGTTTTGTTCTTGCGTACGTGATTGAGGAACGTGTCCTGAAGACTTTGGGCTCGTTCGGCCATTGTTGTTATCCGTAGTTCTCTGGGGAAGGCTCAAACTGCCAACCCTCACCCTCGCGCCCTTAAATTGCCGGTTATTATAGGGGCGCACAAGCAAATTCGCTGTCACAAGCGCGGCAATATGACAAACTCCGCCCTCAACCTTTAGCAAGCTCCGCCACGGCATGAAAGTCGGCCCGCAGCTTTGCCGTCAGCAGGCCCGGTGCGCCATTGCCGATCGGCTGCCCGTCGATGCTGACCACCGGCATGACGATATTGGTTGCAGAGGTCACAAAAGCTTCCCGAGCGGCCTTGGCTTCCGCCACCGTGAACGCTCGTTCCACCAGCTTTAGACCCTCGCGCTCAATGAGATCGATGAGCGTCGTTCGCGTCACCCCGCGCAAAATGGCGTTGTCGATCTGGCGCGTGATGAGGCGTCCGTCCCTGTCGACGATCCAGGCATTGGAGGATGCCCCTTCGGTGACGTAGCCATCGGCATCGACCAGCCAGGCCTCCCTGGCCGCTTCGGCCTGCGCCGCCTGTTTGGCCAACACGGCCGGCAGCAGCATCACGGTTTTTATGTCGCAGCGGCCCCAACGGATGTCGGGCACCGTCTTCACGCCGATGCCCTTGTCCGCGGTGCTTGCCGACTTACCCGGAGCAATCGAACGGGCGAGACAGACGACCGTCGGCACCACCTCGGCCGGCGGAAAGGCAAAGTCGCGCCGACCGGCGCCGCGCGAGACTTGCAAATAGATGAGGCCGTTCACCACCCGGTTGCGCCGGATGGTTTCACGCAGCACCACCGACCATGCTCCCGGGCGCATCGGTGCCTTAATTTTCAGCTCCTCGAGCGAGCGGGCAAGACGGCGCATGTGCCGCGTCTCGTCGACCAGGCGGCCGTCCCTGACCTCGCACACCTCGTAGACCGCGTCCGCGAACTGAAAGCCTCGATCCTCCGCGTGCACGCCGGCATCGGCCCAGGGCAAATAGCGACCATTGACGTAGACGACGCGCGTCATTCGGCACCACCTCCAGCGGCCAGACGAGTTGCTGCTTCACATCTGCCGCGCATCGGCACCGCGCTCCTGCGAGCTGACCCCGAGGGCGCGCAGCTTGCGATGCAAGGCCGAGCGCTCCATGCCGACGAATTCGGCGGTGCGGGAGATGTTGCCGCCGAAGCGATTGATCTGGGCCAGCAGGTATTCGCGCTCGAAGATCTCGCGCGCTTCCCGCAGCGGCAGCGACATCAGGTGCTCGGCGCCACCATTCACCGGCAGCGGCACATTCGAACCGATTTCCTCCGGCAGCATGTTGGCCGTAATCACGGCATCCGGATCGCCGCCCGACAGGATCAACAGTCGCTCGATGTTGTTGCGCAGCTCACGCACGTTGCCCGGCCAGTCGTGCGCCTGCAGGACGGCGGTGGCGTCCTCGCCGATGCGGCGCGGCGCCAGCCCCGAGGACTGGGCAACCTGCGCCACGAAATGCAAGATCAGCAGGGGAATGTCGTCGCGCCGCTCCGCCAGACCCGGCACCCGCAGCGGCACCACATTCAAACGGTGGTAGAGGTCCTCGCGAAAGCGTCCCTCCGCCATATCGCGTTCCAGATCGCGGCTGGTGGAGGAGATGATGCGCACATCGACCGAGACTTTGGGGCCGCCGCCAACGCGCTGGAATTTCTGTTCGACGAGCACGCGCAAGACCTTGCTTTGCGTTTCGACCGGCATATCGGCGATCTCGTCGATATAGAGCGTGCCGGTGTGGGCTTCCTCCAACGCCCCGACTTTGCGCGGCCCGACATGATCCTCGGTGCCGAACAGCTCCTCCTCGACGCGATCGGGCGCCATGGCGGCGGCGTTGAGCACGACAAACGGCCCATCTTTGCGATGCGAGCTCTGGTGCATGACGCGGGCGCAAAGCTCCTTGCCCGAGCCAGCGGCCCCGCGAATGAGCACGCGGCTGTTGGTGGGGGCTACCCGCTCGATCGCGGCCCGCAGCTGGTTGATAGCGGTCGACTTGCCGATCATCTCGAAGCTGACGGCCGCACGCTCTTTGAGCTCGCGCACCTCCCGATGCAGCTTTGAGGCTTCCAGCGCCCGCGTGGTCACCAACAGCAGCCGGTCCGCCTTGAACGGCTTTTCGATATAATCGTAGGCCCCGCGCTTGATGGCCGTTACCGCCGTCTCGATGTTGCCGTGCCCGGAAATGATCACCACCGGCAGGCCGGGATGCGCGCGCTTGATGATGTTCAAGACCTCGAGGCCGTCGAGGCGGCTGCCCTGCAGCCAAATGTCGAGAATGACCAGTTGCGGCCGGCGTTCTTCCACCGCCTTCAAGGCTTCATCGGAGTCACGCGCAACGCGTGTGCGGTGCCCCTCGTCCCCGAGCAGACCGGCGATGTTCTCGCGAATATCTGCCTCGTCGTCGACGATCAGGATGTCGGAAGCCATTTAACACTCCTTGCCTGGTTTAGGATTATGCATTGCCGGATGCGGCGGCTCGTTCGGGAGGAGAGGACGTCTGGCCGGCCGGCGGCCTGCCGAGCGGCAAACTGATGCGCATTAGCGCGCCGTGCGCCCGGCCCGGGCCAACCGGTGCATCCTCCAAGGAGAGGGTGCCACCGTGCTGCTCGACGCTTTTTTGCACGATGGCGAGGCCGAGCCCGGTGCCCTTGTTGCCCTTGGTGGTGACGTAGGGCTCGAGCAGCCGGTTGCGATTGTGCTTGGGCAGGCCCGGACCGTTGTCGATGACCTCAATGTCCACCTTGTCGCCGTTGCGGCGCACGTTGGTTTCGATGCGGCCGGTCCAGCCCGGCTCCTTGTTGGCTCCATCGGCGAAGGCCTGGATCGCTTCCTGCGCGTTCTTCACCAGGTTGGCGACCGCCTGCGAGATCAGCCGGCGGTCGCAGCTGACGATAATCGGCTCCTTGCCGACCTTGGTCTCGAACGCCACCTCGGTGCCCGTCATCTGTCGGTCGAGCACGGCTGAGCGCACCAGGTCGCGAATATCATGGTCCTGCATCTCCGGCTTCGGCGTGCGCGCGAAGGCGGAAAACTCATCAACCATGCGGGTGACGTCGCCGACCTGACGAATGATGGTCTCGGTGCAGCGCTCGAAGACGTCGCGGTCCTCCGTGATCGTCTTGCCGTATTTGCGGCGGATGCGTTCGGCGGCCAGCTGGATCGGCGTCAGGGGATTCTTGATCTCATGGGCGATGCGCCGCGCCACGTCGGCCCAGGCCGCGGTGCGCTGCGCCGCGGCAAGCTCGGTGACATCGTCGAAGGTAATGACGGAGCCCTCGCTGTCGTCGGCCTCCTGCTCGCGGGGCACGCGCACCGAGAAGGTGCGCTCCTCGCCACTGATCGAAAGCGTGACCTCGTGCTGCGGCCGGCTTTTGTGATGATCGCGCGCCTCCGCCAGCACGCTGGCAAAGGCCGGTACCGCCTCGGAGAGCTCGCGGCCGACCAGCTCGGAGCCTTCAAGCCCCAAGAGCTTCTGGGCCGAGCGGTTGGCGAGCGTGATGCGGCCCCTTTGATCGAGGCCCATGACGCCGGCCGAGACCCCCGACAGCACCGCCTCGATGAAGCGTCCGCGCTCGGTGAGCTGAGCGTTGGCGCTGACGAGGTCGCTGCGCTGGCGCTCGAGTTGCTGCGTCATATGATTGAAGTTCTGCGACAGGCGCCGCAGGTCGCCTTCGCCTCGGCGGATCGGCAGTTCGACCTTCAGGTTGCCGATGGCGACCTGCTGGGCGGCGCCGATCAGGCGACGGATCGGGGCGACGAAGCCGCCCGCAAACCACAGCCCAATCCAGATCGCCGCCAACAGGGCGGTCAGCGAGATCATGAAATACATGAGCCCGTGCGCCAATTTCAGGCCGCCGGAGCGTTGGCGCAGCTGCTCGTATTCGGCGACGCCGGCCTCGGTGCGGCGCAGGTGTCCCACCACTTTCCGGCTGACGCCGCGGGCCACATAAAGGTAGGCATCGGGATAGTTGTGCAGCTTGGCGATGGCCGCGACGCGAAAGGAATTGATCGGCATCAACAGCGGCACCTGACCCGCCTCGGCGGCGCGCAGCAGGTGCGCGGGCGGCGGGATGTAAGGGATCCTTTCATCCTCCAGCGCCGCCACTTTGACGGCGCCCTTGGCATCGACGACGTAGGCCACCGGCAGGTCGCGCAAGCCCGCTTGCGCAAACACCAGCTCGCGAAACTTGCGGGGATCGTCGGCAAGCTGCGGCGCCGCATCGTCCAGATCCTTGGCCATGTTGACGATGTCGGTGCGGATCACCTGCCCATGCTCCTCAAGATAGGCATGGGCAACATCGAGCGAACTCATCACGATCGAGGTGGTCTGGCGATTGAACCAGTTGTCGAGCGAGCGCGAAAACGTGGTCGTGGCGCCAACCGCCAACAACAGCGCCGGCAGCGCGGCGATGAGGCTGAACAGGGCGACGATGCGCGCGTGCAGCCTGGCGCCCGCCACCCGCTTCTTCCAGGCCCGCCACAGCCCCGCCATCTGCACGGCGATGACCACCACCATGGCCACCACCAAGATGAGATTGATGAAGAGGACCCCGAGCACGACCTCGTTGCGCGGCACGATCGGCGTCAAGCCGGTCAAAATCAGATAGGTGGCAAGGCCGGAAATGAGCGACAGGCTGACGATGAGCAGACCCGTCCAAAAGGCGCGGCTGCCGGTGCCGGGCAAGGGTGCCGCATTGTCGTCAAACAGGGGATCGAGCGAGCCTGCATCGGCGGCCCGCGCCGGACCGGCCGCCGTCATAAGCCCGCGCCAGGCGCGGCTGAACGCTGCGCACACGCGAGCGTGCACCGCCCAAAACTCTGCAAGACGCTGATCCTTTTGCACCCGCTCAGTGCCCTTATGGCGCGCGACAACCACACTGGCGCACCTCAGTGTGGCATTTTCGCGACAATTGGGGCAAGCGTATTTGCGTGCCCGAGGGTCGCGCTCTCCGCTCCCGCATCCCAAGCCCGCACCCGCCTTGGCGGCCCTTGGACATGGCCAAGACCTGCCGCTGGCGACGGGCCCCGAGACGACCGCAGTCGAGACGACGGGGGCCAAGACGATGGCGGCCAAGACGACTGGCGCCGAGACGGCTGGCGCCCAGACGAAGGGCCGAGCCAATGGGTCGAGAAAGCGCGGGTCGAGAAACCGCGGGCCGAGAAAGCGCGGGCCGAGAAAGCGCGGGCCGAGAAAGCGCGAGCCGAGAAAGCGCGAGCCGAGAAA
>DASTMQ010000181.1:0-5162 GCA_035714005.1 Hyphomicrobiaceae bacterium
CAGCGCCAGGGTCATCCTGGAAAACGCCGAGCGCATTTCCAGGTTCAGATAGGCCCGCCCGCGGCAACCTGGTCGCGGCTGGGAGGGCGGCGGCAGGCCGGCGCAATGCCTGGCCATCACGCCCGGGCGCATGCAAGCCGCCTCGTGCACGCGGCGCGGTTGTGGACGAAGCGCGGGCGGGCGGCCCCATGTTTTGCAAACTGATCTTTAAACTGAGCGCCGGCGGGCTAGACCGTAAGCGCTCGCTGTTCTGGCGAGGTTAACTAAGAAGGTCGCTAGCATCTTGCGGATGTCGTGCAATGGGCCAAATTCGGCCGCGGTTCTGCGCGAAGTGGGCCGGGGCGCCTCACCAATCGCACGACGTCTATGACAGCGACCAGTTCGAAAGCACATCTGATGCGCGACAGCCAGCGGCACGCGATCGCCCGCATAGCCGCCGGTGAGCCGCTTGTCGACGTCTTGGCTGAATTGGTGCGGCAGGTCGATGTGGCCGCCCGCGAGCCTGCCGAAGAGGCGCTACGCACGCAGACGCGTCGGCTCGAGACGCTCTATCGTCTGTCCAACTCCAGTGCCACCGACCTCGACCTGGAGCGCATCGTCCAAACGGTGACGGACATCGCCACCGAACTCAGCGGCGCGAAGTTTGGCGCCTTTTTCTACAACGTGACCGACGGCAAGGGCGAACGGTACTTGCTCTATACGCTGTCGGGTGCGCCGCGCCAGGCGTTTGCTCGCTTGGGGGTGCCGCGTAACACGCAACTTTTCCAGCCCACCTTTGGTGGTACCGGCATCGTTCGCTGCGACGATATTCGCAGCGATCCGCGCTATGGCAAGAGTGGGCCTCACTTCGGCATGCCGCAAGGGCACCTGCCCGTCGTCAGCTACCTTGCGGTGCCGGTGATTTCGCAATCCGGCGAGGTGCATGGCGGGCTTTTCTTCGGCCACGACAAGCCGGCGACCTTTGGCAAGGAGGCGGAGGAGATCGTAAAGGCGGTGGCAACGCATGCGGCGACCGCCATTGACAATGCGCGCCTATTGCAAGCGGCCCGCGGCGAAATTGCCGAACGCCGGCGAGAGCAGGAGCGCCATCGGCGCAGAACCGAAGCGCTCATGAAAGAGAGCGAGGCGCGGCTGCAGGAGGCCCTTGCCGCGGGGCAGGTGATGGCATTCGAATGGGACGCCGGCACCGACCTTTCCCAGCGCAGCCAGAACGCCGCGGAAATTCTCGGTTTCAGGCGCGGTAGCGAGCCCAAATCCCTCGGCGACTTCCTGGCGGCCGTGCACCCGCACGATCGCGCCGGCCTCAAGGCTCTCATTGCCTCGCTGCGTCCGGACAACCCCTCGTACGCGGTCGATTTTCGCTATGTTCGCCCCGATGGCCGGGAGGTGTGGCTCGAGGAGACGGCACGAGGCGCATTCGACGCCGATGGGTCCTGCGTGCGGCTCAAGGGATTGACCCGCGATATCACCGAGCGCAAGCGGGCGCAGGAGCACCAGAGCCTGCTCATCGCCGAACTCGACCACCGGGTCAAGAACGTGCTCTCTTGTGTCGCCGCGATCGTGCAGCGCACGCGCGAAAGCAGCGGTTCGATGGTCGAGTTCACCGAAGCGCTCAAGCGCCGCATTCACTCGATGGCCAACACCCACGCCCTGCTGAGCCGCGGCCGCTGGCAGGGTGCCAGCCTCGCCGAACTCGTCGACGGCGAGCTCGCCCCGTGGGGGAAGAGGAGCGTGACGGTCGCCGGCCCACCGGTGTTCCTGGCGGCCGAGGCGACGCAGGCGACGGCGATGGTGTTGCACGAACTCGCAACCAACGCTGCAAAATATGGTGCGCTTTCAAACGAGTCGGGCCGCGTCGCCGTGCGCTGGCATTGTGGCTCGCAGGGGAACGCTGCGACGGCGGTGTTCTTGGACTGGCAGGAAAAGGGTGGCCCCGCGGTGGTCGCGCCGACGACGCCCAGCTATGGCACCAGCGTGATTTGCGACCTGATTCCCTATGAGCTCGGCGGCGCCGTCGATCTGACCTTTGCGGCGGACGGCGTCGGCTGCCGGATCGTGATCCCCGCGAATTGGGTCGGCCGTACAAAGGTCCGAAGTCCGCGCCGCGGCTCGGCGTCAAGTTATCTCGAAAAGGTGGGCGACGCGTTGAGCGTGCAGGCCGAGACGCTGTCATAGGCGACGAGGTCGCGAACGCGGGGCCCCGCGCATGACCTGGGCCGGCACCGCCGTGCTGACGGCGGCCTTGCTGCCCGCGCTGACCGCTTATGTGTTCGCGCGCCAGTATGGCATCAGGATTGAACAGGCTTCGAGCGTGGTGCGGTTCGGCACGCTCGCCTCGGTCATAACGCTGGTCATCGTGATGTGGCTAGTCGAGACCGGCGCGTTGGCCCCAACTCGCCGTGGCCTGAGATCATCGTGTGCCAGCCGAAAGCTCCGCCAGCCGCGTCGACCGCTCACACTACTGCGCGAGGGCGCGCATGACCGCAATGAGGTCGGACTTGCCCTCGAAGCCGATGCCAGGCAGCTCGGGCATGACAATGTGACCGTTTTCGACGCGCACGCCGTCGGGAAAGCCCCCATAAGGCTGGAAGAGATCGGGATAGCTTTCGTTGCCGCCGAGGCCCAAGCCAGCCGCGATATTGAGCGACATCTGGTGTCCACCGTGGGGAATGCAGCGGCGCGGCGACCAGCCAAATTGTGTCACGACCTCAAGCGTGCGCACGTACTCGACCAGACCATAGGACAGGGCGCAGTCGAACTGAAGCCAGTCGCGGTCGGGGCGCATGCCGCCATAGCGCAGGAGATTGCGGGCATCCTGATGTGAGAAGAGATTTTCTCCGGTCGCCATCGGCCCCGGATAGAATTCCGACAGGGCGGCTTGCAAGGCATAGTCAAGCGGATCGCCGGCCTCCTCGAACCAAAACAGCGGATAATCACGGAGCATTTTGGCGTAGGCAATGCCGGTTTCGAGGTCAAAGCGGCCATTGGCATCAACGGCGAGTTGCGCCTGCGAGCCGATTTCGGCGAGCACGGCCTCGACGCGACGTCGGTCCTCGGCGATCGGCGCGCCGCCGATCTTCATCTTGACGACGGTATAGCCGCGGTCGAGATAGCGGCGCATTTCGCCACGAAGCGCGGTGTCGTCCTTGCCGGGATAGTAGTAACCGCCGGCGGCATAGACAAAGACCTTGGGATCGGGCTGTCGTCCTTTCATCTCCGCCAACAGCCGAAACAAGGGCTTGTCGGCAATCTTGGCCGTCGCGTCCCAAATGGCCATATCGAGCGTACCGACGGCCACCGACCGCTCGCCATGGCCGCCCGGCTTTTCATTGCTCATCATGGCGGCCCAAATCTTATGCGGATCCAGATTGTCGCCCACCTCGTTGAGGAGGCCCGCCGCAGGAGCCTCTAGGATGCGCCCCTGGAACCGTTCGCGGATCAAGCCGCCCTGGCCGTAGCGGCCATTGGAATTAAAACCGTAACCGACGACACGACGGCCGTTGCGCACGACATCGGTGACGATTGCCACCAGACTTGCCGTCATCTGCGAGAAATCGATATAGGCGTTGCGGATCGGTGAGGCGATCGGCTTGGTGACCTCACACACGTCGATAATGCGCATGCCAATCTCCCCGGGGAGGTGAGGAACCCGGCGAGCGCCGGGTGTAGCTCCGGGGGAAATGCAAAATCACCCCGCCGGTCGCCACGGGGAGGTTCTGGCACGACATTGCGGGGCAAGAAAGCCTTCTCTCGGCCTCTTCTCGCGCCATCCAGTACGAATGCTCGTGGGTCGACGCCGATCCAATTCGAGGCTGTTCGCCGGGACAGTTTAGGGACGTCTGTTTGCACCGGATTAAGCAGAAGGCGAGAAAGCAGCCGCCGTCATGGCCATTTTACCCATATCAACGCGGGCTTCGCAGCAGTCCGAGCAGCGATCGGGTTGGAACATTCCCCGCAACCCATTCTTCGGAGCCAATTTTTAGGGTTGGAACATGCAAACGCTTGCTTCTCAGTGGATTGCGGATTCCCTTACAGGCGCCATTGCACCATGCGAGATTCGAACTCTCTTGGCGAAGAGGTTGGTACTTGCGAAGCCCGATCATCATTCCGCGCGACTCGCTTCGATAAGGCCACATTGTTGGAGTCTGCGGATGCCATTTGCTTACAATCCCCAAGCAACCGCTCCAAGAGCAGGATAAAAGTTTGCCGTCCAGAGGGGCGCCGTCGGACGATGTGAGGCGCACCAGCAGCTGGGCCGGCGCTCGGGCGCTCAATGCGGATGTAGGAGTCCGTCGCTCTCGATCAGGCTCAGTGCCTGGGAAAACGAAACTTCGCAGTAGAGGCGATGCCACTGGCCGGTGTGGCGAAGGTAGGACAGGTGGAAACGATCGCCGGCGGCGTATTCGAGGCGGGTGAAGGGCGCATCGAATTCCCAGCCGGCGTTGTCCACAAAGCCAGAACGATAGCGCTGGATGAATCGATAGTTGGAGCCGTGCCACCGCCCGTTGATATCGATCGGATAGTTGAACTCCGTTGGGCGAATCTCGGGAAGAAACCGCGGCTTCAGCACCTGGTCGATGAAGGCTTGGCAGGCACTTCCGATCGCGGCCTTGTGGGTCTCAAAGGACCTCCGCGATGGCACGCCGAGAGTCCATCGGCCTCGCGTCATGATTGCCTCACATTTGCGTCCTCGGCATCGGATGCGCGGCGCAGAATACCGCGCCCGCGCTCGTAGAGCGGCATGCATCGGTCGGCGGCGAGAGCGTCATGCCTGAGCACGAACCCCTCATGCTGCCTCAGAAAGAGCACGCGTCCGCATCCCGGCACCAAGCACTCGACCTTCCCCTTGGGGCATTGTCCATAAGTGCACAGCCGCCCGAGATAGTCGTTCCAGCCGGTGCCGAAGATGAAGATGTCGACCTGGTGGTGCGCGACGCCGGGCCCACCGCCCTCATGGAGGTTGCTGACGGCCCGGCTGCGGGCGTGGTTGAGGGCCGCAAGGTTGTCGAGGCGGTCGATTGCGACAGCCAGGTCGACGTCTCCGCACTCGTGCAGGATTTCGATCCCGAGCCGCCTGAAGGGCTGGAAGCGGGGCACCTCGTGCTTGAGCGGCTGGGCGACCGAGCCGAACAGGGTCACCGCGCGCACCTCGGCGAAGGCCG
>DASTMQ010000182.1:0-9695 GCA_035714005.1 Hyphomicrobiaceae bacterium
GCAGACCTGCGTTCGCACCTTTTGGAATCCTGCCCATCGGAGCTCCAGCCGCGGCAGAGCCCACTGCAGGAATGCTGTGCAATCCAAATCGTGCATGCAACGGCATCGGCCTCTGTTCGCAAGATCAATATCTTACCTCGGCAACTCTAGCGTTTTCTCCTGGCGCATTGACGGTCCCTGTCGCAGCAGAAGCGCAAGCAGGCCTGGTGCGGAGCCAGACGCTTCGCAGGCTATCGCCCAGTTGCTCGGAACGATCGGCGCGGCGTGGTCTCCGCCGGTTGCAGCGCCCGGCATCGGCGGCAACGAAAGTGGGCGACCTATGAGGTTGCAGGCAGGACCAAAAGCCCGCACTTTCTCACTCTCAGCTTGGCACTCTCAGCTTGCCACTCTCAGCTTGGCACTCTCAGCTTGCCACTCTCAGCTTGGTTGAGAGCAACACGCGGCCATCGAGCAAGCGGGGCGCACTTCAGCCCGCATTGGCTCGGCGCTGCATTGGGCCCCTATGAGGAGCGTCAGGTGCGACTTGGCACGTTTCGCCCCGGCGCGTGCCCTGTGCGGTGTCGGCCGGTGTCGCCAAATTCCAACCGACGCGGCTTTGTCTGGCCCTGACGCTGGCTGGTGCGGAAATAGGGGTTGAGCCAATGTGTCCAAAATCCTCTCGCCCACGCGTACGTATAGAGGGCACAGAGGGCGAAAATGCCCCATTGCTCGGCCTTCCAAGCCGCGTAGAACCAAAATGGCTGGCCAAGCATCCCGAAAATGGGCGCCCAGCGTCGCCAGCTTTCCCGCCGGTCTTGCGTAAGCCAGACCGCGATCACGCCGCTAACAGCAATGGCGATTTGATCCAGGCTCAAAAGGCCCTCCCCGACCCCGTATTACCGCCGAAACGCGGCCGTGCGCCCTGTGGTTCCCTGGAGCGTCATGAATCATACGCAAGCGTGACTAAGGAGCAGGATTGGGCTGTCGGGGCACCGGGGGCTGGACGACGCTCGCGGCAATCCGTTGCTCGAGATCTAAATGGAGAATTTCGAAGGCTTTTTTCCAAAAGTTTGCGTCCGGACGACGAGGCGGGTGCAAGCTTTGGTTGACGGCGTCATTGAGCAGCGGCCGTCGTCGCTACCAGGGCGCGACCGCTGCCCGCGCCGGCTACTTGCCTCTCCCCATTCGTCGCCGCAGCTGCAAACGCTGCAGGTAGAGGCCGCGCAGGATGTCCCTGATGACCTCCAACGATTCCCGAGCGGACGTTGTATCTTTCGACGAGGCATGCAGTCGCGCGATGAAAGTGCGCTGAAGCTCCAAGCGTCGCTCGGCCTCTCTGACTTGTGCGTCATTGAGGTGCAATTGCTCGCCCAGTTTCGACATGTCGCCCCCATGCCCGCGCTTCCGCAGCATCAACGACGAGCCAACCGCTAGGTTCCCAACTCGCACTCGTGCGCTGCGAGCCTGGCGAAGATGTGTTTTTGCTTGTCGGCGGTGTGATGGATCAAGGTACACCAATCGTAGTGTCGGTACGTTTACGTACAGACTTATTGCTTTACCGTATCAGGTCACACATTCACACTGACAAGCTACGCCATCGGTAGCGGGGTTAGCTGATCCCAACGTGTGGTGGTCCTCGCCTTGGGATAAGTCCTGCGCAATGATTAGGCGTCCCGCGGCATTTTGCGGCGCGCTTGTGCGATGATCAACGCTGGCCAACGCGTAATAAGCGCGTGACGCAGGCGCGGTCCGTTGGCGCCGATCGCACTTTAAGAAAAATTTCGATCGCACGGCTCTCACCGCCGAGTCTCATCCGTGTGGGCTGGCCCGGAGGAGACAGCAGATGCGGCGGACGGCGTTACGACTGAAGCTCGTCGAGTGCCATTGCGTGTAGTGCGGCTCGTTTTAGGAGTTGAGGGTCGCGACGATTTGCAGCGGCGACCGACCAGGTGCGCAGCGCCCACGACACGGGGTATCGCCCGGCGTACTTGCGCGCGCGTCGGGCGACATTGCCGCACCACAGCATTATTAATGGCGCTGCACGGCCAGCTGCACGGGCCAACCACTCCGCCGCTTGGGCGGGGGCAGACATGTCCTGGGGCTGAGCCGGAGGCCACAGGCTCCCTCAAAGGCAGACCGGCCCTGTGCACTTTGGTTTTGCTGGCTGGGTCGTGCCGCCTGGGGTCGTGCCACCTGGGGTCGTGGCGCTTGGGGTCGTGCCGCCTGGGGGCGCGCCTGGGGGGCGCGCCCGTGTGGGGGCGTGGCTGGCGCAAGCAATTGTCGGCGTGGCCAGCCCTCGCGTAAGATGGCTTCCGTAGAACGCGATTAGTCCCGCGTTGCTCGCCCGAGGGGGCGGCCTGAAGACGTAAGATTGACCGCGCGCCATGCAAAGATACGTCGTTGCCCCCGCTGCCGAGATCCCACCTGGGACCCGCAAGGTATTTACCGTCGGCGGGCGGCCGATCGGGATCTTCAATCTCGACGGTGAGTTCTTTGGCCTACTTAACCGGTGTCCGCACCAGGGTGGCAGCCTATGCGATGGCCTGATCACCGGGCTTGCGGTCGGCGACCGCCCGGGGGAGTTTCGCATGATCCGTAAGGGCGAGATGGTCCGCTGCCCTTGGCACGGGTGGGAGTTCGACATCCGCACCGGCCAGTCCTGGTGCGAGCCGGCCAAGGTACGGGCCCGGGCCTATCCGACGGAAATCGCCTCTGGTGCCGAGGTGGTCAAAGGCCCCTATGTTGCCGAGACGGTGCCGGTGACCGTCGAGGAGCAGTATGTGGTGGTCGAGTTCTAAACCGTACGCGAGACAACGGGCCCGGGCGCGGTGCAGATAGGATCGGGCGGGGACCGGGCGGGCAGAGGAAAGGGAACGCGATGAGCCGCTATCCCGGCGCCATCGACTGCGACATCCACCCGACGGTGCCGGGCATCGAATCCCTGTTGCCATATATGGACGACTACTGGCAGGAGGCGTTCGTCTCGCGCGGCATCGATGGGCTGGAGATGGCGAGCTATCCGCCGGGTGCGCCGATCTCCTGCCGCGCCGACTGGCGGCCCGCCAAGGGTCGGCCGGCGGCCGATGCGGCGACGATCGCGCGCCAGTCGCTCGACGTGATGGGCACCGCGCTTGCCATTTGTAATCCCCTGACCGGCGGCCAGGTGGCGGTCAGCGAGTCCATGGGTGCAGCCGTCTGCCGGGCCGTGAACGACTGGATTTGCAAGGAGTTCCTCGACAAGGACGCGCGCTTTCGCGCCTCAATTGTCGTGCCGCCGCAGAGCCCGGAGCTCGCCGTCGAGGAGATCGAGCGACGCGCCCCCGACCGCCGCTTCGTGCAGGTGATGATCCCGGTCGCCGTCGAGATGATGCTCGGGCGGCGCTATTACTGGCCGTTGCTGGCGGCCTGCGAAAAGCACGGCCTGCCGCTCGGGTTGCACGCGGGCAGCCTGCACCGCTATCCCACCACGTCCAACGGCTGGTCGTCACACTACATCCAGGACTATGTTAGCCATTCGCAGACCTTTGAGGACCAGCTGCTGAGCCTTATTCACGAGGGTGCCTTCCTGAAGTTTCCGGGCCTGCGTGTCGTGCTGATCGAGAGCGGCGTATCGTGGCTGCCGGGCTTCTTGTGGCGCGCGATCAAGACCTGGCGCGGGGTGCGGGCCGAGGTGCCCTATGTCAAGCGCTCGCCGGCCGAGATCGTGCGCGAGCATGTCCGGCTCACCGCCCAGCCGTTCGATGCGCCAGACGCGGCGGCGGTGGCGCGCATCATCGAGATGATCGACTCCGACGCGATGCTATTGTTCGCCACCGACTATCCACACTGGCAGTTTGAGGGTGACCGCGCCGTGCCGGAGGGGGTGGCCACGCCGGTGCTTGCCAAAATGCTGATCGACAACCCGATCGCCACCTATCCGCGGCTCAAGGAGAACCCGACATGGGCCTGACGCTCGAACGTGACGTTGGCACGGCGCCTGCTGAGACCAAGACGCGCCTCAGGATCATCGACTGCGACATCCACCCTTACCTGCGCACGCCGCGCGACCTTGACCAATTCCTATCGGCGCGCTGGCGCCAGCATCTGGCCGAATACGGCAAGGGCACCCGCGGTATCTACGCCGGGCGCGGCACATATCCCCGCTTCATGCCGAACACGTGCCGGCGCGATGCGTGGCCAGCGGGCGGCGGCCTGCCCGGCTCCGAGGTCGATTTCATCCGCAGCCAGCATCTCGACCCCAATGACGTCGAGTTCGGCGTGCTCGAGCCGTTGCTGGAAGGCAACTCGCCGCGCAACGTCGAGCTGCAGGCGGCACTCTGCTCGGCCTTCAACGACTGGCAGGTGACGCATTTCACCGACCTCGAGCCGCGCCTGCGCGCCTCCATTCTGGTGCCGCAGGACGACGCCGAGGCCGCCGTCGCCGAGATCGAGAAGCGCGCCGCCGACCCCCGCTTTGCCCAGATCCAGCTGTCCTCGCGCACGCCCGAGCCGCTTGGCCGCAAGCGCTATTGGCCAATCTTCGCCAGCGCCGAACGTGCCAAGCTGCCGATTGGCCTGCACGTGGGCGGCCCATCGGCTGCGGCACCCTCGGCCTCGGGCTGGCCCTCGTTTTATGTCGAGGAGCATCAGGTCTTGAGCCACTCGATGCCGACCCAGGCCGCGAGCCTGATCCTGGAAGGCGTGTTCGACCGCTATCCAAACCTGAAACTCATCCTGATCGAGGGCGGCTTTGCCTGGGTCCCCAGCCTCGGTTGGCGGCTCGACGCCAATGTCGCAAAGATGCGGAGCGAGGTTCCACATCTCAAGCTCAAGCCGTCAGAGTACCTGCGCCGCAATCTCTGGTACGCGACACAACCGATCGAAGAACCGGAGCACCCGCAACACCTGCGCACCATCTTTGATTGGATCGGCTGGGACCGTATTGTCTACTCGAGTGATTATCCGCACTGGGACTACGATGACCCGCGGCTCGCCATCAAGATCGCCATGAGCGACGGCGAACGCCGCGCCATCTTCCGCGGCAATGCGGAGCAAATCTACCGCTTCACGTGAGCGCTCGCAGGGGACTCGGCTCGGGTTGGTGCGGCGCCGCTGGCGCTCAACTGGCCAATGGCGGCGACTGGCGATAAGCTGGCGCGGCCTATCACCTAATGCCACAGCACGGCTCAGTATTGCGGCCGCTATGCCATGGCACGGCGCGCGTCCGGCAGGCAGGAGCAACGGCATGACAACCTTCGCAAAAACGGCGGGCGACGTGATCGGCCTCAAAGGCCTGACCACCCACGGCAACGTGCTGGCCGGCACGCGCCACATGGTAGCGGCCGGTCATCATGCGGCGGCGCATGCGGGTTTTTTGATCCTGGAGGCGGGCGGCAATGCGATCGACGCGGGTGTGGCAGCCGGTCTCGCCCTCGGCGTCACCTGCGCCGATCTGGTCAACGTGGCGGGGGTCGCGCCAATCATGATCCGCCTCGCGGCGACCGGCGAGGTCGTCACCATCGATGGCCTCGGCGTCTGGCCGGCCAAGGCAACATCGGCATGGTTTCGCGAGCATCACGGCGGGCGCATCCCGGAAGGGCTCATGCGGGCCGTGGTCCCGGGCGCGCCTTCGGGCTGGATCACGGCGCTGGAGCGCTACGGCACCATGAGTTTCGGTGACGTTGCCCAAGCCGCTATTCGACTGGCCGGTGCTGGCTTTGCCGCCGACCCGCGCTTTTGCGACACCTTCGCTGCCAACGAAGCCAAGTACCGGCGCTTTGCCGGCAATGCGCAGGTATTCCTGCCCGGCGGCAGTCCGCCACGCCCGGGTCAAATCTTTCGCCAGACCGACCTCGCCCGCTCGCTACAGTACATGGCCGATGCAGAGAAGGCGGCGGCCGCGAAGGGTCGCGCCGCGGGGCTGGCCGCCGCTCATGCGGCCTTCTACCAGGGTGAGATCGCGGCCACCATTTGCGATTACCATGCCGCCAATGGCGGCTGGCTCACGCGCGCCGACATGGCCGCGTTCCGGGCGCGGCTCGAGCCACCGGCCTTGATCCGCCAAGGTCAACTTGAGCTTTATACCTGCGGACCATGGTGCCAGGGACCTTTGTTGGGCATGCTGCTGCGCCTGCTCGAGAAGGATGAGATTGCCGCGCTCGGGCACAATTCGCCGGCCTACGTGCATCTCGTGACCGAGGCGGTGAAGCTCGCCTGCGCCGACCGCGAGGCCTATTTTGGCGATCCGCGCTTCGTCGATGTTCCCGTGGCAGAATTGCTATCCCCGCAGTTCCAGGCGAGCCGCCGCAGGCTGATCGATCCCGCCCGGGCGTTCCCGGAGCTGCGTTCGCCGGCGCCGATCGACGGCTTCCCGCATCGCGTGCCTGCAGCGGTCCCGCGCGAGCGGGAGCCTGCGCTTTCCCCCGACACCTCCTACTGTGCCGTGATCGACGGCGCTGGCAACGTCTTCTCGGCCACCCCGAGCGATGCCTCCTATGATGCGGAGCTCATCCCGGGGACCGGCCTTGTGCCCTCTGGACGCGGCAGCCAGTCTTGGACGGTTGCCGGGCACCCCTCGGAAATTGCGCCATTCAAACGGCCTCGACTGACGCCAAATCCCGCCATTGCCGTGCTCGAGAACGGTCGCGTGCTCATGCCCTTCGGGACACCCGGCGGCGACGTGCAGACCCAGGCGATGCTGCAGGTGTTACTCAATCTCACCGCCTTCGGGATGGACCTGCGCACCGCCATCGAGGCGCCGCGCTTTGCCAGCTACGCCTTTCCGTCAAGCTTCGAGCCGCACGAGGCCTATCCAAACCGTCTCGCCATCGAAGGACGCATGGAGCCCGCCACTCGCGATGGCCTCACTGCGCGCGGCCATGACGTTCTAGATTGGCCCGATTGGACGCGGCTCGCCGGCGCCGTCTGCGCGGTCGTTCTGGATCGCAAGGCCGGCGTGCTGACGGCCGCCGCCGACCCACGCCGGGCGGCCTATGCGGTCGGTTGGTGATCGCGCCGACAGAGGCATGCGAACCGCGATTCACCCCGTGGTCGTGAAGCTGCGCGATCGGCTACTGCAATGCCCGCCCGATCGATGGTGGCGCAATCTCCTCGAAATCGTCGGGCTTCCAGCGCCCGTCGAAGGCGGGCCCGTCCGGACCGTAGAGACGTAAGTACACGAACCAGCCGCGGCCGGGATTGGTCTTGATCCACTGGCGCTCTTTGCCCTCCGGCGCCGCGGGGCCAAAATAGAGATCGCTCGCACCGACCTGGGGAACATCCTTCAGTTCTACCAGCGAGCGCAATGCGGCCTTGTCTTGATCGGTCTGAATTTGCGACCGGGTCGCAGCATCATACACGGTGACCGACCAGAAGAGCTTCTGGGGCACGGGTTGCGGCACGCTGAGCTTGTAGGTTTTGCCGCCGTCGAGGTAGTTGCCGCCCTTGTCCCTGAGCCCCAGCCAATAAAGCGAGCCGGCGCCTGGCGTCCGCAACACCATCTTCGGGGACATACCGACGGCCTGCGAAAACCAGCGGTCTCGCGCTTCCAGGTCAATTCCGGTCGGCAATTCGAAGTCGCCGTTCTCGTAGCGCAGCGTGGCGTATTCCCACTTGCGATCCGGCCAGACCAAGCGGTCCGGCCGATCGCTGCCGAACCCCGCCACCAGCATCTGATCGCGGCCGATCTTGGCGGCACGTTCCAGGATCGCTCGCATGCGCGCATCGGGCGAAAACGGCTTGCCCTGCTCGATACCGAGGTTGGCGAGCATGCCGGTCATCGGTCGGAATTCGTCGATGGCCGGCTCTTCCTGCAGGACCTTGTGCAGCTTCTGCCAGAAGCGAATGTTGTCTTCCCAGCCCAGCAGCGTGATGTCGATCTTAGCGTTGGTTTTGTCGACGAACTGCAAAGGCGGCGGATTGGCGGCTTGCGCCAGGGGATACATCTTGATCTGCCGCTGGGCTGCGAGCCCCGCGCTCATGTCGCCGCCGGGAGGCAAGGCGCGAGCTGCGACCAGGATGTAATTGGTCTTCGAGCGGGCGTAAAAAAGGCCGCCTGGCACCTCACCTTTGTAATCGGGCGGCAGGATCAGGTGCTTGCCGCCTTTACCCGCGTCCGGTCCCGGCAGGCCGACGTCGTGCACCCAGCCGAAATTGTGGTCATTGACAATTCCAAGATAGGGACCGGCCGGCAGCTCGATCACCAGCGGCCCGATCTCCTTGAGATTGAAGGTGGCCCCCAGATAGGGGGTATCGGAATTGCCGGTGAACAGCAGGTGGCGAGGCGCGCCCGACAAGATCATTGCGCTGTTGTTGTCGGCGACGCCCGCGTCGCGCGTGCCCTGCAAGACGCCTTCCATCGAAACGGTGGGATAAAAAAAGCGATAGGCCTGCACCGCGCGCTGCAGGTCCTGCTCGTCTTGGGCGCGCCGTGCCGCTTGCGGGGTCGGATAGCCGACGCTGAAGGCGTAATCGGGCGCGGGCATCTTCTCGACATCCGGCAGCGTCCATGCCTTGTCAAAAAACGCCGGCTTCGGCCCGTAGAGGCGGAACATCAGTTCGAAGTTACGGCCGGGATCGGTCGGGATCCAGTTCGCCTCCCGAGCCGCCGGCGCCGTGGGGCCCAGATAGAGATCGACCGAGCCATCGGCGTTCCGCTGCACCTCGGCGCTGTTGGAGGCGCGGCTGGCGCGGTCGACGTTCTTGATGAGGGCGTGAGTATCCCGGTCGTAGGCGGTCAGTGACCAGTATTGATCGACCGGCACATTCGGCGGCACGTGCACGCGGTAGGTCTTGGCTCCGTCATAGCTCTCGCCGTCCTTGTCCTTGATGTTAATGAGATAGAACTGGCCGCTGCCCAAGCGCCGGATCCCAATGTAGGCGTAGTGATAGGCAAGACCGCGCCAGTCGATGGGATAGTGGTCCGGGTTGTCGAAGTTTTCCGATGCCGCCTTGAGCAAGTCTGGGTGTGCTGGATAGGTCCAGTGCGTAGCCGCGTAGAACGGCGGCAGGCCGGCGTCATACTTTGCCGCCAGCCACGCATGCGCTTCGCCGATAGCGGTCGCGAGCGCTCGCCGCGTTGCCTCGGTCGGCGCAAAAGGCTTGCCCTTCTCGATCCCGATCGACCGCAACTGGTCGATCATGGCGCGGTCGCGATCGAGCCAGGGCTCGCTCTGCACAATCCGATCGAGGTGAACGAAAAAGCTTTCATCGTAGCGAATGGTTGAATCGAACAAGACGTCCTTGACGTCGGTGAAGAGCGTGGGCGGTGGGCCGGACGCCTGCGACAGCGGATAGATCTTGATGCGCTTGGCGTAGGCCACCGATCTCTCCACGTCGGCGTCACCGTGGCTCGCCAGGTTCGAGCGATAGAGCACGTAGCTGCCGTGGGTGTTCGGCTGCAGCGCGCTATACCCGGCTGGGACCGGGCCCGCATATGCGGGCGGCAGCATCAGCAGCTTGACGCCTTTGCCCTTGTCCACACCGAGCAGGCCGGCGTCCTCCAGCGGCTGCTGCCAGACATTGACGAGGTTTGCGTTGAGCGACCCGTCTTGGTCTGCCGGCGGGATCTCGATCACGATCGGGCCGACGTCCCGGGGATTGAGGAACGACATGAAGTAGAGCGTGTCGGGATTGGGCGTCAGCGTCTGATTTTTCCAGTCGAGCGGGCGACCCCAGTAGATCATCTGGTTCACCTTGCCCGCCGTCTTATTCAACATTTCCTGCAGCATCAGGTCATA
>DASTMQ010000183.1:0-14799 GCA_035714005.1 Hyphomicrobiaceae bacterium
GCGGCATGCTGGCGATGCCGACGTAGGAGCCCTGCTTGACGTCGGCCAGCGAAGCCTTGACGACTGCCGTGACTGACGCTTTGTCCGCCAATGTCACCTTCAACTCGGCGCCGCCCCGCGCCTTTACGACATAAACGTCCCCCTCCACGCGGTCGATGGTTCCGCGCACACGCACGGGCTTGTCCTGCGCGCTGACCGCTACCGGGGTTAGGGACAAAAGCAGTCCGGCAAGCCATAGGACACTTAGCAAGCGATGCAACATAGGTTCCTCCGGTTTCTGCAGCAACAAGCCGACCACCGCTCCCCGCTACGTCTATGGCGCCGAAATTTGGCCCTGTCGCTTGGGTTGAAGCCCCCAGCATCTTAGCAGGCGTTAACAAAGCGCGCACGCCTTTGGCAGCCTCATTTTCGCTGGCGATGCCCAGCAAAGGGCGAGCGGGCAAATGGCGCGCCAGCCGACGGCCCGCCGCGCCATCAAGCCAGCGCCGGTTCGCTCCGAGGTAGGGCCCGTGCGGCTGGTATCCGGCCGCTTTCCTGGGCTGCTGAGCCCTGAAATCGAGGCACCAGCCGCACGCGTCAGCCGATCGTTTCCACAATCGACCATGCGGGCAATTCGATGCTGCAGCGAACACCGCCACGCGCAAACCTGAGATCGACCTTGCCGCCCAACTCATAGCTCAACAGATCGCGAATGACCCCGCTGCCATATCCCTGTCGGTCAGGGTCCGCCACCTCCGGGCCGCCGGTTTCCTCCCAGTGAATTTCAAGGACGCCGTCCGCGGACGGTTTGGCCGTCAATCTCCAACGCACGGCGACTTGGCCGTCGGGTTGCGATAGCGCCCCGTACTTGGCTGCGTTGGTTGCAAGCTCGTGCATGACCATCGCCACGGCATGCGTTGCCTCGGGCCTGAGGTGGACGGCAGGACCGTTGAGCGTGGTGTTGGTCGTCGTTGCGTAAGGCGCCAGCTCGGCGCCAGTGAGGCTGCTGAGATTGACGCCCCGCCACCGGCTCTCGCTCAATAGCGCCTGTGCACTTGCCATCGAGTGGATGCGGCCTCGAAGTGACGCGACAAATTGTTCTTTCGACTGAGTGTCTTCCCGTGCGCGCTCGATGACCGCGGTGACCACGGCCAGCATGTTTTTCACACGATGCTCGAGCTCGGCCATCAGCGACGCCTCCCTCCTCGCCTGGCGCACGGCCAGGGCAGTCAACAGCAGAAACACAATGAGCATCGCCGCAGCAATCAGCGTACGCCAGAACAGGCGTCTCCATGCGCTTGCGTACACCTCGTGCTTGGGTAAACTGGCGCTGACCAGCAATGGCCAGCCGTGCAGGGCGCGGACCGAGACCAGCTGCAAATCTGAGCGAGTGGTCGTCCACCCGGTCCAACTTTGGATCTGCGCGGCCGTCAGTGCTGCAAAGTAGGGCAAGGCCGCGACGGTTTCTCCCAGAAGGGCCTCCGTCATGGGGTATCTGGCGACGACCGCTCCGTCCTGCATTGCGTAAAGGCCCATCTGAGCGCCAAGCCCGACATCAAGATCACGGAAAAGGTGGGCGATATAGGTGACTTCAACGCCTACTTGGGCAGCACCAACAAAGGTGCCGTCGCGCGTGCGGATTGAACGGGCCACCGGAAAGAAGAGATTGTGCACGGTCCGCCCCTTTAGAGCGCGGCCGACGTGGAACTCCGCTTTTCCGTCGCGCAAGATTTGAAACCACTCGCGGTCGCTTACACTGACCGGCGACGCGTAAGCTTGGGTCGCGGCCACCACGTTGCCGACCCGATCGGCAATGAAGACAGCAGCTGTTTCGGGAAGACGGCCGGCAATGCGCCTGAGCCGTTCTTGCTCTGAGCTCAAGGCAAGCTGGTCGAGTCCCAATTCCGCGACCCTGGACACGACGGACTCAAGAGCACCGTCGATTATTAGCAAAGAGCTGCGTGCAAGCTCTTCCATGGCCAGGGCGGCGGTTGTGACCTTGGCCTCGGCATTGCGGTGCACCTCAACAAAATCCGCATGCGTCCAAAAAATCAAAGCCAAGACAATGGCACTTGCCGCTACGACAAATTCAATTCGCGACAACGCCTCGGTCGTCAACCTGACATAGTTGAGAAGCGACCGGATCAAGATGCAAAGACCTAGATTGAGAGCTTTTTTGACAAAAGCCCAGGCTAGTGCCGATTTTGCTCGAGCGGAACATCCAGGCTGTCAACGTGCTGAATGGACCTTTGCGGCAGGGAGCTTGGTTTTGGCCCGCCAAATGGTTGGGCGCGCAGCGGCGGCTACGAGGCTCCCGACGGTCTTGCTTCGGAACGGCAAACGCCGGGGCGATGCGGGTAGACCCCAGCCGCTCGCCACAGCGCTAGGGTCTTGCCCCCGATCGACATCAGGGGTTGCGCCTATTTCGCCCGCCGGAAAAACAGTGCCCCATACTCAGCCTACGCACGAGCATCGATGAAGGAGAATGGCGATGTCACTTGCAAAGTCGAGCCTACTGGTGATTGGCGCTGCCGCGCTTGGGGCCACGGTCGGCGCCTCGGGTCTGGCGATTGCCCAGTTCGGCATGTCGGGGCCGGGTTCACAATTGGGAATGCCGCAGTATATGAAGGCCGAGACCAAGGCCGTTGCCGAGCTTGGCAACAATGAAGGCGTCTATGTGGACAAGACGACCTTCAAACTCCATATGGGTAAGCCAAAAGCCAATCCATCCGCTGACGCCCTGGGAAAGGGCGGGCACGAAGTAACGAATGGCGCCATCATCTACCGCGCTGGCGGCAAGCTCTACCTTGTCGATGCCACCCCGGCTACGGAATAACGGCGCGAGCTTTCGCGCCTCAGAAGCCACGCCTCGCGCCCATGACGGCGCGGGGCGTCGGCGCGCTCAGAAGCCAGCTCTCTCACAGCGGGCGCGACAGCTGTGAGATTGCTCTGTAGCGACAACGATGGAAAGCCTTATGCGTGACGTCAGGATGTTCGCGCTGGTGACCTCAATCTGTTTGAGCATCACACCCGTTTGTGCGGCTGCCGATACGCAATCCGAGCGAATCCGCTTCGAGTATGAAATTCCCAGCAATCCAGCGCACCAACCGCTGTACAACCTTGTCAAGGAACGTCGGGTTCTCGAAAAGTTACAGGAAATTTTCAGTCCATTTCGACTGCCGACGGACCTGACGTTCAAGACGGTTGGGTGCGATGGCCGGGCAAACGCTTGGTATCAGCGACCGGCGATCACGCTTTGTTACGAGTATCTGGACGAGATTCGAAAGAACATACCGAAGCAAACGACACCGGCTGGCATCACGCCGGACGACGCGGTTATTGGGCAGTTCTTCTACGTCGTTGCCCACGAGTTCGGCCACGCGGTCTTCGATTTGCTGAGCGTACCTTCCTTCGGAAACGCCGAGGATACCGCCGACCAGTTCTCCACTTATCTGATGTTACATTTTGGCAAAGATGAAGCGCGGCGGCTAATTTCTGGCGCCGCCTATTCCTATCGGGACGCCGTCCAAAATTCGACGGTGATTTTGCCGCTGCAGGCGTTCTCGGATGTTCACGGCGTACCGGCGCAGCGCTTTTTCAATCTGCTTTGCGTGGCCTACGGCGCCGATCCCCAGGTATTCGCCGATGCGGTTGAGTACCTGCCCAAGCAGCGCGCACTTGATTGCAAGCGGGAATACAATCAAGTCGGCTTCGCGTTTCACCACTTGGTTCAGCCCCACATCGACCAGGACCTCGCCAAGCGCGTCATGCAAAGGTCCTGGCTACCCGATGTTGGACCACCTCGAGCCCCCTAGCGGCAAGCCCGGCCTTTTTTGCGCGCCCGCGTTCGACCGTGACGGGCAGCGTGCGATCGAGGCCGGGACCCTGGGGCACGCGGGGGGGGGCGCGCTCGGGTCCGGTTTCCAAGGCGCCGCCGACCGTCACCGACGCTTGCTCGTAACGGGATTGGGCGACCACTGCAGGGTTGCTATTGACGCAAGGGCCGCCCAGTAAGCCGATTGCGGATCCTTGTCATTCATGCGCTTGACAGGCGGATGCTGTATATCCCGGGCTGCCGAAGGAGCTAAGGCTTGCGGCGGTGACCACTCAGGGATGGGGAGATGTGATGACCCACGGCGTGCACGCGGTGCAACACGAGGTTGAGCATGAGATCAAGCATGGCGACCCGCACGGGGGCCACGGCAACCTTCTCGATAATATCAATAAGAAAGTCGCCTTGCTCATCGGTGTGATGGCGCTGTTCCTGGCGCTATCCGAAACGCTCGGCAAAAGCGCACAGACCGCTGCCCTCAGCTACAACGTCGAAGCCTCAAACCTATGGGCGTTTTTCCAAGCCAAAAACGTTCGCCGTACCGTTGTCCTCACCGCGGCGGAGGAGATGACCGTCAATGCTGCTGGCGCCAGCGAGGACGTCAAGGCCGCGGCCCTGAAGCAGATCGATACCTGGCAGAAGACGGCCGCGCGTTACCGCTCCGAGCCGGAGGTGCGCGAGGGTACCGTCGAATTGGCCGAGCGCGCGAAAGACGCGGAGAAAAAGCGCGACACCGCGCTGGCTAAGTATCACCACTATGAAGTTGCTTCGGCGGCGTTCCAGATCGGCATTGTGCTAGCCTCGGCGACCGTTATTACGGGCATCATGCTTCTTACCTGGTTCGCCATCGGGCTCGGCGGCTTTGGCCTGCTATTTACCGCGATCGGCTTGTTTGCACCCCATGCGGTGCACCTGTTTTAACCACAGACGCCGTTGGCGCACCGGGCGGGGGTAGCCGCCTCGCATGGGTGGCCTATCCCCTGACGTGGCGGTCGCATCGGCGGCAGGTGAGGCGTGACGGCGTCCACAGGATGGCGGCTGTGCCACCCAGGACCATGGCGCAGTGCCGGCCCGCTGGCACGTCAGCGGCCAACGCGCCATCCGCTTTTGGCGGCGAACTCCTCGAAGAAGCCAGGTTCGTAGGCGTTTTCAGGAGCCTGGCGCACCATAGCATCGATCGCGTGGGCATCATCGCCGACCAGAATGCGCCAGCGTCCGGCCTTAACGGCCTCGAGGATGATCGTCGCCGCGGCCGCGGCCGTGGTCGGAGCGTTTTCGAGGAATTGCCGCGCGCGTTCAAGCCATAGGGCCTCAAGATCTGCATCGGACACTTGCGACAGGTCCCGGCCGCTAGCCGTCAGGCGCCCGCGCATGTCGGCGATTTCCTCCGCGCTCATGCTATCGGCCTCGGTCGCGTATTGGACCCGACGCGAATTGGAAACGATCGATGTGCCGATGTGCCCCGGCATGACAACCGAGCACTTGACGTGTGGCGCATTCACTCGCAAGTCGGCGATCAGGGCCTCGGTGAAGCCTTTGACGGCAAATTTCGCGGCGCAATAGGCGGTATGGGGCACATTCGGTCCCAGCGACGCCCAAAAACCGTTGACGCTGCTCGTATTGACGATGTGTGCTTCCGCCGCCCTCACCAACATCGGCAGGAAGGCCCGGGTACAGAGATAGACGCCGCCCCAGCAGATGTTGAAGGTCCTCTCCCATTGGGCTCGGTTGTTGGTGAACAGACTGCCCCCGCCACCGATGCCGGCATTGTTGAAGAGCAAATCAAGCTTGTCGGCTCGGTGATCTCGCACGACCGCAGCGCGAAAGCTCAAGACCTGCGATTCATCGGAGACGTCGGCGAGGTGGGCCGAAATCTGGACCCCCGGCGGTATTCCCTGCCTGGCACAAAGCTCGCGCGTCTGCGCCATCCCCGGGGCGGCAACATCGCACATCGCCACGTTACAATGCTGGGCGACAAGCTGGCACACCAGCTCGCGGCCCATACCACTGCCACCACCAGTAACCACGGCAAGCTTGCCCGCGAACTCGCGCATTTCTGCCTCCGCCGCTCGTTGTGAGCGAAACACAAATTACACTTGCCGACACGAGAGCGACCCAGGGTTTAGCCAGGGGCGGGCAACAAACATACACGTCTCCACCGGCCCGACAACGTGAGGAGAAGTCGGGGCAGCGACGGGCCCCCTCCCAGATCCACGGCCCCGGGCAAGGGAAGGTTTCAAGGCCCCGCGACCCTGAGCGAGGAAAGCTCGCGCAAAAGCCCGAGCCGGCGATCTTCGTGCCGCGCACCCGCGGGGCAGACGACGCCGAACCCGATCGAGCAAACGCTCGCTCCTCCGGGCGCGGCAAGGTCAGGGTTTTCGTGGCGTTTGCGGCGCGGCGCGGCGCGCGTGCTTTAGCTGCTCTGACCAACGCTCGGCCCAAGCGTGCAAGGGTAGGATCAAGGCCACCAGGGCGCCGCCCATGGGGCTCAATCGATAGCCCGCGCCTGAGTGCTCGACGATGCTGGCAGCGCGCAGCTCTTTGAGCCGGCTATTGAGCACACTCGGATTGGTCTCGGCCGCTGTCTGCAGGGCGCGAAAGGTGAGCGGTTCGCGCGCCAGCGACAGCTCCCACAGAACGCGAAGTGCCATCCGGCGCCCCAGCAGATCGAGCAACACCATGATCGGCCGACCTGATCGCGAGCCGCGCGCCGGTCGGCCCGGCCGCACTATGCTTGACATGCTACACTTACCATAGCATAAACCGCATGCTTTCCTTTGCTACGCAATATATAGCATGAGGCTTGTCGATGGGAACTCGGATGGCGCCCGCACAGCCGCCCTATGCCGCGAAAATCCAAGCGTGCTTCGATCGATTGCTGCCGAAAGGGATGGCACCCCTCGTGCTATTCACCACCCTTGCCCGCGATCAGCGACTATTTGAGCGCTTTATGCAGGGCGCACCGTTGGAGGTCGTCCATCTCAGCCTGCGTCAGCGCGAGATCGTCATCGATCGCGTGACCGCCTTGTGCGGTTCCGAATATGAATGGGGTGTCCATATCGCGATTTTTGCCCGACGTGCCGGCTTGAGCGACGAACAGGTTGCCTCGACGGCCAAAGTAGGCGGTGCAGATCCCGTCTGGAGTGAGCAAGAGCAACTGCTGCTCTCGACGTGCGATCAACTGCACGCGAACTGCGATATCGACGAGGCAACCTGGCGAGAGCTGCAGGCAAACTTCCCCGACGAAGCGATTCTCGAGATCCTCATGTTAGCGGGCTATTACCGCATGATCAGCTACTTCACCAATGCCTTGAAGTTGCCGCTCGAACCGTTTGCAACACGCTTTCCGGCGTCGCCGAGCTCGAGCGGCTGAAACGCGACCGGCACCTTAAAAGCAGATCGGCTCGATCGTCTCAATCAGAACTGCGGCGACAACCCGCGAAAACGTCGAGTTTCGCATCATAGACCTGCGTCTCAATGTCCAACAACCCGAGGATGGAATGAAACAGGTTATCCTGGCTTACTTTTTGCTCCCGCTTTTGGAGAAGGCAGGCGGGGTCGACCGCAAACACCTGCTGGTAACGCGGCGATAGCCAAACCAGCATGGGAATGTGCTTCTGCACCTGTGGGGCCAGTACATACGGCATTCCGTGCAGATAAAGGTTGCTCTCACCCAGGGATTCTCCATGGTCGGACAAATAGATCAACGCCGTGGGCAGCCCTTGCCGATCCTCCTCCTGCAGTAGCGCGATCAATTCGCCCAAAACATGGTCCGTATAGACGATGGTGTTGTCGTAGGCATTTACGATCTCGTCTCTGCTGCAGCGGCTGAATTGCGCCTCTTTGCAGGCAGGCTTGAAGGACTCGAAGCGGGCAGGGTAGCGTTTGTAGTATGCTGGCCCGTGACTGCCCATCATATGCAGTACGAACAACCCATCCCGATCCAGCGCTTTGATCCGATCCGGCAGATCGCGCAGGAGCGTCTCGTCGAGCCCATCGCCGATCTCGTAGAAGCGACGGGGCTTGGCTTCGACCAGAACCTCCGTCGGCACACGCACGCAAACACCCTTGCAACCGGATTGGTTCTCGTGCCAGCGCACGGCAAAGCCGGCACGCTGTACCACGTCGAGCAGGTTCTCCTGGCGAGCCGCACGGTTGGGGTCGAATTTCGCTCTGCCTGAATTGGAGAACATGCATGGCAACGACTGTGCGGTGTCCGTGCCGCAGGAATAGGCTTGTGGGAAATTGATCAACCCAGGGATCTGGCTCAAGCGCGGGTTGGTAGGACGCGGGTAGCCGTTCAGAGAAAAATTTGCCGCGCGCGCCGTTTCGCCGACGACGATGATCGTCAGCGAACGTCCCTTGCGCCCCAACCATGCCTCACTCTTGCGCGCGTCCTCGCCCAGCGTGATGAGCTTAGGGGGTGCGCCAGAGTTCCTTTTTTCCACGTACTTGTAGAGCGCGTTCAGCGAGTTGACCGGCGACAGGAAATACAGCAATTGACGCTGCTCGCGAAAAACCGAGAGGAAATTGTTGGTGAAGGGCAGGAACGCCAGAACGACGATTGTGAGCGAAAGCAAAGTGGCGACGGTTTTGGTCAGGAGTTCGCGCCCAAAGGGGCGGTAGTCAAGGTGGACGCACCACAACAGCAAGGCCGGAAGCGCACCCGCCAAAAAAACATACGCGGCCAACTTGAAGGTCAAAAGATCGCGCACCTCCGTGGCATTGGTCTCGACGATGTTGCGTACCAGACCAGCATCGATCACCGTGCCGTACTCATCCATGAAGTAGGAAGCGACCGCCGAGACGAGCAATAATATCGTCGCCGCCGGTTTGAACACGTAGGGCATGGCGAAGGCGCCAAAAAGCAGATTGAAAAACACGAGTAGGACGACAAGAACGCTGCCGAGAAACAGCCATTCAAACGCGCCGCTCGGGGCCACAGAGTGATAGAGAAGACGCCAAAAATGCGCGTTGAGACAGGCAAGGACGAACCCTGCCACGAGGAAAGCGCAGACCTCTGGTCGCAGTCGATATTTTGGCATATGTCCTTACGCGACTTCGAACGCCTTGAAACCGCGGTTCCGTTTCGAACCTGCCACGACTTTAGCCTCCAGGCATCGGGGAAACTGTACGGGCCCGCGCAGGTGTGGCCGAGATGCCATGCGGCGGTCACCGCGCCGGACCAGGGCACCGGAATTGACACATGGCTGATCTCGACCACCCTCGTCAAGCAGCCACCGCGACTTATGCGCAATGGCCATCGGGTCGCAGCGCTGGCCGCCGCCTTTGATGGCCGAAGGCTCCACCCCTCGCAAGGAGGTTGGTCGTGCATACCGTTGCTTCATTGGTACCTCGACACCGCTCAAGACCCATCCACGCCACGTTTCAGCGCATCCGGGCGGTCGATGATGCCGCCATTTTTATTGCGCTACGCGACGAGGCCGCCGTCCTGAGCGACGCCACCGCCCTGGCGCGGCCACACGCCAGTGACTTGCCACTTTATGGCATCCCCGTGGCCATCAAGGACAACATCGACGTGGCGGGTCTACCGACGACGGCCGCCTGTCCGGGCTTCGCCTACACCCCACCCATGATGCCACGGTTGTGGCGCGGCTCAAGGCGGCCGGGGCTCTCATCGTCGGCAAGACCAATCTTGATCAGTTTGCCACCGGTCTCGTTGGCACGCGCTCGCCGCATGGAATGCCGCGCAATCCCCTGCGCAGCGATCTGATCGCCGGCGGCTCGAGCTCCGGGTCGGCGGTTGCGGTCGCCACCGGCATTGTACCCCTGGCGATCGGCACCGATACGGCGGGATCGGACCGCGTGCCGGCGACGCTTAACAACATCGTCGGCTGCAAGCCCAGCCGCGGCCTGGTTTCCACGGCAGGCGTCGTACCAGCTTGCCGTTCGCTCGACTGCGTTTCGCTATTTGCATTGACGGTTGCCGATGCGTTCGCTGCACTCGCCGCGATCGCCGGCCCGGACCGCCGTGATCCCTATTCGCGTGCCCTCGCGCTCGGTACCCTGACGGCGCTGCCGCCCGGTCTGCGCCTGGGCGTTCCACGCGCGCCAGATTGCATCTTCCTCGGTGACGACCGCGGCGAGGCCGCCTTCGCCGGCGCGCAGCGGATCGCGCAAGAGCTTGCATCTCGTCTGGTTGAGATCGACATGGGTGCATTGTTCGAGACTGCGCGCCTGCTCTACGAGGGTCCCTGTTTGGCGGAACGCACGGCGGCGGTGGGCGACTTTATTGCCCGCGCCCCAGAGCAGGTTCAGCCGGTCACGCGGCAGATCATTGGCAAGGGAAACGACTACAGCGCGGTCGACTTGGTCCGCTGTCAACAGCGGCTCGTGGAGCTGCGCGTCGTTGCCGCGGCCGAACTCGCCAAGTGCGATGTGCTGATGGTGCCGACCATCCCCAAAGCATTCACCATCGCGGAAGTGAACGCCGATCCTATCGGCGTCAATGCGCTGCTGGGAACCTATTCCAATTTTGCAAATCTCCTCGACTTAGCCGGGCTCGCCTGTCCGGTGTCGCTCGCGCCGGATGGGACAGCCTATGGGGTGACATTTCTGGCTCCGGCAGGACGCGATGCCGAGCTCGCCGGCCTTGCGGCGGCGTTTCATGCGCAAACCAATCTACCGCTGGGCGCGCTCGGCGCTCGACAACCAGCGTGGCTAGCGCCCGTCTCCGCCCCGCGTGCCGACGAGATCATTGTCGCGGTCGCCGGCGCCCATCGGCTTGGAATGCCCCTGAACCACGAACTGACACGGCTCGGTGCACGCTATCTCGAAACCACCAGGACGGCGCCCGACTATCAGCTGTTTTTGTTGCCAGACAGCGAACCACAAAAACCGGGACTGCTGCGTGTAAGCGCCGGATCGGCGGCCGAGATTGAGCTCGAAACGTGGGCGTTCGCCGCGGCGGGCTTTGGACACCTGGTGGCCTCGCTGCCGCCGCCCACGTCGATCGGGACCATCGGGCTCAGCGACGGACGCTTGGTCAAAGGTTTCCTGGTGGAGGCGGAAGCCGTGGTGGCCGCCCGCAACATTTCGAGTTACGGCGGTTGGCCCGCTTACTTGGCGGCGACGGCCGCCGGCTCAGCGTCACCAACCGTTTAGGCCTTGGCTCAGGCGTCGATCAAGCTGACATGAGCGGCGACGATGCGCCAGACTTCCGGCAGGCGAACCCACGTCTGCATTTGTCGCCCAACGTTACCCGCCGCGCTGGTCGCGGTAGAACAACGTGGAGGCGACCGCGAAGTCGCGACCAAAACCGGGGCCAGACCCGGCTCTTAGGCCGGAGCGCACCGTTTGTGCGCGGAACGGTATTGCACGCCCAAGGTCCGCGCGCCCGTTTCTGCGGCAGCGTTCTGCCTAACCCGAGGGCAGGGCGAAACCCAGCTCGACGGCGCGCGAGGGCGCGCAACTGCTGCACCACCGCGGCTCTGCCCAACGCCTTGAGCGGCAGCGTCCGTCGCGATCGTTGCGCCGCCTCATCGGCGCCAGTCGATCACGGCAGAGCCGGAACAAGTTCAACGTTAAGTAGTTGTTCTCGCACAGGAAGGCAATTGGCCGGCCGATCGCGTCCGGCTCCGCTTCTAGCATTGGGCGGTGCGCGTTGTCCGCGCGCCGCCCGTTCTTATCCGAGGCTCATGCCACACCGCCGCATCATCGTCCTCGCCGACCCGTTGGCGGCCAGCAACCGCCGCCGGCAGCCCGGCAACGCCACGTTGACGGGCGGAGCCCCGGTGCTGCCAACGCCGTGCTTGGCACTTGGCGCGGCGGCACGGCTGCCCGCCGAGGCCGCTCGACGGCGTGTGCTTGCGGTCGGGCAGAGATGAGACTTCGGCCTTCAGTGTCGCAGGCAATACTACTCTCCCGCGCGTGGTGAACGTCATGGCTACCCTGGCCTGGTTGAGCATTGCTTCCAAGGCGCCCGGAACTTCGGGCGACGCCGACGGCGCGCGGCGTCGATCTTTGCTCAGGCGCTTCTGGCAAACGGCCTCCGGCTTTTGGTTGCTCGGCATTCGCTCCTCGGCCTGGACGCTCTCCGGCGGTCTGATGTTGATCATCGTCTGTCTGCTGGGCGCCGCCTACGCGATGAATGCCTGGAATCGGGCCATGTTCGACGGCCTGCAAAACCGGGACGTGGCGGCGGTCGGCAAATTGTCGGCTCTCTATTTCGCGATTTTGGCGGCCAGCGTGCTGTTCAGCGTATTTCAGGTACATGCCCGTATGGCCCTGCAGCGCAGATGGCGGGCATGGCTCACTAACCACCTGGTCGAGCGTTGGCTCGCGCACGGTCGCTATTATCAACTCAATCTGGTGCGTGGCGATCATGCAAACCCCGAGTACCGAATTGCCGATGACGTGCGCATCGCCACCGAATCGCCGGTGGACTTCGTCAGCGGTGTGACACAGGCGTTGTTGTCTGCGGCCATGTTCATCGTCGTGCTTTGGACGATCGGGGGAGCGCTTGACGTTGCCGTTGCCGGTCTGCAGCTGCACATTCCGGGCTTTCTCGTGATCGCTGCGCTCCTATACGCGGTGCTGGCAAGTGGTTCGATGCTGCTCATTGGCAGCAGATTTGTGCACGCCTCCGAGGCAAAAAATCAGGCTGAGGCCGAGTATCGCTACGTGATCACGCGGCTGCGTGAGAACGGTGAAAGCATCGCCTTGATCAGGGGCGAAGAGGAAGAGCGAACCGGCCTCGATCGCGCCCTCAGGAAAGTGCTCGTCGGCTGGGCGGGGATCGCCAAGCAAAATATGAAGACGACGGTGGTATCGCAGACATCAAACTACATTGCCCCAGTACTGCCAATCATCCTGTGCGCCCCGAAGTTCTTGGATGGATCGATGTCGCTGGGTGAAGTGATGCAGGCGGCCTCGGCCTTCACCATTGTGCAGGGCGCCTTCAATTGGCTGGTCGACAACTATCCCAAAATGGCCGACTGGACCGCGTCCGCGCGCCGGGTCGCAGCCTTGATGATCGCGCTCGATGCATTAGAGGAGGCTGAGAAGAGCGAGGGGGTCGGCCGCATCACCATCGACAGAGAAGGGGCGGGCCCGGCTCTGCGTCTGCAAGACCTCTCCGTCAGGCTCAACGACGGCACTGCGGTTGTGGACGACACGGACGTATCAATCTCCCCCGGCGAGCGCGTCCTCATTGCCGGCGCATCGGGCTCGGGCAAGAGCACTTTGGTGCGGGCCATTGCCGGGCTCTGGCCGTGGGGTGGCGGCGCCATTGAGGTGAAGAAGGGCGCCAAGATGTTCCTTCTCCCGCAGCGACCGTACGTGCCGATCGGCACCTTGCGCCGCGCAGCCACCTATCCGGATGCTCCCGACAGTCGAAGCCTCGAGGAGATCACCGACGCCTTCAAGCAAGTGGGGCTCGAGGCGCTCGTCGACACCCTGGACAAGGAGGCGCCCTGGGATCAAACCCTTTCCGGCGGCGAAAAGCAGCGCTTGGCGTTTGCGCGCATCCTCCTGCACAAGCCCGATATCGTCGTGCTCGACGAAGCCACGGCCGCGCTCGATCCCGAAAGCCAAAACAAGCTGATGCAGCTCCTGGTTGAGCGGCCGGAAATTACGTTATTGAGCGTCGGCCATCGCCCGGAACTTGAGCCCTTTCACACCCGCAAGATCACGCTCGAGCGCCGTCCCGGCGGCGCCAAGCTGGTCGGCGACGTGGAGCTACCCAGCGAATCCTTGCGTCGGACCGTGTGGCGTTGGGTACGGCGGCAAGCGCGCGAGGCTCCGAAGCCAACCTCGTACCCGGATCAGGCCTCCGGCCCGAAAACCTGAACGCGCATGGTCGAGTTGCGCCCTGCGCTTGCTCGGTCTGACGCAAGAGCGCTGTCCGTATCTCCCCGGCGAGCGCGCACGGGTTTGTGCCGATTACCGTGGCCCCACAGGCTCACCGACAATGTCCCATCGGCAGTTCTTCTCGAGGGGTCATCATGACCATAATGTCTCGGCTGCTGCGGTTGCTGGTGGTGCTCGCGGTCGTCAAGATCGCGGCCCTTGCCATTTCGGTTTCCCTCGTCAACTTGCCCTATGCCGCCGAGCCCGACCGGCTTGTGGTCCAAGTCCAACGTTCCCCACAAGGTGGCGGCAAAAAGGCCGCCGACACGCCAATGAGCCGGTGCATGGCGGCCTGGGACCCAGCCACGCAAATGTCAAAGCGCGAGTGGAAGGACACCTGCGCGCGCACCGTCAAAGAGTATCCAAGCCTCTATAGTAAACCGTTCTAAGCGCGAACTGGAGCCGCGGCGATTAACGTCGCGACACGCACGCTGGCCCACCAAAGCCCTACCGGCGCTTGTCTCGCGCGAACCGCGAATGGCAACTCAGTAGCCACGTCTGTCGAGGCAGACGCCATCGCGCCAATACCGATAGACCCCACAAAGAGGTCGCGGGGCGATCGGTGCAACGCCGCCGGGAGAGGGGGGCGCGCCGTAGCCATAGCCAGCAGTTCCGGGAGCCGGGCCTGCAATATAGGGCGCCACGCCGTAGCCAGAGGCGGCAAAGCCCACGGGGGCTGCGTCACCATAGAAGACCCCGGGAGGATGATAGTCGTAGTAGCGCGGCCTCGGATTGTCGATGCCGTCCGGCAGGTCCCACCACTGGGCAGCGGCGCCCTCACAAAAGAAAAGTGATCCGCTCGCCACGGCGATGACGGCGACAAGCATTGTTCGGCGCACGAGAGCTCTCCTTGTTGCCCCACCAACGCAAATCTGCCGTGGAACAATGCCCTATGCCCATCCGGGCTTACCCGAACGGCCTCGGCGTGGGATTGCCGAGGCCGACCGCCAAATGCAGATGGTTTGATGCGGCGACTGGCGATCCGCATTTGCGAGGGTGCGCGGGCGAGGAAGCCATGGTGCTGGGCGTGCTGGGCGTCGGTGTCGTGCAAGGCCGCGCTTCACCATGCCCATGTTAAGGCCATGGCCCGTCGCCGGCCCGCGTCCTTGCTGCAACGC
>DASTMQ010000184.1:0-33054 GCA_035714005.1 Hyphomicrobiaceae bacterium
ATCAGATTGGGGCCGTCGTGGGCGCGCAGCCCTTCGGTGGGGAAGGGTTGTCGGGCACGGGCCCAAAGGCCGGCGGCCCCAACTATCTTGTGCGGTTTGCCAGCGAGCGCGTGCGCAGCACCGACCTGACGGCGACCGGCGGCAATGTGGGATTGCTCGGGATCGAGCCCGCCTAGGGCCTGCGGCTCTCCCCCACGACAGCGGCGGCATCCTCTGGCTCAGGCGCCCGGCACCTTTGGCCCGCCCGGTCGATCGGAGCGCGCTCGCCCTTCGCCGCGGATCTGCTTAAAAAAAAGGCGTCCGCCGGCGGCGCAAGAGCCCGCCCGGACGGCGCCTTGGCGCGTGAGGGGCCGGGGTGGGAGCAGGACGCTCAAGGGCCCGAAGGGCCGCACGTTCCCTCGCCACGGGTAAGGGCGCCGCAAGCAGGCCGGCTATACCCTATCCGGCGATAAACTATGATGGGCGGAAACCATGATAGGCGGCCGGCCCGCATTGCCGCGCGCCCGTGCAAACGCCATCTTTGTCAGGTAGATTGCGTCAGCCGTTTGGAGGCACGTTCCCATGTCCAGCAACGGCCAGGACGAGAACCCCGGCGGATCGGGCAAGAGCCGGCAAGGGGCGACAAACGCCAAGGGCCGCGTCGCCGCCGCGCCGGCTTCGGGCCGCATCGCGCCAGCGTCGTCGGACGCCGACGTTGCCCAGTTCGTGCGCCGCCTGCAGCAACTGGGGCCC
This sequence comes from Hyphomicrobiaceae bacterium, assembly GCA_035714005.1. Taxonomy (GTDB): domain Bacteria; phylum Pseudomonadota; class Alphaproteobacteria; order Rhizobiales; family Hyphomicrobiaceae; genus AWTP1-13. Next base: position 733 of record DASTMQ010000184.1, read on the forward strand.
GCCAAGGCGGGCCACGGCGGGCGCCTGATCTTTGCCATGGACGCCACCATGAGCCGGCAGCCCACCTGGGACATGGCGCTAGCGCTGCAGGCTGATATGTTCCATGCCGTGAGCGCGGTCGGCGGCCTCGATGTCCAGCTCGTCTACTTCCGCGGCGCGGGCGAATGCCGGGCGTCAAAATGGGTGTCGGACCCGGATGCCTTGGCCGGCTTGATGACGCGCGTTGCCTGTGCCGGGGGCTATACGCAAATCGGCAAGGTCTTGAGCCACGCCCACAGCCAAGCGGCAATGCGGCCGATCGATGCCCTCGTTTACGTTGGCGATTGCATGGAAGAGGAAATCGATGATCTGTGTGGGCGCGCCGGTGAATTGGCCCTGCGGAAGGTGCCGGTGTTCCTGTTCCAGGAGGGGACGGACCAGCGGGCGGAGCGGGCCTTTCGCGAGATCGCGCGCCTGACCAGAGGCGCCTACTGTAGGTTCGATGCGGGCTCCGCGGCGCAGCTTAAGGCGCTGCTGTCGGCGGTCGCGGTCTACGCAACCGGCGGGCGCAAGGCGCTCGCGGCGCGCAAGGATGCGGCCTCGGCGCGGCTCCTCGAGCAGCTCAAATAGGCAACCAAGCGTCAGGCGTCGCCATGCAATTCTTCCTCTTGGGTCTAGCAGCGCTGCTGTTGTCGTTAGTGGTGCTGCGCGGCTTCACCATGGCCAACCCCCACGTCCTCGTTGGGCAACTGCGCACGGGTGCGGGAATTGCCGCGCTGGTGGGTGCGGGCTTCCTCGTGCTGCGCGGTCTCGTCGGCTATGCGGTGTCCTTGGCGGCGCTGGGCTCGTGGCTGTTGTGGGGCCGGCCTAGCGCGCCCTGGGGTGGGGCCGACGATGCGCAACGGCCGGGTGGCCAGAGCTCGCGCGTTGCCACCGAACATCTGGAAGTCGAACTTTACCACGACACCGGCGAGATACGTGGTCGCGTGCTCAAGGGCGCCTTTGCCGGACGCGCCCTGGAAGACCTCTCACCCATGGAGGCGGCACAGCTGTGGCGGGACTGCCGCTTTGCCGACCCCCAGTCGGCACGGATCCTGGAGGCCTATCTCGATCGAGCGCATCCGAGTTGGCGCGAGGACATGGGCCGCCAGGACGGCGAGGCGCCGGCACGGCCGGCGGGCAAGATGAGCCGCGAGGAGGCACTGGAGATCCTTGGCCTTGCGGCCGATGCGAGCGAGGAAGACATTCGCCGCGCCCACCGCGAACTGATACTCAAGCTGCATCCCGATCGCGGCGGGTCGACCTGGCTCGCCGCCCAGATCAACGAGGCCAAAGAAGTCCTGATCGGCAAATAGCCGAAAGCCGGGCGCCGGCCCGACGCCAAGGCCATAGCCGGCTGCGCGGGGGTCGGGCGCTCGTTGGCGGCGGCTTGGCGCGCAGGCGATCGCCCAACAAGCGGCTTGCCGCGCAGCCGCGTACCGCCAGCGCGCCAAACGCGGCGGGCGGAGCCTCAAGAGCCCTCGGCCACCGGATTGCCCTTGTCGTCGAGATAGGCGATGCGCACCATATTGGTGGTGCCGGGCGAGCCCAAGGGGACGCCGGCGACGATGATCAGGCCCTCGCCCGCCTTGGCGAAGCCCTCGTCGAAGGCAATGCGACAGGCCTTGCGAACCATTGCCGCCTGATTTTCAGGGTCGCTGGTCAGGACGCAATGCACGCCCCACACCATAGCGAGCTTGCGTCCGGTCGCCACCACCGGCGACAGGCCAATGACGGCAAGACCCGGGCGCTCGCGGGCGACCCTGAGCGCGGTCGAGCCGGTGGCGGTGTAGCAAATGATGCCAGCGAGCTGCAGCGTGTCGGCGACGGTATGGGCAGCGGCGGCGATCGCGTCGGCGGCGGTCGGCTGCGGCGGTGTGCGCGTGGCGTGCACGATGGCGCCGTAGCTGGGGTCGCTCTCGACCTGAATGGCGATGCGATCCATGGTGCGGATGGCCTCGATTGGATATTTGCCGACCGCGGACTCGGCCGACAGCATGATGGCATCGGCGCCATCGAACACGGCCGTGGCAACGTCGGACACCTCGGCCCGGGTCGGCACCGGCGAAGCGATCATGCTTTCGAGCATCTGGGTGGCAACCACGACCGGCTTGCCGGCGGCGCGCGCCTTGCTGACGATCTGCTTCTGCAGGCCGGGCACGCGCTCGACCGGCATCTCCACCCCCAGGTCGCCACGTGCCACCATCAGCCCGTCGGAGTGGGCGATGATGCTGTCGAGGTCGCTGATGGCGGCCGGCTTCTCGATTTTCGACATCAGGGCGGCGGCTTGCCCGACGAGCTGGCGCGCCAGTTTCACGTCCTCGCCGCGCTGCACGAAGGACAGCGCCACCCAGTCGACCCCGAGGCGCAAGGCGTAGTCGAGGTCGGCCTTATCCTTGTCGGTGAGGGGCCCGATCGGCAAAACGGTATCGGGCAGGCTGATACCTTTGCGGCTCGCCAGAATGCCACCGACGATGACCGTGGCGGCGATCGACGATGAGCTCTTGTCGATCACGGACATGCGGATCTTGCCGTCGTCGAGCAGAAGCGTATGTCCCGGCTCGACCGCCTCGAAGATTTGCGCATGCGGCAGGAACACGCGCTCCGGCCCACCCACCGTCGACGACGCGTCGAAGCGAAAGGTCGCGCCCTCGGGCAGCATGGCGCTGCCGCCGTCGATCTCACCGACACGGAATTTGGGTCCCTGCAGATCGGCGAGAATACCGATCGGGCGTTCGAAGCGCGCCTCGGCCGCGCGCAGGGCGGCGTGCACCTTCTTCACCGTGTCGAAGGAGGAATGGCTCATGTTGATGCGGAACACGTCCACACCGGCTTCGAACAGACGCTCGATCATCTCAGGTGCGTACGATGCAGGTCCGAGCGTGGCGACGATTTTGGCGCGCCGGCTGCGTCTCATCTAGGTTTAGCTCCCCCTTCACTGGGATCCGTCAGGCGTATGGTCCAATCTTTGGCTTCCTGGGTATCGACCTCGAAAAAACCCGTACTCTTGAAGCCGCGCTGCTGGCAGTCCTGCGCGCCGCGAATGGTGAAAACCTTGTCGGCGGTACACATCGCACTTTTTCCAGCCCATTCTCCGCCGCGGTCATAGTCGATGGCGTGCACATAGTAGAAGCGGCTCGACAGCGTCCCGCGGTAGAGCGTCTCACAGGTGCGTGCGGCGATATTCCACCAACCCTCGGTAGTCCAGCCGGTAGCATCCTGATAGCCGATCGCCACCCCGATTCGACTGGCAGTGGTGTTGCAGAGCTTGAGGTCGGCTTGGACGTTGAGCGTGGTCGCGGCCAAGAAGGCTGAGGCCAACCCCGCGGCCGCACCGTAGCGGCGGTTGAAGGCGATGTCGATACGCCAGACAGCCATCATTTGCGCCTTCGACTTTTTAGGGATCGACAAGGATGACGCGGAAATCATTGACGTTGGTGTGCGTCGGGCCACGCACGACGAGGCCGGCGGCCGCCTCAAAGAAGCTCGTTGCGTCATTGTTGTCCAGATAGGTTTGGGCGTCGAGTGGTCGCGCTCGAGCCAGCGTCGCCCAATCAATATAGGCGCCGGCCGGGTCGCTCGCCCTGCCTTCGCCGCCGTCGATGCCGTCGGTATCGGCGGCCAACGCCGCGACGCCCTCCAATCCGTCGAGCGCAATGGCGAGTGCCAAGGCATATTCCTGCGAACGGCCGCCGCGCCCCTTGCTGTTGAGCACGGTAACGCTGAGTTCGCCGCCGCTGATGATGGCCACCCGGCGGCCAGCGTCCTTGGCCGCACGCGCGAGCTCGGCGTGCTGCTGGGCCACATCGCGGGCTTCGCCGGTCACCGCATCGCCAAGTGACAGGACCTCGTAGCCGGCCTGCCGGGCCGCGCGCGCCGCCTGTTCCAAGGCCACCGCCGGCGTGGCAATGACGCGGTACTCGGCAGTCTTGAAGGCCGGATCATCAGGCTTCGGAGTTTCGTTGGCACGGTTGGCGAGCGCGGCCTCGACCGCGGCCGGGAGCGACAGCCCAAGCGCCGCCATGGTCGGCTGTCGGCGCAACAACACGCATCGCGCGTCAGCAAGCGTGGTGGGGTCGGCGACGGTCGGCCCCGAGCCGATGGTTGCCGGATCATCGCCGGGCACATCGGAGATCGCCAACGTCAGCATCGGCGCCGTCGTCGCCTTGCGCAGACGGCCGCCCTTGATGCGCGAGATATGGCGCCGGACCGTGTTCATCTCGTGGATGTCGGCGCCGGATTTGAGGAGGCCGCGCGTCAGCGCGGTCTTGGCGGCAAGATCGAGCCCCGCCACCGGCGCGGCCCACAGGGCCGAAGCGCCACCGGACAACAGCACGACGACGAGATCGTGCTCGCCGGCGCGGGCCACGGTCTTGAGCGCACGCTCGGCGGCGGCGACGCTATTTTGATCGGGGGTCGGATGGCGCGCCGGCGCCACCTCGATGACCTCGGGTCGGCGCGGCAGGGCGGCGACGGTATCGTAGGGGGCCGTGGTGAAGCCAACGACGCGGTCGAGAGTGCCGAGCTGGCGATAGTGCGCCTCCATGACCAGCGCCATGGCGCCGGCGGCCTTGCCCGCTCCGACGACGATCAGTCGTCCCGCTCTGGGCACGCTCGGCAGGTGTGGAGGCAGACAAAGATCGGGGTGCGCGGCGGCGACGGCGGCTTCGTAGAGCGCCATCAGCGTTCTGCGCGTTTGACCGTCTTCGGCCGCCGACATCCGTGCTCGCTTTCGTGTCCGCAGCATTTGCGCAAGCCCCGGCGCGACCGTCAAGCATGGCGCGAGCGCCCGCGGCGGGCTGGCCAGCGGACGGCCCACTGTCTATAGTTGCGGGATGGTGAACAATGGAACCGGAGGACCCGGCGTCGCCGAGGAGGCTGATGCCTATCGCGTGTTGCCAGGGCGTGCCGATAGCGGGCTGATCGTGTTGTGCGATCATGCTGGCAACGCCTTGCCGCCGGAGTTTGGTACGCTGGGACTACCGCCCGCGCAACTGGGTCGACACATCGCCTACGACATCGGCGCGGCCCCGATCGCGCAGGCGCTGGCGGCCGCGCTCGACGTGCCCGCCGTCATGACGCGCTACTCGAGGTTGCTGATCGATCCCAACCGCGGCATCGACGACCCGACCCTCATCATGCGGCTTTCCGATGGCGCGGTGATACCCGGCAATCGCCGCATCGATGAGCGCGAGCGGTCGCGCCGCATCGATCTTTTTTATCGCCCCTACCACGAGGCCATCCGAGGCGTGATCGATCAATGCCTCGCTGCGGGCGTGGCCCCGGCGCTCCTTTCCATCCACTCCTTCACGGAGAGCTGGAAGGCCACGCCGCGGCCGTGGCACGTTGGCATCCTGTGGGATCGCGACACACGCTTGGCCCAGCCGCTGCTCGACAGTTTCTACGCCGAGGGCGGTCTCATCGTCGGCGACAATCAACCCTATTCGGGGCAACTCGAGGGTGATTGTTTATGGCAGCACGGCACGCGGCGCGGCCTTGCCAATGCCATAATTGAAATTCGACAAGATTTGATCCGCGATGCCGCCGGCCAAAACGCCTGGGGGCGGCGGCTGGCCCGCATTGTGGCAAAAATTCTAAGAGACACCGCGGCCAAACCGGCCTTCAATAGGTCCAAGACGAACGAGGCGCCCCCTGGTCCGTTTGCCGCCGGCGCGGGCGCCCTGGAACGGAGAAGCGGTGATGACCAAGATCGACAAGGGTCTCGAGACCGAGCTGGAAGCAGCGGCGTTCCGCCGACTGGTCCGACATCTGCGCGAGCGCCATGAGGTGCAGAACATCGAGCTCATGAACATGGCAGGCTTTTGCCGCAATTGCCTTGCCAATTGGTATCAGGAGGCGGCCAGCGAGAGGGGGCTTGAGCTCAGCAAGGACGGTGCCCGGGAGGTGATCTACGGCATGCCCTACAAGGAGTGGCAGGCCAAGCACCAGACTGAGGCGAGCGCGGAGCAGAAGGCGGCTTTCGCCAAGAGCAAGCCGCACGGCTGAAGGCCTTGCCGGCGGCGGCAGCGGACCCCAGCGTCCGTCTCATTCGACCTCGACGGTCAACCGCATCGAGGGATGAATGCCGCAAAAGGCCTCAAACGTCCCCGTCACGGGAAAGCGAATTATGACCGCTTCGCGTGGCTCCTGCGCGCCGGAATTGAAGTCGAACCTCGGATCGTAGATGCGCACGTTGTGGGTGCGCGTGTCGTCGTTGAGCACGGTCAGCGTCTCGCCGGCTTTCAGCCGGACGTGCGCGGGGGCGAACTTCTTGTCGGCCTGAGAAACTCGCCGCGCAGCGGCGGCCGCGGGCAAGGTTGCGGGCTCGGCATTGCCGACCCAGGGTTCCTGCGACGGCTGCGGCGGCCGATCACTCGAGAGGGTCTCGAGAAAGGCGATGAGATCGGCCCGCTCGCCATCGCTGAGCCGCAGGTCCTGCGGCAGGTCGCGGCTGCGGGTTAAGCGCGCAACCCCACCCGTCTCGTAGTGGCGCAGGACGTCTTCCAGCGTGGCCAAGGAGCCGTCGTGCATATAGGGCGCGGTCCAGGCGAGTTCGCGCAAGGTGGGCGTCTTGAAGGCGTGGTCGGCCGCCGGCAGGGCAATGACGGCGCCACGGCCGGGATCTTCCCCCGGCAGGCCGATATCATAGAAGTTGTTGTCGGTGAGGGCGAAGCCCGTGTGGCAATTGCTGCACCGACCCTTGCCGGTGAAGATGCGAAAGCCCCTGATTTCGGGCGCCGAAAGGGCGGCGCGATCGCCGCCAATCCAGGTATCGAAGCGCGTCGGCGGCGAAACCAGCGTGCGCTCGTAGGCGGCCAGCGCCAGCGACAGGTTGCCGGGATTGATCTGGGGATCGCTGGGAAATGCCGCGGCAAAGGCGCGCTCGTAGCTGTCGTGGCGCGACAGTCGGGAGACGGCGTTCTCCAGGCTGTCGCCCATCTCGTCGGGATGTTCGACGGGAAAGCGGACCTGCGCCTCCAAGCTCGGGGCGCGGCCGTCCCAAAATAACAGCCGGCTCCAGGCCAAATTCCAAAGCGTCGGCGTATGCCGCACCAGCCGGCGCCCGCTGACGCCCCGGCCCGTCACCTCGCCGTCGGTAAAGGCGAGTTTGGGGTCATGACAGGAGGCGCAGGCGATGGTTCCCGTGGCGGAGAACTCCTTGTCGAAGAACAGGCGTTGGCCGAGGGCGACCTTGGCTGCGGTTGGACGATTGGCGGCGGGGCTCGGCAGATAGCCCGGGCGGCCAAACTGGGCCTTCAGCGTTTCGAGCGGATCGCCGCCGCGCCTGCTGCTTTTTTTAACACCCGCCTGGGCGCCCGCCTGCGCCTCGCTGCGAGCCTCGGCGCGCTCCCTGCCAGGATAGAGCGCGGCCAAGGCCGCAAAGCTCAGGATCGCGCTGACGACCAAGGCGGCCCATGGCCGCCGCAGCGGCCCGAGCACGCTTGCGAGCCACGCCATCAAAACCTCGCGGCGTGTAGCTCGATGTCGGAGATCAGCGCCGATAGCTCGCCCGGCGTGAAGCGTGGCACGGGCGGCGGCATCACGTCCGGCCAGGCCTCCTTGAGCCGCTCGAAATCGGCGCGGACCTTGGCCAACCCCGCCGCATCGATGCCTTCAAGCTCACCGGCGATGGCACCGATCATGCGCTCCGATTGCCAAACGAAGCCGCGGCTGTCCTGGTACTCGACCGGCTTGACGAACTTGCCGTCCTCGATGGAGGTTTCGTATTCGGATTGGGCTGCGCGCAATACCGCCACGGCCGTGCGCACGGTAAAGGTGCGCAGCGGCGGCGTCATGAAGCGCTTGGCCGTGTCGAGCGCGCTCCTCAAGCGCTGATCGACAACCTTGACGCGCTCGTCGTAGGCCCCCTTGCGTTTGGCCTTTACGCTCTGGGCCAGGGCCTGCAGATCGCGGCTAAAGGGCGTGATCTTGTGCAGCTTGATGTATTTCTCGAGCAGGCCATAAAGCTCCTCGGTCGGGTGCAGAAAGTGCGGCAAGGCCTCGTCCCAAAGCCCCTTGGCGATCAACTGATCGCCGACCAGCAGATGCCCCCGCATCAAGGCGATGTCGCGGTAAAAGCGGATGCGGGTGTCCTTGGGGCCGCCGTCGGAAAGATAAGCCTCGCCGCCCTCCGTGGCGGTGGCACTGGCGGCAGCGGGCTCCTGGCTGCTGCCGGGTTGGTGGCCCTTGTGCGTGGCATCCTGGGCGCGGGCGAGATGGCCCAAGGGAGCGCTGGCGATGCTGACCGCGCCGATGCCGATCCAAAGCTTACGCGTAAGCTTCGCCATAAGTCTGTCTCCTGGCGTTAGTGCCTCGTCGAAGGCGGTGAGCGCGCCGGCGGGCTCGCTGTCGGTGCAATGGTCTTGCAGGTTGGCCGCGCCTGGAAGAATGTCGGCTCGAACGGTGTAAGGGGTGGGCTTGGAGCGGTCATGATTCTGGCTATTGCCGACCTATTGAGTGCCGCCGACCTTGAGGCCATCGGCGCCCAGCTCGCAGCGGCGAGGTTCAGCGAGGGCAAGGCGACGGCGGGTTGGTCGGCGCGGCTCGTTAAGAATAATCTGCAGGCGGGCGAGGGCCCCGAGCTCCAAAGCGCGCGCGACCTGATCGAAAGCCGTCTCATGCAGCACACGGTATTCCAGCTGGCCACCCGCCCCAAACGCCTGATCGGTCCCCTGTTCAGCCGCTATGAGCCCGGTCATGTCTATGGCTTGCATGTCGACGATGCACTGATGGACGGGGTTCGCTCGGACGTCGCCTTTAGCCTGTTTTTGTCGCCCCCGGAGGCCTATGACGGTGGCGAGCTGGTGATCGAATCGGCGGCGGGAGAGGAGGCCTTCAAGCTTGCCGCCGGCAGCCTCGTCACCTATCCCGCCACCTCCTTGCATCGCGTTGCGCCCGTGCGCCGCGGCCGGCGCATGGTTGCCGCGGGCTGGGTGCGCAGTTTTGTTCGCGACCCGGCGCATCGCGAGCTCCTGTTCGACCTTGACACGGCCCGGCGCCGTTTGTTCGATCGCGAGGGCAAATCGGCCGAGGCCGATCTGCTCGCCAAGTGCACGGCCAACCTCATAAGGGAATGGTGCGACGACTAGGCACCACGCTCAGTCGTCCTCGGCATCGTCGGCGGCGCCGGCCTGCAGCTGGCCGTAGTTTTGCACCCCGATCTTGCCCAACAGGTCGAGCTGGGTCTCGAGGAAGTCGATGTGGCCTTCCTCGTCCGCCAACAGCTCCTCGAACAAGGCCATCGACACCAGATCCTCGTTGCGGCGGCAAATCTCGCGCGCCCGGGTATAGAGGTCGCGGGCATTGAACTCGCCCCTGAGATCGCACTCCAGCACCTCCTTGATGTCCTGGCCGATCATCAGGGGGGCGATATGTTGCATATTGGGGAGGCCTTCCAGGAAGATGATGCGGTCGACCAATTTATCGGCGTGCTGCATCTCCTCGATCGATTCCTTGCGCTCCTTCTTGGCAAGCTTGGTGTAGCCCCAGTTGTCGAGCATTCGGTAGTGCAACCAATACTGGTTAATGGCGCCCAACTCGTGCTTCAGAGCATCGTTAAGTATGTCGATGACCTCTTTCTTGCCTTTCATGCCACCTCTCCCCTGCCTGGCTCGCTCTGGGACTGGCTCTGGTTGAACCGCGGCGGGTCAAGAGCGCCGGGCGCACGTCAGCCACTCCGCTTCCTACGCCAGTTGGCGGTGGCGAGCCAGCGGGGAGAGTAAAAGCTCACCACAAAAGCTAGGGGTCAGGCGGTTTCCAGGGCGGGTCCCGCCCCGGCCTCGGCAGGTATTTCGGTGCGCCAGGGCCGCGGCGGGGTGCGTTCGATCAGCTGCCGTGCCGGCGAATCCCCCGCGCAGCGCAAGAGCCGACCTTGCGCGCAGGCGCAGGCATAGGGGCAGACCACCCCCTTGGCGGCCAGCAAATCGATTTTTTCATAGATCGTACTGACGGCGACGGGCGAGCAGCCGCAGCACACCATTTTCTTGCGCAAGTGACGGTAAACCACGCCGGGGGTGGGCAGGGGTGCCTCGGGTAGGCTCAGGATCTCAACCAGGGCGCGCTCGATATCGGCGTCGGAGATGGCCGCGCAGGAACAAATAATCATCGTACGCGGCTCATTGTCTTGCTGCCGTCGCAGGGGTCATGGCCAGCAGGCTTGCGTCGGTCATATAGCACGGCGGCAGCACCTGCTTGGCCCCGCGCATTGTCGCAGCAAAGCTGGTGGCCCCCGAGACGACTTCCTCGATCAGGGAGCAACCGAGCAGCGAAAAGGCACAGGCGCGCATGGCTGGGCAGGCGTTGTGTTGGCAGGCCGCGATCATGGCAATAGCAACGCATTCGTCGCGACAAAAGCAATCGCAATCGGTTGCTAAGGTTTCGGGGCGACGTTGCGCGTGACGGTCGATCGAGCGCACCCAGCGCGCCAGATCGGTCACGGCACCTCTGGCCAGCGTCGGCCCGAGACTGCCGGCATAGGCGTCCCAGGCCTTTTCCCAGCAGCCGATGTCGCCGGTGCGGAAACCGTTCAGCCAGTAGCGAAAGCCGAGGCCAACCAGCCGCTCGGGCTCGGCGATCGAGGCGATCGGCAGGGTATCGTCGGCCAGCCTGGCGCTCGCCCGTCTCATCGGCACGCCCCAAGCGCGCTTAACCAATGCGGCTCGACCAACGCCAAAATCAGCACGGGACTATCAACACGGCGGATCGCCGATGGCTTGCGCATGCATTTCTCCAATCGTTGGGGTTCAAGGCCCCGACATCGGAAGGCGCGCCCTCGAAGATTGTGGAGGCGCGATTTCAAGATTTCGCACGCTGGAGAGTTATGTCAAGCACAAGCGCTGTAGTTTAGAACGCCTCGAAATCTACTTTAGAGCGGCTCAAAACTTGCCTAGCGGCCGGCGTGCCTGTCAAAGCCTCAATTGCTCGTCTGCAGCGAGCGACGATAGCGACCCGAGGGCATGCCCGCCCCTCGCGTGGGGCCTGAGTTGCGCCGACGCATGAGGTGGGCCGCGCGCGGCGCCGAGCGGACCATGTCGGCCAGCGTGTGCTGATCGAGCACGTCGATGAAAGCACCGAGCGCATCGTCCAAGATCTCGTTCACGCCGCTGCGGCTCTTCTGTTTGCGCGACGGGGCATCCTCAACCTCGACGCGGGTGATCTCGGTTGCCCGCACGACATCGCCGATGCGAATTTGATCGGCTCGCCGCGCCAACCGCACGCCGCCGTTGCGGCCGCGCACGGCCTCGATCAAGCCTTCGCGGGCCAAGAGGTTGACGATCTTGAAGACGTTCTGCTGCGTGATCTGCAGCCGCTCGGACAGCTCCGCGACCTTGATCAATCGAGCGTCGGCGCCGGCGCAGTCGATCAAGATCCGGATCGCATGGCCGGTGGATTTGGTTAGGCGCATCGTCGTGAGGGCTCCCTGGTGCGCTTCTGGGCCAAGGCTATCTCATCTTGGCAACAATTGCGAAGCCCTCGACAACAGCCTTCGACAGGGGACTGTGGCAAGGAAGCCCCCGATCGCCCCCCGTGGCCCCAAGCTTTGGCGTTTGCTGGGACAAAGCCCAAGCCCCGCCAGGGCGCAATGCCCATGCCGGCGGCGGTCAAGCCGCCGGCGCCCCCTATTTGGTAAGGATCAGCTTGCCGTTGGCCGTGATTCGGAGGCGGTAGTCCTGGCTATCGTGTTCGAGGATTACTTCGCGCGCCCCCTGCAACAGCTCGCTGACCTTGATCCGTTTGAGCCGGGTGCCGGCCTCAGACCTCTCGACCGGCGAGGTGCTGTCCGGATCCTGCTGGCCGGCCATGTCACGACACCCCCATCCGCACCGCGCAATGCTGCGGGCGCCGCCCATTTCTTGACCAAATAAATCCACAATTGCCGCTTTGGCAAGGCCTGTTGTCGGCAAAGCTAGGCCATGTGCTCTTGGCGCACCTGGGTTTGCGACGCTCGTCGGGCAAGCAAGGCGCGATGCGCCGGTGACCGCTCGCGCCGCGTCCGGAGCGGGAGCGGCGGCGGCTACTTGGCTTCCTGCGGCTTGATCTTGGCGTCACGAATGACGCCGGCCCACTTTTCCATTTCGGTCTTGATGCGTTGGGCAAACGCTTCGGGCGAATTGGCCACCACTTCAAAACCCAGCTCATTGAGCCGCGCCTGCACATCGGGCAGGGCCACCAGATTGACGATCTCCTGGTGCAACTGATCGATGATGGCCTTCGGCGTGCCCGCCGGTGCCAGCATGCCTGTCAGCGTATAGGCCTCCTGTCCAAAGATGCCCGCTTCGGCCATGGTCGGCACGTCGGGGAGCGCCTGGGAGCGCTTCGCCGCCGTCACCGCTAGCCCGCGCAGCAGGCCCTGTTGGATCTGCGGCGCGGCGGGCGGCACCGCCGAGAAGGCGACCGGCGTGTGGCCGCCCACCGTCGATTGAATGGCGGGAGCCGCACCGGTGAACTGTACGGTGGGCAGGTCGAGATCATTGCTGAGCCGGAAAATTTCGCCGGACAGATGCGGCGTGCTGCCGACCCCCGGCGCCGCGAAGCTGTACTTGCCGGGGTTTGCCTTGATGACCTCGATCAGCTCCTGCATGGTCTTGGCCGGCACGGATGGGTGCACGCTCACGACGTTGGGCGACACCGCCACGATGCTGATCGGGGCAAAGTCCTTGACGGGATCGTAGGGGACCTTGGCGAACAAGCTCGGGTTGACGACGAAGCCCGTGCTGACGACCAGCAGGGTATAGCCGTCGGGCGGGGACGTGGCGACCATTCCGGTCGCCGTATTGCTGCCAGCGCCCGGCTGATTGACGACATAGAACTGCTTGCCGAACCGGGTCGAGAACTTGTCGCAAACGATGCGGGCGATGACATCGGTGGGGCCACCCGCCGCAAAGCCAACCACCACCTTGACGGGCCGATCCGGATAAGGTTGGGCCACGGCGGCCGTGGCGCCAAAGCCGATAAGACCGAGCGCGAGCCGGGCAAGCCATCGCAAGGGGGCGTTCCTCCACTTGAGCATGAGGGCGCGCATGGTAGCATCGCGGCGCGGCGACGCCAGCGGTCGATCGCAGAGGCTGGCCCACACCGGCGGCGCCCTTGCCTACCTCCTCGCTTCGCCGCCTCCTCGCTGCAAAGGGCGCTCGCACAGGCGGCGCCACGCGCCGAGGGCGCGGCGGGCAACGACCGCAAAGGCAAACGACGGCAAAGAGAGTGGCCAACGGGACACGCGCGGCCCCGCGGCGCGAGCACCGCGGCGGCAGCGGCTGCACAGCAAAAACCGGCGCAGCTTTAAGCTCAACGCGCACGGGGGGTTGCGATGCCCCACGCGAGCGCTGCGCGCCGGGCCTTTGGTTGTGACGCCAACGCATGCGAAGTGGAGTAGTCTATTGCTCCGAAACGACATAATTTGACCATCTCGTGCTGCTGATCTCGTTTGATAATCTTCGATCTGGGGGTCCTCATGTTTACGCGTAACCCGTCCGCCCAACCCAATCCGCTCGCCCAACCGAGCCCGCCGCGACCGGCCACCCCGGCGGTGGTCAACGGTGCGCAACGCCGGACGGGACCGACCGAGAGCGGCGATAAATCGATCATCGGCAACGATCTGCGTATCATCGGCCAGGGGCTGCGCATCATCAGCCGGAGCATTTTGCAGATCGACGGTGAGATCGAGGGGGATGTGCAGGCCGCCGAAGTGATCGTCGGCGAGCAGGGCAAGGTGTCGGGTTTGGTCGCCGGTCAGCAGGTGGTGGTGAGCGGCAAGGTCTCGGGCGCCATCTGCGCCAAGTCGGTCACCCTACAGAGCACCTCCGAGGTCGAGGGCGATATTCACCACATGTCCTTTGCCATCGAACAGGGAGCCGTGTTCGAGGGACGCAGTCGCCGGGCGGCAACCGAGGCCGATCTCAATGCCGTGATCGACGCCAAGGCTGGACAATCGAAACCCGCCTGAGCGCTCGACCGCACGATTGCGGCTTGCGCGCTCTACTCTTAGCGATCGAAAGCGTCGGGGTAGTCGCGCACGCTGCGCACGCAGGCGACGCGCCATTCCCGCTTTGTCATATGGGTTTGCCGGTCCCAGGTCTCGAGGCACACCGATAGCTTTTTCTGCTTGGCGGCCCCCGCCTCCGGCTTTTCGGCGGTCTTGTCTGGCGCCGCTTCGGCGGCCATCGCCGCTCGCTGCTTCGGATTTTTCATCGGCGCTGCTTGCCGCTCGGTTTGCGCGTCGACAATGGAGCTCGCCGCCAACAGCGCCAAGGTAGCAAGGATGATTGTTGCCCGCGAAATTCCCATGGCAGCCTCCACACTTTTTAGTGCTCCGTCACGCCGGCGCCGGAAATCTAAAGTGGCGGTCGGGGGCTCGGCATAGGTAAAAGCCCTGAGGCACCACGCGGGTGGCTACGGGGAGACCTGACGCGCTCACCACGAGCAGCGCCGGGAGCGGGCGCTCAGCGCCCAAGGCAAGCGCCCCAGGTCTTCCCATTTTGGGGAGCAGCACCTGTGCTTCAAATCACTGCGCGCGCTCACGAAACGCCGCACCCTCTGGCGCAGCGATGACGAGCGACAATGGTGTTGAACGCATCGCTCGTGAAGATGGAGTGTCCCCCATGAAGACCATCCTCTCTGCGTTGATCGCGCTTTCGGTGCTAGCCGGCTTCGCAGGTAGCGCGGCGGCCAACGTCGATGCCAAGACTTTTTATGAGCAGGCGGATCGCGATCGCTTCTGATCGCTCGGCGACCGATGGGATGAGCCGCCATGCGTGTGGCAGCTGGGATCGGTCATCCCCTCTCTGAGATGGTGCGGGAGTTAAAGGTTCATCGCATCGACAGGTGGGTAACGTTGCCCACTTGCGGCTGGGCTGCGCCTGGGTTCGGTACGACACCGACAGGCAAGAGGGCGGTGCCCGAGCCATCGATGCACATGCTCGCCCCATAGCGCGCAGGGTGGGTGCCGTTGATGGCACCCTGCTTAGGGCCGGCCCCTGCCGCGAGGCCTTGGGCGCGATGCACCTGGCGCATCGCCCCACGGCTGCCGCTCTCGGCTCGAGCGCATGGTTCGAGCCCGGAGGGGCCCGCGCATAGCAGGGCCCGAGCCGATAGCGCGCCAGCTCTTGGCCAGGCGTCATCGAACGCGCATGGGCGCCGCCGCGACACCGACCTCTGCCGCAAAACGTTTGCGCGTAACTTGTAAACCTTCGCTGAGATACGTGCCATGACGGTCATCCTCGTAACGCAAGACAGCGGCGTGCATGGACCGAAGATCGCCGCCAGCATCGCTGCGGGTCTTGGTCTCGATCTGGTCTCGCAGCAAGAGCTCGGCCATCTGGTCGCCGCGCGCATGCAGATCAAGGAGGAGGCCCTGCAGCGTCTCGTCGACGAGCGCCCGCCCCTGTTTGCCCGTTGGTTGGGTGAGCGACGACGACTTGCCTGGTGCACGGCCGACGAGATCATCAACCTGGCTCGGCACGGCGATATGGTGGTGGAAAGCTGGAATTCCGTGGGATCCTTGTGCGGCATTCGACACGGCATTCGCGTGCACGTTGGGCATTGCCGCCGCAGCGCCGGGGTCGGAGCCGTCGGCCACGGCTGCCGGGCAACGATCAGTCCGATCGAGGCCGCGTCGGGCCGGAGATGGGTTTTGGATCAGGCGCGCGAGGTGCCCGTCGTCTGCGATCTCGTGCTCGCCGCCGCACCGCAGTCGGTAGCAAGTTGCGTGCACGAGCTGCGGCGGTTGACCTTGGGCCAGCCCTTGCCTTGCTTTGAGCCCTCCGGGGCGGCGCTTGCACCCTTGCGCAACGACGCGGGAGCCGACGACGCCCTGCAAGCGTCATGGCGACTTTCGCCATGGGTCAAGCTGCGGGGAAGGCGCGCGCTGCAGGTCGAGATTGGCCCCGACCGCATGCCGCTGACGGGCGTTGCCTCCAGCGAACAGGCGATCGCCCAGATCGAACTGCATCTGCAGGGAAAAGGCGACCGGGCCACAGTGCCGCCCAAGCGCCTACCGTTGCCGCCGCCTGGGCTCTTTTAGGGGCGGCGGGAGCCTCACTCCCTCGACGGGGTCGCGGCGATTTCGGCCAGGCCGACCTCGTCGTTGATGATGATTTGTTGGTCGTTGACCGTGATGACGTTGGCGTCCCGCAGCCGACCCAGCTGCCGGCTGACATTCTCGCGCGAAATACTGAGATAGTTGCCGAGCTCGGTTTGCGACATCGGCAGCTGCAGCCGCACGCCGTCCCGGCTGGTGCGACCGTGCTGTCGCGCCAGCCGCAACAGACCTCGGGCGGTGCGCGCGCGCATCTCCAAGGTGTTGTCCTCGATAATGGCGGACGCCGATCTCAGCTTCTCGCACAGGATCTGGATGATTTCCAAAAGCGCCGGCGGATGCGCCGTCAGGGTCGGCAGCAGGTCGCGCGCGTGGACGGCAAATACCTCGCACGGCTCCAAGGCCGCGGCATCCGCCGTGCGCTCGTTGCCATCGAGCGCACCAATTTCGCCGGTGATGTCGCCGACACCGAGAAAGTTCAGCACCACTTCCCTGCCGTCGACATTGACGTTTGAGACCTTGATGCGACCTTGCAGGAGCACCATGACGCTGTCACCGGGCTCGCCGCGTCGACAGATGGCGTCGCCTTTGGCAAATTTCTTGGTGTGACCGCGCCGGATCAGGGCGTCGAGGGCCGCATCGGGAAGGCCGCCAAAAAAGGTATTGTTCCTGAGAAAAGGACGGATACGGTCGACAAATGATGGGTCAGCGCTCATGGTCTTTGGCCCTTGATCGCCCGAACGCACACCTCGGCTCACGAGCTTTGGCGAGGGGGACAGCGCTGGCGACGATTATTGCGGCCAGTATGCGTCAAGCGACCGCTGAATGCCATGGCCGAATCGGCCGGACGGCCTCCCGCGAGCCCACGCTCAGTGGCGTTTGGCCTATTGGCCCTGCAGTTGGACCCGCCTGCCATCGGCGGTATCTGGGTTGCGGCGGTGGTTTTGATGCACGCACAGGCGTTTGCCCGAGCCGGCGCTGGGTCGGCCGAGCCGCGATGCCACCGCTTAAGCGGAGCCAGGCGACCGCAACGCCCGCAAGGCCGTGGCGCTTGCCGGTTTGGCACGACAGGGCGCGCCGCGGGGCGCGCCGGCGGCCAGCAGGGCCGCTCAGCCACACTCATTTGCCTGGTCTTTCCAGGTCCCGCAGCGCAGCATCGATTGCCTCTGACGCAGAGCAGCCTTTTGACCTAGACTTGCAGCTGACGGAAGCCGAGTGCGCACGCGGATTTAGACCGTGGCCGTCCACGACCTCAAAAAATGACAGCGGCGCGTTCGGGCTCCCGTTTAGAAGGGAGAAAAAACGATGCGCAGCACCAGGCTTTCGCGACGCCGCTTTCTTGCCAGCACTGCCGCCTCCACCGCCGTTCTCGCCATGCCCCAGGTGCGTGGGGCCCACGCCGCCGGAAAACTGACGGTCGGGCTTTGGGATCATTGGGTGCCCACCGCCAATGCCGCCAGCACGGCCCTGATCGAGGAGTGGGCGGCCAAGGAGAAGGTCGAGGTCCAAATCGACTACATCACGACCCAAGGCAACAAGCTGCTATTGACCGAGCAGGCCGAGGCCCAGTCGCGAACAGGCCACGACATTTTCACCTTTCGCTGCTGGGGACCGGCCGACCACGCCAAGCTGCTCGAGCCGCTTGACGACGTCATGCTCCCGTTGATTGAGCAGAATGGGGCTGCCAATGCGACGGCGCAGTATCTGGGCAAGTCCGAGGGACACTGGGTCGCGGTACCGGCGACCAGAGGCAGCAATGTCAAGGGGCCGTGCTCGCGCATCGATTTCATGAAAAATTATGCCGGCATCGATGTGCAGGCCATGTACCCGGCTGGCGGCGAGCCCAAGGCCGAGGCCTGGACGTTGGAGGCCTTTTTGGCGGCCGCGCAGGCGTGCCACAAGGCCGGCTTCCCGTTTGGTATCGGCCTTGGCACGACGACCGATTCGGTCGACAGCGCGGGGGCCATCTTCGATGCCTTCGGCGCTCAGCTGGTCGACGCCCAGGGCAAGGTCACCGTCAAGACCGACGCGGTGCGCCAAGCGCTCGACTACTACACGCGCTTGGCGCGCTTTTTTCCCGCCGATGCGCCCGCGTGGGATGATGCCTCCAACAACAAGTTTCTGATCGCCGGCAAGGGCTCACTGATCCTGAACCCACCGAGCGCGTGGGCGGTGGCCAAGCGGGACGCACCCCAGGTCGCCGAACAGCTGTGGACCCACGGCATGCCGTCGGGGCCAAAAGGCCGCTTCACCCCTTGCATCCCCTACTTTTGGGGCATCTGGTCGTTCGGCAAGAACAAATCGGCGGCCAAGAGCCTGCTGGCCTTCCTATCGCAGCCGGCAGCGGTTGAGAAAATGGTGGCGGCCAGCCAAGGCTTTGATATTCCGGCCTTTGCCAAGTTAACCACGCTCAAGACCTGGGCCGAGGAGGGGCCACCCAAGGGCACGCTTTATCATTACCCGAACCGTCACGACCATCAGATCGTCTCGATCGCCGGTGCGCCGGCGCCGCCAAAGATTGCCGTGCAGATCTACGTGCAGGGCATTATGACCAAGATGACGGTGCGCCATCTGCAGGGCGAGCCGATGGAAAAGACGCTGGCTTGGGCCGAAACCGAGGTTGAGGGTTTTCTGCGCACCTGAGACCCATCGCTCCCCGGCGGGCGGCGCCCGCGGCCATGATATGACGGCCATGATGCGGGCGCGACCCGCGAGATGCCGCGGCCTCGCCTGGCGAGTGCCGCGGCTGCGGCAATTCTCACTCGCAGGCAGGCTTGGCGCGGGTGGCGGCGAGGTCACGGCGCCAGCCGCCGCGGCCGAGGCTCTGGGACGGGCAGCCGTTCCCTGGCGGAGCGCTGGTAAGCACCCGCCACCGGCTTGCCCGTCTAGGGTCCTACGTCTATGGAGTAGAGGCACTCGTCCGGCTGCAGCACACCGTCCGGCCACCTCACAACGTCGTCACGCGGGCTTCATGAGCCAGGACTACATCGTCGAGACCAGCGGCCTGACGAAGGACTTTAGAGGCTTCACCGCGGTTCGAAACGTTGACCTGAGGGTCCGTCGCGGCACCATTCATGCCCTGATCGGTCCCAACGGTGCGGGCAAGACCACCTGCTTCAATCTGATCACCAAGTTCTTGCAACCCAGCGCCGGGCGCATCCTCTACAAGGGCACCGACATCACGGCCACGCAGCCGCACGCCGTCGCGCGCATGGGCCTCGTGCGCTCCTTCCAGATCTCCGCCGTGTTTCCCCACCTGTCGGTGTTGGAGAACGTTCGCATCGCCCTGCAACGCTCGCTGGGCACGTCGTATCACTTCTGGAAGCCGGAGCGCTCGGTGGAAGTGCTCGATGGCCGTGCCGCCGAGCTGCTCGATTGGGTGGGGGTCAAAGCCTACGCGGATCTGCCGGCGGTCGAATTGCCTTACGGGCGCAAGCGTGCGCTCGAGATCGCCACCACGCTGGCGCTCGATCCCGAAGTCATGCTTTTGGACGAACCCATGGCTGGCATGGGCGCTGAGGATATTCAGCGCACGTCGGCGCTGATCCGACGCGTCGCCAAGGACCGCACGGTGCTGATGGTGGAGCACAACTTGTCGGTGGTCGCGGACCTGTCGCAATGGATCACCGTATTGGCCCGCGGCGAGATCCTGGCCGAGGGCGATTATGCCCAGGTCTCGAAAAACCCGCAGGTCATCGAAGCCTATATGGGGACGGGCCATGGCTGAGGCGCAGCTGAGCGTCCGCGAGCTCAACGCCTGGTATGGCGAGAGCCACGTACTGCACGGCATGAGCTTCGACGTCGAGGCTGGCGAAGTCGTCACCTTGCTCGGCCGCAACGGTGCCGGGAAGACGACCACCATGCGCGCCATCATGGGCATGCTGGCCAACCGCAAGGGCTCGATCAAGTTCCAGGGCGAGGAATTGATCGACCTCAAATCGAACCGCATTGCCCGACGCGGCATCGCCTATTGTCCCGAGGAGCGCGGCATCTTCTCCAGCTTGAGCGTTTGGGAAAATCTGCAGTTGCCGCCGAAAATCAAAAAGGACGGCGGCTTTTCCGTGCCCGAGATCTACAAGCTCTTTCCCAACCTTGAGAACCGTTCGTCGAGCCAGGGCACCAAGCTATCGGGTGGCGAGCAGCAGATGCTGGCCATCGCCCGCATCCTGCGCACCGGGGCTCAGTTCCTGCTCCTCGACGAACCCACCGAAGGCCTGGCGCCCGTCATCGTACAACAGATCGGCAACACGATCAGCATGCTGCGGCAGCAAGGCTTTACCATTCTGCTCGTGGAACAGAACTTCCGCTTTGCCGCCACCGTCGCCGACCGCCACTACGTGGTCGAGCATGGGCGCGTGATCGACATGATTCCCAATTCGGCGCTCGCGACGAGCAAAGAAAAGCTGCAGACCTACCTCGGTGTATAAGGCAACAAGGAGTAACCGATGCGACGGAATTTGACGGCGGCGGCAGCCGCAGCCGCCCTGTGCATGAGCGCGGGCTCGACGCTGGCACAATATAGCGATGGCGTCATCAAGCTGGGCGTCATGAATGACCAGTCGGGCACCTATTCGGATCTTTCCGGGCAGGGCTCGGTGTGGGCCGCGAAAAAGGCGATCGAGGATTTCTGCAAGGCCAACAAGTGCCACGACAAAATCGAGGTCGTGTTCGCCGACCATCAGAACAAGCCGGACGTGGGCTCCAACATCGTGCGGCAATGGTTCGATGTCGACAAGGTCGACGCCGTGGTCGACGTGCCGACCTCATCGGTCGCGCTCGCCGTCAACACCATCAGCAAAGAGAAGAACAAGGTGTTTTTGGTATCGGGGGCCGCCGCCTCCAACCTGACGGGCAAGGACTGCACCCCCAACACGATCCATTGGACCTACGATACCTGGGCGCTCGCCAACGGCACCGGCCAAGCCATCGTCAAGACCGGGGGTGACAGCTGGTTTTTTCTGACCGCCGACTATGCCTTTGGCCATGCGCTCGAGCGCGATACCGAAGCCGTGGTGGTGAAGAATGGCGGCAAGGTCTTGGGCAAGGTGCGCCATCCCTTCCCGGCTCAGGATTTCTCCTCCTTCTTGCTGCAGGCGCAGGCCTCGAAAGCCAAGATCATCGGCCTCGCCAACGCCGGCGCCGATACCACCAACGCCATCAAGCAGGCGGCCGAATTCGGCATCGTCAGCGGCGGGCAAAATTTGGCTGGACTGTTGGTGTTCATCACCGATGTGCACGCCCTCGGGCTCAAGACGGCGCAGGGCCTGATCTTCACGGAGGCGTGGTACTGGGATGCCAATGATGCCAACCGCGCCTTTGCCAAGGAGTTCGGCGCCGCCAACAGGGGCAATATGCCGACCATGGTACAGGCGGGGGTGTATTCGGCGGTCCTGCACTACCTCAAGGCCGTGCACGAATTGAAGAGCGACGGCGACGGCGCCGCCGTGGTGGCCAAGATGAAGGCGATGCCGACCGATGACAAGCTGTTCGGCAAAGGCAGCATCCGGCAGGACGGCCGCAAGATCCATGACATGTACCTGTTCGAGGTGAAAAAGCCCGAGGAGAGCAAGGGCCCCTGGGATTACTACAAGACGCGCGCCACCATCCCCGCCGAGCAGGCGTTCCGCCCGCTCAATGAAGGTGAGTGCCCGTTGGTGAAGTAGCCCATGCGGCCTGGGCCGGTCTTGCACCGGCCGGGGCCCGGTTACCTGGAGAGCCCCCGCGCCATGTTCGAACTGATCGGCGTGCCGCCGCAGGCGCTGTTTGGCCAGCTGCTGCTGGGCCTCATCAACGGCGCCTTCTACGCGCTGTTGTCGCTTGGCCTCGCCGTCATTTTCGGCTTGATGAACGTCATCAACTTCACGCATGGCGCCCAATACATGATGGGTGCCTTCTCTGCCTGGATGCTGCTCTCCTATCTCGGCATCCCCTATTGGGGTGCCCTAATACTGGCGCCGATCATGGTTGGCCTTTTCGGTGTGCTGATCGAGCGCTTGTTCATCTCGCGCCTCTACCATCTAGACCATCTCTACGGACTGCTTCTCACCTTTGGCTTGGCCCTGATCGTTGAAGGCTTGTTTCGGCGCGAGTATGGCATCTCGGGGCTGCCCTACGCCAATCCCATTCCGGGCGGCACTAACTTGGGCTTTATGTTCCTGCCCTGGTACCGCGGCTGGGTCGTGGTGTTCTCGCTCACGGTGTGCCTTGCCACCTGGTTCGTGATCGAGAAGACGCAGCTTGGCGCCTACTTGCGCGCCGCCACCGAGCGCCCCGATTTGGTGCAGGCCTTCGGCATCAATGTGCCGCGCATGATCACGCTGACCTACGGCTTCGGCGTGGGCCTGGCGGCGCTCGCGGGCGTGCTGGCGGCACCGATCTACTCGGTCAACCCGGTGATGGGCTCCAACCTCATCATCGTGGTTTTCGCCGTGGTGGTGATCGGCGGCATGGGCTCCATCATGGGTTCGATCATCACCGGGTTCGGCTTGGGCGTGATCGAGGGCCTGACCAAAGTGTTCTACCCGGAGGCCTCCAACACGGTCATTTTCATCATTATGGCGGTCGTGCTGATGCTCAGGCCGCAAGGACTTTTCGGAACGCCGAAGTGACGATCGGGCACTGACAATGGAACGGGCACGAACTTGGGATATGCGGGTGTTTGCCGGCCTGGTGCTGCTCGGCGCCTTGGCGCCGCTGATCGTCTACCCCGTGTTCCTGATGAAGGTGCTGTGTTTTGCCTTGTTCGCCTCGGCCTTCAACTTGCTGATCGGCTACGTCGGGCTCTTATCCTTCGGCCATGCCATGTTCTTCGGCTTCGCGGCCTACGTCGCCGGGCACCTTGCCAAGGTTGGCACCGTGAGCCTGCCCTATGGGTTGCCCTTCCTGGGCTGGAAGTGGCTCGTCATCGCCATACCGGCGCTGACGCCCGAGCTCGCCATCCTCGGCGGCACGCTGGTTGCCGCCCTGCTCGGCTTGATCGTTGGCGCCGTCGCCATTCGCCGCCAGGGCATCTACTTCGCCATGGTGACCCTGGCTTTGGCACAGATGGTGTTCTTTCTGTGCGTGCAGGCCAAATTCACCGGCGGCGAGGACGGCATCCAGGCGATCCCACGCCGGCCGCTGCTGGGCGTTGTCGACGTCGGCAACGACCTCAAGTTTTACTATGTCGTGTTGGCCATCTTCTGCGCCGGGTTTCTCATTATCTATCGCACCATACATTCGCCCTTCGGGCAGGTCCTCAAGGCAATACGCGAAAACGAAGCGCGCGCCATTTCGCTGGGCTATGCCGTCAGCCGCTTCAAGCTGATCGCCTTCGTGATCTCCGCCGCCCTAGCCGGTCTCGCCGGCGCCACCAAGGCCATGGTCTTCCAGCTCGCCTCCTTGACCGACGTGACCTGGCAGATGTCGGGAGAGGTGGTGTTGATGACGTTGGTCGGCGGCATGGGAACCGTGTTTGGTCCCGCCGTCGGCGCCGCCATCATCATCTATATGCAGAACTACCTAGCGGGCTTTGGCGAGTGGGTGCTGGTGATCCAGGGTGCAATCTTCGTGGTGGCGGTCCTCGTCTTCCGGCGCGGCATTGTCGGTGAGCTCGTCGCCCTGCTGCGGCAGCGCGCCGCCAACGCCGAGGCAACGCAAGAGACTATTGGGCTCGCCAAACCCGCGCGCTAAGCGGCCGGACAAGTGGGAAGACTAGGGTGCGCCAAGCCGGCGCAATCGCTCGCCGGCCTCCGCGGCGCCGAGTTCGGCGGCGCGGTTGTACCACTTGCGCGCGGCGGCCGCGTTGGCCTGAAGGCCAATGACTTTGAGTTTGCTGAGTTCGTTGGGATCGTAGCTCGTTGCCAGCGCTAGGGCGGCTTGCGACAGTCCAAGGTCGGCGGCACGCTCGAAAAACTTGCGCGCCGCATCGACGTCGCCGCGCTCCAGCAATTCGAGACCCTTGCCGTAGAAGCCGAGCGCGCGCTCGTGGTCGGCGCGATTTGGCGCGGCGACCTGAGGTGGACTTGCCAGCGCCGCGGAGCCGACCTGCGGCGAGGCGGTGGGCGGGAGCGAAGTCGGGGCTGGCGCTGGCGAGGAGAGGTTGCGGAGCGGAATAACCAAGCTCGTCTTCGTTTCCGCCAACACCTTGCCCTCAAGGCTCAACAGTTCAATGATGATTTCGGAGCTGCCCTGCGCGCCGGTCGGCACGATCGCGGCAAGCGCGGGCAGGGCCGAAAGCGGGATCGCCCATACACCGGGCGCAATCGCGTGGCCTTCGCTGAGCGCGACGGTCCGCGGTACGCCGCGCATGCGCAGATAAGCATGGCGCGGCAGGCCCTCTTCCGGACCCACCGCAATGGCCAGCGGCGTGCGCGCCGTGGGCGGCGCCACGATCCGTGCCGGTGAGGTAATTACCGGACGTTGCTGGGCGAGCGGGTGGGTTGGCATGGGCATGACGGCCAGCAGCCCGCCCACAAGCATGCCGCAGAGGACGCGCGTTCGCCGCCCTCGCCGCGTGCCACTGCCTTTGCCGCCAAGCGGGGCGACACGGCGGCTATGGGCTTCTGTCCTCCTCGTGCGCAGGGCACGCCTCCCCAATCTCTTTGCGATCAATTCCGGGCGCGGCGCCAGTCGAGAAACTCTTTGAACAGCTCGCTTTCCGACCGGGCTCCAAGGTCGGAAATTCCACGCCGCTTCAAGTAAGTGCCAAAGCTGTTGCGCAGATCGGCATCGACCGCGCGCTGCGCGGCCGCCTTGTCGAGCCAGTCCTGCGCCGGCTTGAACCTGGTCCAGCCCGGCACCTGCGCCGCCAGGTTCACGTCCTTCCACTTCGGGTGAAATCCCGGTTTCTGCAGCTCGGCGAAGCGCCCGAAGAAGGCCTCGGTGAAGCGGGCGACCTTTTTGTAGCGCTCACTGCCCTCGGGCCAGTTGAACACGGCCAGGATGTTGCCGACGGCGACGGTCTCGACCTCCTGACCGGCCGGAACGAGGTTGGGATAGTCCGCGTTGGTAAATTTCGACGGCAGGTAGAGGTCGCTCAACTCGTTGGCAAACGGGATCGGCAAAATGTGCAAACCTTCGCCCTTGAGCTCAGCGACGGCGCGCGCGGGCTTGGCCAACAGGAAGGTGTGAGCGGCCAAGTCGCCGCTGCGCATGCCCTCAAGCGCGATATTGGTATCGGCATACTGCAGGTCGGCCTTGATACCGAGCCGTGCAAAGATGACGGGGATCGAGACCGCGGCGGCGGTTCCCTTGGCGTTGATGCTCACCTTCTTGCCGGCGAGGTCGCTCAGCGACCTGATGCCCGGGCCGGCAACGATGCAGATCTCCTCGGCGAACATCACGGTGATGTAGCGCACCTTGTCCTTGATCACCGCGTACTGGGGGTCGCTCTTCAAGAATTCGAGGGTGTCGGTCTGCAAATAGGCCAAATCGATGCCGCCGAGATAGAGCATGTCCCAGAGGTTTTGCATCTTGCCGCGGGCGATGACGGGCAGCACACGCATTTTCTCGAAATGCTCGCCCTCATCGAGCAGGGTGGAAAGATCGAGGGCCGCCGTCATCAGTGGACCGGCCAGCAGCCGCTGGGTCATCAGCGTCACGGTGCCCAGATTGGCATCGTTCTTGGATTGGCCGAGCAGCAGTTGATCGGGCGTCGGCCCTTTGGCGGTCGCCTCGGCCTTGCCGGGTTTGACGCCCTTTTGCGCCAAGGCCGCGCCGGCGCAGATCAAAAGGCAAGCGAGCGCCAGAAACACTACACGGATAGGCACCGTTTCCTCCTCCAAGGTCGCGCGTCGGAACGCTCGAGGCGCGCGCGGCAAAACGCGCATCCTGGCGCTTCCGCCGGCGCTCCCGCGGAGCCGGCCATCGATTTTTCAGACGACGTGCGTGGTTCAAGCCGCGCAATGCATTGCAATATTGTCACTCACCCTACGGAGCGATTGTGTCAAGCTGATGATAAGTATGGTACCGCGCCGCTCCGCAGCCGAATCGCGAGTTGCTGCGCCATCCGCCGCCGCAGCGCCGCTCGACATCGAGCTATGCGTGACGCCTCGGCTAGTCGGCCGCGAACGAGGCGATCAGTGCGTCGACCTCCTGTTGGTCCGGACCCTTGCTGCGGGCGTTGACGCGCGGCCCGGTGCTGTAGCCAAGCCAGAGCACGATCTCGTCCGGCCGCGGGGCATCGTGGATCAGGACCGGCGTGGAATCGACGGCATCGAGGTCCCAGCCCGCATCGAGCGGTCCATAGAGGAGATCGACGGTCGTGCCGGGCGGACCCACTTTGGCGTGACCGGGAATGATGACGCGGCCGCGGCGGATGGTGCGACGCATGGCCATGCCAAGACGGGGATGGATCATCGCTGCACCATGCTCGAGGTCACCGTTGGTGCCGACCAGGGCCGCCTTGGTGTAAGCGCGGAGCTCGGCGGGTTTGGCGCCGAGGCTGGCAAGCGCCGACTTGGTGAGGGCAACGCCGAGTTCGAGCGACGCCTCGATCAGCGGCTTAAGGTCGGCGCCGGCGGCCTTGCCGGCCAGGGGGTTCTTGAACACGGCGGCGATCGCCACGCGCCGGAGCGGAGGATTGGCGCGCGCGCCGTACTCGCTGTTGATCTCCTCGAGAAGCGTGACCGTCTTGCGGATGTCCATGGCTCACCTCCTGATGGCGGACGACTTCGTTGTACTCTGGTGCGACGAGACCAAGCGAGGTGGGCCGCAGGCGCCCCGTCAAATCACCTTGCGTTGGCGCAGATCGGCGACCTCGGCGGGCGAGCAGTCGAGCCACTCGCCATAAATCGTCTCGTTGTCGGCGCCATGGATCGGCGCCGGTTCCAGCGCAACCTTGGTATCGGACATGCGCAAGGGCCAGCCCGCAACGGTCACGGGTCCGCGCACCGGATGCTCGATCGTCTGCATCATGCCGCGGGCATGCAGGTCTTCATCGTTGAGCAGCTCCAACGTATTGAGCACCGCGCCGCAAGGCACCCCCGCGCCGGCAATGGTTGCCATCACCTCCCGCTTGCTGCGTTTGGAGGTCCATTCCGTGATCGCCGCGTCGACCGCCGCCTGGTTCGTAGCGCGGGTGGGGCCATCGACCATGCTGGGATCCGCCAGCAGATCTTCGCGACCAATGGCGTGCACCAGCCGGCGCCAGTGCTCCTCGTTTCCCCTCGACGCAAAAATGTAGCACCAATCGTCGAGCCCGCCCGGCGCGCACTTGTAAAGCCCGCCCGGGGCGGTGCCGACGACGCCATTGCCGCCGCGCGGCAGTACGTCTTGGCGCGCCGACTGCCGGCTCATGGGCGTGCGACAGTAGTTGAGCATGGCATCGCGCATGGCGATCTGGATGTGCTGGCCGCGGCCGGTGGTGATGCGTTGGTAGAGGGCGGCGAGAATGCCCATGGCGCAGAGCATGCCCGTTCCCGTGTCGCCGATGGTAGGTCCGGGACGGATCGGGGGACCGTCCGGGTGGCCGTTTACACCCATGGTGCCGCCCATCGCTTGGGCGATCATATCGAAGGCCAGATAGTTGGCGTGCGGGCTTTCCGGCGCGAAGCCCTTGACCTGGGCGAAGATCAAGCGCGGGTTGATTTCGCTGAGCCGCGGGTAGTCGAAGCCCAGACGCGCGAACGTGCCCGGCGCCATGTTCTCCACCAGCACGTCCGCCTTGGCGATCATCCGCTTGAGCAGCGCTTTGCCTTCCTCGCTCTTGAGGTTCAGGGTGACGCTGCGCTTATTGAGATTGTAAAAGATGAAGTAGTGGGAGTCGGCGTCGGGTCGGTCGCTAAAGCCCCAGCGACCGGGTTCGCCACGATTGGGCTCTTCAACCTTGACGACGTCGGCGCCGAGCCAGGCCAGCGCCTCTGTGCAGGACGGGCCTGCCTCGAATTGGGTGAGGTCGAGAACCTTGATCCCCTGCAAAGCCGGCGCGGTTTTCGAGCCGGTGTCGCCTTGGGCAGCCTTGTCTTGCATCGCGTTTCACTCCCACAAAAAAAATCAACGAGCTCGCATGGCAGTCGCTGGGCGCCTGTTTCAAGACTGGGTCACGTCTTGCGCAAGGATGAGGTCGGGAGATTAAACGGTGCAAGGGCGAGCTTGGGCGACTTGCCCAGCACCAGATCGGCAATCAGCGCCCCAGCGTAGGGGCCCATGCTCAGGCCGCTGGGACCTAGGCCATTGGCGACAAACAGCTTCTCCACCCCCGGTACCGGTCCAAGCTTCGGCCGGTTGTCGTGCGCGAGCGGCCGGAAACCGATGCGGATCTCATGCAGCGTCCAGGCGGCGAGCCCGGGCGCCACGGCAAGCCCCGCGTTCAACACCTCGGCCACGCCGGCCGCGGTCAAGCGATAGTCGAAACCGGAATTGGTTTCGCGGGTGGCGCCGACGACGACACGGGCGTCCTCGAAGGCCAGGAGATAGTAGCTGGAGAGCGGTAGCAGCACGGGCCAGCGCGCCGTGTCGGTGCCCGGCAGACGCAGATGCACGATCTGGCCGCGTTGCGGTGCCACGGCGAGCTCGACGCCAACGCTTTTAAGCAGGCTCGGCGCCCAGGCGCCGGCCGCAACCACGACGCGGTCGGCTTCGATCAGCTCGCCGCCAACGCGCACGCCGGCAACGGCGTGGCCGTGGCGCACGAGCTCGGCCGAACCGTTGAGCAAGCGTGCCTTGTGCTTCACGGCGGCGCGCTGCAGCGCGCCGGCGAGCCGACGGCCATCGACACGGGCGCCGCCCGACACGAACAGGGCAGGCTGCTCGCGACGCAGGGGTGGAAACAGGGCTCGTGCATCCGCCGGCGACAGGCGTTCGATGCGGCCTGCTTCGGGTGCATCGACGGCGCGGCTTCGCGCCCGGCGCTCGAGCTCATCGAGCTCGTTCGGCTGCGCCGGAACGTAAAGGCCGCCCACCCGAGCGTAGCCGAGATCGGTTTCGCCGTCCTCGGCCAACAGGGCCACGAGCTCGGTATAGTAGCGCGCGCCAGCGGCGAGCAGCGCGTAGCTCGCGGCGTCCTCGATCGTAGACCCCCAGGGGCAGACGATCCCGGCGCCCGCGGCGGTGGCACGGCCCTCATCGGCGCGGTCGACCAGGGTCAGCTCTAGACCCGCACGGGCCAGATGGTAGGCCACACTGGCCCCGAGGACACCTGCACCCACCACGACGACGCGCATTGCTCGACACCTCGGTCACCTGCAGCCCGCACGGGGCGGCGAGCGGCTGCACGGGAAAGCCGCCGCTGCCGACCAAGCCGGTAGCGTCGACCTCGGCCATGGGTTTTTCCCGGGCCGGCTGGCTGCAAGACTACACGCGCCAGCCCCGGCGGCAACAATGCAAGTGAATTTGCGCCCATCGGACCCGCTTTTCCTGCGCGCAGCCATGCTCATTGGGTCGCTGACCCGGCACGGCTCGACAGGGCCGGCGCAGCCAACGATGATGGGTGGAGCGACAAAGCCGCAAACAAGGGGGCCGGCAATGGCGGGCAATCTCAGCTTCGAAGAGCTGACCACGGCGGTCGGATCGGGCAGCATCGACACGGTCCTCGTCTGCATGGTCGACATGCAGGGCCGCTTGATCGGCAAGCGCTTTCAGGCCGAGTATTTTCTGGACAGCGCGCACGAAGAGACCCACGGCTGCGACTATCTGCTGGCCAACGACATGGATATGGAGCCCGTGCCGGGCTATGCGGCGGCGAGCTGGGAGAAGGGATATGGCGATTTCGTCCTGAAACCGGACCTCGCCACCTTGCGCAGACTGCCATGGCTCGAGGGCACGGCGCTGGTGCTGGCCGATGTGCTCGACCATCATCATCACGCTGTCGCCCATTCGCCGCGCGCCATGCTCAAGCGCCAAGTCGATCGGCTCGCCGCCAAAAAGCTGCGCGCCTTCTGCGCCTCCGAACTGGAGTTTTATCTTTTTGACGAGACCTACCGGTCGGCGGCGGCCAAGCGCTACGCAGACCTTGAGACGGCCGGCAGTTACATCGAGGACTATCATATCCTGCAGACGAGCAAGGAGGAGGGTGTCATGCGTGCCATCCGGCGGTCACTGCAGGGCGCCGGCATCCCCGTTGAGAACTCGAAGGGAGAATGGGGACCAGGCCAGGAAGAAATCAACGTTCGTTATGCCGATGCCGTGGAGATGGCCGATCGCCATGTCATCTTGAAAAATGCCATCAAGGAGATTGCGCACGCCCAAGGCAAGGCGGTCACCTTCATGGCGAAGTGGCGCTACGATTTGGCGGGTTCCTCCGCACACATTCATCTCTCGCTGTGGGACGAGAAGGGGGTAAAAGCCCTGTTTCATGCGCCAGAGGCCGAGTACGGCATGTCGGATCTGATGCGCGCCTTCGTGGCGGGACAGCTCAAGTATGCGCGCGAGTTCACGTATTTCCTGGCGCCCTATATCAATTCCTACAAGCGCTTCCAGGTAGGTACCTTTGCGCCGACCCGGGCAGTGTGGAGCCGCGACAACCGCACGGCGGGCTTCCGCCTGTGTGGGGAGGGTGGCAAGGCGATCCGCATCGAGTGCCGCATCGGCGGCGCCGACCTCAACCCCTATTTGGCGTTTGCGGCTCTAATCGCGGCAGGAATGCAGGGGATCGACGAGAAACTGAGGCTCGAGGCACCATTCTCGGGTGATGCCTACGTCGGCACGGCGCTTCCCGAGATACCCAAGACCTTGCGCGAGGCCACGGACTGCCTCGCCGGATCGGAGCTGCTGCGCCAAGCGTTTGGCGATACCGTCGTTGAGCACTACGTGCACACGGCGAAATGGGAGCAGTTCGAGTACGATCGGCGCATCACCGACTGGGAGCTCATGCGCGGCTTCGAGCGGTCCTGATTGCTCTGTTGCGGGGTGAGTGAAAGGCCAGCCCAATCTGAGGGCGCCGAGAGCAACAGGCGAGGAGTTGAACGTGAAACTCATAGGCAACTGGAACTATCCCACCAGCGTGCACTTTGGCGCCGGCCGCATCCGCGAGCTTGGCGCCGCCGTCAGGGCTGCCGGCATGGCCCGACCACTGCTGGTGACGGATGCGGGCCTGGCGCGGATGCCGATCGTCAAACGGGCGATGGACGTGCTGGCCGAGGACGGCGTGGCGGCGAGCTTGTTTTGCGACGTCCAACCTAATCCGGTCGCGGCCAACGTCGAGGCAGGGCTAAAGGCCCTGCGCGGTGGCCGGCATGACGGTGTCGTTGCCTTCGGCGGCGGCTCCTCCCTCGATGCCGGCAAAGTCATCGCCTTCATGGCGGGCCAGAGCCGACCGATGTGGGACTTCGAGGATGTTGGCGACTGGTGGACCCGTGCCGAGACGGCGGGGATCCTGCCGATCGTTGCCGTGCCGACGACGGCAGGCACGGGCTCGGAGGTAGGTCGCGCCGGGGTCATCACCGACGCGGCGACGCAGCAAAAGAAAGTTATCTTCCATCCCTTAATGCTGCCAAAGACCAGCCTCTGCGACCCGGAGCTGACCTTGGGCATGCCGCCGTCCACCACGGCGGGCACGGGCATGGACGCCCTGGCGCACTGTCTGGAGGCCTACTGCGGTGCCTCCTATCACCCCCTCGCCGACGGCATCGCGGTTGAGGGCATTCGCCTGGTTCAGGACAACCTGGCCCGGGCCTACCGCGACGGCGGCGATTTGGATGCGCGTGCGCACATGCTCTCGGCGGCAGTGATGGGGGCGACGGCCTTTCAGAAGGCGCTGGGAGCGATTCATGCCCTCTCCCACCCTGTCGGCGCGCTTTACGGCACCCACCACGGCTCCACCAATGCGGTCTTCATGCCCTATGTGCTGAGCTTCAATCGGGCGGCGGTCGAGGACCGAATTGCACGCCTGGCCGCCTACCTCGGATTGGAGGCCGGTTTCGATGCCTTCCTGT
This sequence comes from Hyphomicrobiaceae bacterium, assembly GCA_035714005.1. GTDB lineage: Bacteria > Pseudomonadota > Alphaproteobacteria > Rhizobiales > Hyphomicrobiaceae > AWTP1-13. Next base: position 32,635 of record DASTMQ010000184.1, read on the forward strand.
CCTGGCTGCTGGCGCTCAGGGCTGAGGTCGGTATCCCGCACACCCTGGCGGGCCTGGGCGTCGATGATCGTCAGTTTGAGCGCATGAGCGAGATGGCGCCCTTGGACCCGACGGCTGCGGGCAATCCCATCCCGATCGACGCCGCGGCGTGCCGGCGCCTCTACGAGAGGGCTTATCTGGGGAACCTCTGAGCGACGCCAGAGATCGCGACGGAACCTAGCCGCTGGCGGCTAGGGCGTTGGCTTGACACTGCTAGTCACACTGGGGCCAACCAAAGCCCCAGCGCCACGCCAGACCGGTGCACGGACCGCCGCCGAAGCGGACCGCGCGGTACATCACGTCCGCGATCGTGCGATAAATCCGCGAAACCTCCTCACGGCTGAGATGATAGTCCGCGCTCAGGGCATCGAGCCTATCCTC